>JAOIVP010000009.1 GCA_028224115.1 Candidatus Pelagibacter sp. | reverse complement strand
TTGATCATTAACCATAGCGTTTGCAAACTCGATTGAGTCATCTGTTCCCACATAATAAAAAGCTGCGTCTTCTCCTAATGAACTAAAAAATTCCGCATAATAATCGGCTACTTCGTCTGTTTCTATTTTAATATAATTAAAATTTTCTGGTACGTTTAACAAAATTTTATCATCAATATTAATTGTTTTTGCAAAACTATTATGGGACAACAACAAACCCAGAACCACGATCCCTAAAAGTTTTTTCATTTATTCTACCAATTTAAACGATACTTCATATTTCATAAACTTTATATTTGGAGCAACAGATAAGGCATCTCTTAAATTCTTATCATCCTCTAACGCGATAATAAGACCCTTAACATCTTTGTCTCCAGCTAGATTATTTTTAATATGACCCATATATCTTTGTATCTGACCCATAACTACATCGCTGGCTCTGCCCTTCTTCAACTCTATAACTAAAAATTCTTTTTTATCTTTGCTAATTGCTAAAATATCTAAAGGTCCAGATCCCGTTGAATATTGAGTGCAAAGTTTATTATTTTCTTTATGGATATCATAATCTTTATTCAGTTCGATATTAGACCAATTTCTAATAATATAATCCTCAAGATGCTTCTCTAATAAGAATGAAGATTTTGAAGCTAAATTATTTTCAATTAAAAGATCTTTTTCTTTGTCAACATTAGTTTGATTTTGAATGGGAATTATCTCTCCCGAGTCTTCTACGGTTAATTTTAATTCAATTGTCTCTACTTCTTTTTTATTTCCATCTAAACAAGGTACACCATCTTTAAAACTAACAACTTTTCCAATGCCTAGATAAGCGAATTGAGGATCTTTATTATCCCAACGTGCAAAAAAGTGTGGCGTCATTTCACCTGACAATAACTTTTGAAAAGTTGGCTGTTGAGAATGTGACTTTGGTTTTCCGTACCAAACAATAACACCCTTTGAATGATCATAATGATTATCAAAATCGTGCTCTGTTGTTCCCGGTACACCAATGTTCATAAAAATTATTAAATTGTCTTCAACACGCACATAACCTGTGTCCCAATCACCTCCAGCAGGTCTTCCTTTTTCTGGAAAGCAAACCCAACCAATATCTTTTCTTGAGTACTTCGATCCTTTTTTAAACTCTAATTTCACGATGAAAACTTTATCACTGTGCCTATAGTGTGTACAGAATTGAAATAACTTTCAATTAACGTTGATAGTATTTATCTTTTTTAATTTAGACTCTCGATTTGTAATCAATAGGTCCGCGGTTCGAATCCGTGCGGGGGCACCATCACTCAATAAAATCAATACTTATTATTTTTGCTAAATTAACTTTGAAATAAATTTTAGAATTAAGTGTGCAAGGATTGTGCCAGCAATGTGCCTTGATCAAGAAGTCATTTAAAATAAATTTTATAACTAAAAACTAGTTTATTACCAACCTCTACATTTGCTTAAGCTTGATCTTATTATTTGACCAGTCGAAGTATAAATACAATGACCATTGAAATTTCCAATGCCAGAGTCCGTAACATGAAATCTTGCTGGGTTTGTTATAAAAGTAATCATTTGATTTGAGTTCGGTGGATATCCGCAACTTAAGGCGTTAGAATTTATAAGAATATTTTTGCTTGATTTAAAATTTTGAAAGTTATATCCATAATTTTTTAAAAGTGTTACGGCTTGATTGCAATTATTTAAATTATTTGCAGATGCATTAGAACTAAAAATAAATGTTAGAAAAATAATTCCTAAAAACTTATTCATGATTAATTATATCACTGTGCCTGTAGTGTGACCAGACTAAAAATATTGAAAGATTATTGTTGCAAACTAATGGTTATTTAAGAATTGAGTCTTGATTTGTAATCAATAGGTCCGCGGTTCGAATCCGTGCGGGGGCACCACTTCACACAACAATTGTTACCAAGCAGTTAACTTCCAGCAAGTATCAACATCTCCGATACGAACATAACAACCAAGTAATGACATAATTTTAAATGCTAAAAAACCAATAAACAAAACAATTGCCACTAGAATAATTGGATTAATTTTTTTCATTAAACCTAACTAGTTTCATTTCTTATTTGTTCAATTTTAATTTTTTTTTGTAGACTTCTATTTTTATCATAAAGAAGATTAAATCTAATTTTGTTATTAGTTTTAACTGTAATTGATTTAGCATTTCTTACCTCTAAATTGTCTGCAACAGCACTAATAGGTCTTTTAGATGGATCTAAATTTGTTATAATAATTTTAGATTTATCATTAACTATCTTACCCTTCCATCTTCGAGGTCTAAACGCACTTATCGGAGATATAGATAATTTTTTTGAATGAAGACTTAAAATAGGTCCATGAACTGAAAGATTGTAAGCTGTACTCCCTGCAGGAGTTGAAACTAATACCCCATCTGAAACTAACTTTTTAATTATTTGTCTTGAACCTTGTTTAATAGATAACGATGCAGCTTGCCTACTTTGTCTCAAAATAGAAACTTCATTAATAGCTAAAGATTTTCTGGTTTGATTACTTTTATTTTTTACACTCATTTCTAAAGGAGAAATAGAAACCATATTTGCTTTAGATAGGTTTTTGATAATATTTTTTGAAGAAAATTTATTCATCAGGAAACCGTAGTTACCTGAATTAATTCCATAAAATTGTTTTTTTGAATTCTTATTTTTTTTTAATGTTTGAAGCATAAAACCATCGCCTCCAATCACAATAATAAGATTGTCTTTTTTAAATTGATCTTGATTTAGTTTTTTAACTAATAAATTTTTAATTTTATTTGATTTTGTATTTTTATCAGAAATAATCTGAAGTTTAGTCATTTAGTGGTGCCCTCGGCCAGACTCGAACTGGCACTCCGCAAGCGGCAAGGATTTTAAGTCCTTTGTGTCTACCAATTTCACCACGAGGGCTCCTAGATTTCGCATTGTTATATCTATATTTATTTATAACTCAAGTTATCAAACAACTGCAAGTTATGTTTTGTGTGGCCAGTGTGTGACCTAAGCTAGCAACCTTCTCCCTTTCCTCCATTTTTATTAGAGAGACATTGAACAACACTTTTTCCAGTTTTTTCCATTCTTTCAATTTCTTTCATAGCGGCCTCGTAACTAGAATAACCCATATAGCTGAAATCTCTTCCTTCCATTTCCGCTTTAACTTGCTCTATTGCAGCTTGCACTTCTTGAGAATGAAATCCTTTGGCTCCTGGTAGTGACTCTAGTTCTTGTAACGCACTTAAGGCTGCTTGTTGTGCTGATTGAGCAGACGCAACGACATCTTGAACTTGTGATGCAGCTTCTGTTGCTGCATCAGTAGCTTCTTTAGCTGCAGAAGCTACCTGTGTTGTTGCTGATTGAGCTGCTGTTGATGCAGCCATTGCTGCAGACGCAGCTGCTTGACCAGCTGCTTGCTCTATATCTCTAGCAGACATAAATGCTGCTTCTGCAGCTGCTTCTGCTGCTTTATCTCCAGATTTCATTGCTGCGTCCCAATCTTTTCGTGCTGCTAGTCTTTTTGCTTTTGCTGAAGCATATTTAGCTGATTGTTCTGTTGTTGCTCCGATAGATTCTATTGCACTTGCTTGAGCTATCACATCTATTTTTGCTGAAGCTGAGATAGTTTTTGCTGCTTGTACAAATTCTGGTGTTATTAATTCACGATTTAGAGCATCTGCAGAGTATATTTTTGTATTGATAGAAAGTTCAGTTGTAGAGTCAATAAATTCAGAGGCATTCTTTACTAACATTTTTTTATCAACCACGCTAACAAGGTTTGTTCCTTCAAGTGCAACTACTACTTTACCATCGATCACTTTAACTGACTTAAGTGTAGTATCATCAACATTGATACCAAGTTTCTTTGCAGTAGCCATTGCTAAATCAGCTTTTAAATCTTTAAAGCTATCTAGATCCTTATTTAAACTAGCAATTTGATTAGCTAGTTCTGGGTTTTCAGTTTCTAAAACACTAAGTTCTGTTGTGATTGTGGTTAACTGACTGTTAATTTCATTACTTTGATTTTCAAATTCTTTTATTTGATTATCTAATTCAGCAATTTGACTTTCAAATTCAGCTTTAAGTGCATTTGCCTCATCTGATACTTGGCCTTGATCTTTAACTTGATCGGCTATTGTGTTTAATTGATCATTTAGTTTTCCATCTAATTCAGATCTTTGGCCTTGAAGTGCATTCATTCTTTCACCAATAGGATTTAATTGCTCTTGGAGTGAGGATAAATTTTGATTTTTTTTAGAAATTAAACTTTCTTTAGAATTATATTGATTAGTTAAATTGCTTATCTGAGATTGAAGATCGTCTTCAGAAATTTTTAGAGAAGATAATTCATTTTCTAGTTTTGCCATCTCTGTTGTTATATTTTGACTTTGTTCTTTAGTAAAATTTAATTCATTAGATAATTCTGTAACTTTAGCATTAAGTGCTTGTAATTTTATATTATCTCGACTTAACACATTTTTTAATTCACCTTCAAGTTCCTCTCTTTGTGCTGAATTCAAGCTCAAAGGATCTCCATACTCGGCTTGAATATAAGCATAGTCATCAACATAACTATATTTTTTTGATCTCACTATTGCAGCTGCTTTAACATTGGTCATTTGCCATGTTACTCCAGTTAAATTTCCGATAGGTGCGTTACCTATTTTTGAAACTGCGTCTCTTGCTGCAGATAAGGCTCTTGACTCATTATTATTCCCGTTTGTTATATCTACTAATCTAGCTCTTAATGTTGTTGCATCCAATCCAGCAAGATTTTCTGCATCTGCTTCAAAAGTTGGTACCTCTTTTAAGATTGAAGTTACTTTTTCTTCAACAGCTTTCAGTTCTGGATTTTCTTGTGAAATAATTTCATTATATTCTTCTTTTGCTTGTACAACCATCTCAGCCAAATTTTCTCTAGCTTGCCAACCAGCATTACTTTTAATTTGATTAACCTCAGCCATTAAGGGGAAATATTCTCTAGTTAACTTTGCATTTTTGGAATACATTTTGCTGTATTCCGCTTCCATCTCTTGAGTAAATTTAGTTGAATATCTCAATAATCCTGCTTGAGCTAACCATTGAGAGGTTTCATTGTAATCCTTTCTTACAACTTCTAACTTCTCTAATTTTGTAGTTAAATCAGTTGATGATAAAATTTTATTTATCTCATTTTGTAATGGTACATGCTCTTTCATACCTTCCCAAGTAGCAGCTGATTTAATAGTTTGTAAATTCAAAGCGGCTAAAGGCTGTATATCTTTTACTTCTTCATTAATTTTTGCATTCCATTCTGATTTAATCTTATCAACTTCCATAGATGCAAGAGCTGCAGCTTGTATTGCTTTTTCCTCTTCCATCATAACATTCAACTCTGCATTTGATGGTACATCTACTACCCAATCAGGGTTTTTGGCCAAACTTTTAGTTATTTCTTTATAAAATTTTTTTTGAGCGTCCCAATCATCATTATTTACGGCATTAATTCCATTTTGAATTTTTTCATTTGAAAGACCTGCATAGGTTGCGTATTTTTCTATTTCAAATGCTCTAGCTTTTCTAGGATCAGCATCCATAATTACACCAACTTCTCTCATTGAAAAATCTATTTGTTTATCAAAATCTTCGCTATCAACGTCCCCAAGTGCTGTGTAATATCTAGCAAGTGCGTCAACTTCTAAATCTATTGATTTTTCAAAATCACTTTCGATAAAATCTCTTTCACGCGATGCATATTGTAGTTGTTCATTTAATGAATTTACCTTTATATTTAAATCTATATTTTTAAGCTGATTTAGCTCTGATGTTTTTTGAGATAAAACATTTTGATTAGCTGAAAGTTGACTGCTTAAACCTTTAATATTATTCTCAAGTTGTGCTTTGCTAGCAATTTCATTTGTTAATTCTAAATTTAACCCTTGGACTTGTAGCTGAAGTGAATTTGATTGTTCTTCAGCGGCTTTAATCTCGTTTGCTATATCACTTAATTGTTTATTAAATTGATCAGCTAATTCTTTACTTTGACCAATTTCTTCATCAGATAAAATTGTTGAAGATTGCTTTAATATTTCCTCATTATATTTTGCTAAAAGGCTAGATTTTTGTGTTTGAAGACCTGTAATTTGATTTGATAAAGGATCAATTTTTGTTTGTAGCTCTGTTAATGAATTTCTCTTATCTAATATTGCTGAATTATTAGTTTGCAATTGTTTCTCTAAATCAACAACTTTACTATTTATATCTTTATCAGTAATTGTCTCATCACCAACAGAAGTTAATATGTCGCCTTTATATGAATCTGCCCATTGCTGTTTTGTCCACTTTTCTAAATTTTCAGCTCCTTCTACATCTAAAACCAGTTCAATAGTTTTTACTCCTAAGCCATTTAGATTTTCAGAAATGGATACTGTATCAATCCCTTTAAGATTAAGATCTATTAAATCTGACATGAATTCATTATCTTTTTCTTCTTTAGCAACACCCATTTGTGTTGTCATATCAGTTATAAGATCCATATCTTCTTTTGCTATTGAAGATGTATCGATATTGGTCATATCAGAAGAAAATTCTTCAGGAATTATTTTTTCAACATCGGATAAAGATTTTTCTATAAACTCTAAAGTTTTTATAGCGTCTTCAGCATTGCCGCTATTTATAGCTTCTTGAACATATTCGGCCGCTTTATCAATTTCTTTTATAGCCTCATCAATAATTTTTGATTGTTCAGCTGAACCCTCTGACAAATTATTAAATTTTTCACTAGCTTCACTTATTGCGTCAGTGAATTCAGAGACATCTTCAATTGCATAAGATTTTGAAAATGTAAAAAAAAGAATAACAAGTGTTATTTTTAAAATTTTATTCAACTGATTTTTCATTTTCTTCATCTTCCTCATCATCTTTTAACTTATTTTTTAGTTTAGATATTTGTTGTTTATAATCAGCAAGTAAATTCTGTCTTTTTTTTAAGTCCTTAGATAATTTTTTATTGTTAACTCCCGTTCCAAGATCTAAAAATTCACCTAATGTCCAGAATTTTTTAATTGCTTCTTTGGCTGGTGTCTCAGAATTCATACCTAAAGCTTCACGCATGTTTAGTTGACCTTTTTTCATTCCAAATAAAGATCTAATTTTTTTTTCATCTTTTTTCTTTCTAGAAAGAGTATTATTGCCATATTTATTTTCTTTATATCTTTTTATATTTTCTTTAGCACTCCAAAGTTGTGATGCATAAAAAATTTCATACATCGCCATAGCTTTTATTAGCTCTCCAGGATTTCTTTGTTGATACCCTTTACTTCTATTGAAAGATTTAAACAAACTTTGACCAGCCTTACTTCCTATTCCTTTGAATGAATTGATCTGACCTCTAAATTTAGGTTTCATGCTCTCTGGATAATAAGACTTATCAAATTTTACAGGCACTCCTAGATCATCTATTTTTTTTAGAGTGATTTCCTCTTTGTCTTTGTCTTTGTCTTTATTCTTTTTATTTTTCTTTTTTTTATCTTTTTTCTTTTTTAGTGAAAAAGCTTGTTTTTTTTTCTTCTTTTCTTCTTCTTTAGGATTTTCTAAAAACTCAATTGCTTTCTTATATTCTACCTTTGATATTCCACCTGCTTCATAAATCTTTTTAAGCTCATTTTTCTTTTGATCTAAGGTTTTATGTTTTTCTTTTTTCTTTACCTTTTTAGTTTTGCTTTGTTCGTTTGAACTATTTGTCTTTTGATCTAAGGTTTTATGTTTTTCTTTTTTCTTTACCTTTTTAGTTTTGCTTTGTTCGTTTGAACTATTTGTCTTTAGTATTATTGATTTGGCTTTAGAAAATTCCTCTTCTGTAATTACACCTTCTTTATAAAGATTATTTAATTGAGTTAACTCCTCTGTGATACTTGCTGCATACAAAACCTTACAACAAAAAAAGTTTATAATCAAAAGGATTACAAATTTTTTCATTAGTTATTATAATTGAATAAGGGAAATAAGTAAAATTTTTTAAATTAATTTAATATTTTTTTTTTTACCTTTTCAAATTCCTCCTTAGTTAAAGCACCAGATTTATACAAGTCACTTAACTTCTTTAATTGGTCTGAGATTAAATTATCAGATTTAATTAATTTATTAGTATTGATATATTGATCCAAATCTAATCTATGTTTATTTTTAGACTTTACCATTACTTCAAATTGTTTGTGAAATTGAGATGTAAGCGAAATCCATTCATTAATAGTTTTTTGATGTTCAGGAAATTGTGAAATATTAACTTTGCTATATTCAGATGTTTCTTCTGAAAAATATTTTGACATTGGGGCATTTAATAACTTTGGATTAATATACCTCCTGACACTATGCCATCTTCCTCCTGTTAATCTAGAAAAATAACTATGATGAGATTCAAGCATAATCTTTGGATATACTAATACATTTTTTTTTATCCAATAATTGTATGGTGAAGCGGCTGCTTTTCCCCATGAACTATCAGGATAATTTAATTCTTTTGTTACATCCATATGTCTAACAATCATACAATTAAAAGAATTTCCTTTTCGGAATAACTCAATTAAAAAGTATTCAGACCTTTCATAACAACCATCATGTTTGTCATGAAAAACTATTTCAATAATAATTGGATCTACATCCCCAATATAAAATCCTGCTAATAGCCCTTCATAAACTTCTATCATTTCCATAATTTCATTATTTTCTACTCTAGCAATACCTACAATTCTTTGTAAAACTCCATTATTAACTGTGTTAGACCTAACTACTTCCCAGTTACTTCTATCAAGTTTTATTTTTAGATAAGAATTAAAATCAAAAATATTGTTCACCTCTTCTCCAATATAAAAAGTTTTTGCAAAAGAAGTTGTGTTTAAAATTATCAAAAAATTAAAAAACAATATAATTATAATTTTTTTCATTAAGTGAGAATATATTATTAAATTAGTTAAGTTTCTAGTAATCCCTTTTTAAGGTATTTATTGTTTAATCCACAATCTTTATATCCTCTTTTAACAATATCGAGATACCTCTTGGTTGGAAATTGAAATTTTGATTTTTTTACCATTGTGTAGGTCATTACTTTTTTTCCATAATAATAAAAATAATGCTTTTTATATAAAGTTGGAAAATCTTCGTATACATCAAGTTTTTTTTCATCATTTCTTGAGATTTCAAATAAACCTCCTGGTACTATTGAATTTTTTTTAGGCTCTATGTCTGCTGCTCTATATTTGCTTCTAAAGGTTAACTTAAAATCTTTTAGATTTATTTTTTTTAAGTAAACACTGTTCTTACATCTTCTCTTCATTTGTAAATGATGAAGATTACTACCATAAGCAAAATAAAGCATCTAACGATCGACTACTTCTATATTTTTTTTTTCAACAAATTTTAAAATTTGAGAATTACAATTGTCAATTTTATATTGATCTTCTGACCTAATTACAATTGATACACCCAATTTTCCTGCTTGGAAGAAAGGATAGCTTCCAATTTCAACATCTTGATTATCATTTTGAACTTTTGTCAAAGAGTTCGCAATTTCACTTTCAACTGTTCTTAAGCTAATCGTTAAACTTAAAATAGGTTTGCCACCAACAATTCGATTGGTTAAACCACCTAACATTGATTTTAAAATAGATGGAACACCAGGTAAACAAAATACATTCTCAACATTAAACCCTGGAGCTCCACTTGTAGGATTTAAGATCAGATTAGCATTTTCAGGCATCCAAACCATTTTTTGTCGACCTTCATTAAATTCACCTGGCTTGTAGTATTCCTCTAAAATTTTAAATGCTTCTTTATGTATTTCATATTTTAGTCCAAATGCTTTTGAAACAGACTCTGCAGTAATATCATCGTGAGTTGGACCTATACCTCCTGTAGTAAAAACATAATCATAGGTTGTCTTTAATGTTTGGAGCACATCAATTATTATTTTTTCAACATCAGGAATAACCCTAACCTCTCCAACTTTAACACCAATAGTATTTAACCAATTTGCTAAAGTTGTCGTATTAGTGTCTTGAGTTCTGCCGGATAAAATTTCATTACCTATGATTAATATTGCGGCATTAACTTTTGTGTTTTTGTTCATTTTAAATGTATAATTTAGTAATGGAATTTACCAAGTCTTTAATAAAAGGCAAATTAATCAAACGCTATAAAAGATTTTTTACGGACGTTAGGTTGGATAAAATAGTAGTTACTGCTCATTGTCCAAACACAGGATCGATGAAAGGTTTGCTTGATGAAGGGAATGATGTTTATTTACTTCCAAATAATGATCCTAAAAGAAAACTCAAATATGGACTTGAAATTATCAAAACTAGAAAAAATCTTGTTGGTGTTAACACTCATATGGCAAATAAAATAGTCAAACATGCACTAGAAAATAATCTTATTAAAGAACTTAAAAATAGTGACCTGATAAAACCAGAGGTATTTTTTAACAAAGAAACTAGATTTGATTTTCTAATTGAGAAAAAAAAACAAAAAAACTTTGTGGAGGTTAAAAATGTTACTCTTTTTAGAAATAAAGACACAGCTGAATTTCCAGATGCTGTAACAATGCGTGGGACTAAACACCTTCTAACTCTTATTGATGCCATAAAAAAAGGTTATAAAAGCTACTTATTATTTTTAGTCCAGATCCAAAACATGGAAAAATTTAAAATAGCTAAAGATATAGATGCTGTATATTACAATAATTATTTAATAGCTAAAAAAGCAGGTGTTAACTTTTTAGCTTATAGATGTGATATAAGTTCTAAAAAAATTTTTATAGATAAAAAACTGAAAATTATTGATGAGTGATTATAAAGAAAAATTTGAAAAAATGAGGGTTGCTGGAAAGTTAGCGGCTCAAACTTTAGATATGTTGACTAACAACATTAAAGAAGGTGTATCAACAGATCATATTGATAAATTAGGTTATGAATTTATAAGAGATAACGGTGGATACTCTGCCCCACTTTATTATAGAGGTTTTACAAAATCTTTATGCACATCATTAAATCATGTTGTATGTCATGGTATTCCTTCTGATAGAATTTTAAGAGATGGTGATGCAATCAATGTAGATGTTACAGCTATTGTTAATGAGCATTATGGTGATACCAGTAGAATGTTTACGATCGGAAATACTTCAGTTAAATTAAATAATCTCATAGATGCAACTTACGAATCTATGATGAGAGCTATAAAAATTTTAAAACCTGGAATAAAATTGGGCGATATAGGACATGAAATTCAATCCTTTGTTGAAGATAAAGGTTTTTCTGTTGTAAGGGATTTTTGTGGCCATGGAATAAGTACAACTTTTCATGAGCCTCCTAATATTCTTCATTATGGAAGTAAAAACTCTGGAATGGATTTAAGACCTGGAATGACTTTTACAATTGAACCTATGATTAATACAGGTAAATACGATGTTAAAATGTTAAATGATGGCTGGACTGCAGTTACAAAAGATAAATCTTTATCAGCACAATTTGAACATACGTTAGGAATTACTGAAAATGGTTATGAAATCTTTACAGAATCTGCTAAAGGTTATTCAAAGCCCCCATACTTATAATTAATGATTAAAAGATACTCGCGAAAAGAATTAACTGACATTTGGTCAGAAGAAAATAAATATAAAATTTGGCTAGATGTCGAAGTTGCAGCTGCAGAGGCTATGGAAAAACTTGGTCAAATTCCAAAAGGTGTTGGCTCAGTTGTAAGAAAAAAAGCTAAAATCAATGTAAGCAGAATTCATAAAATAGAGTCAGAGGTTAAACACGACGTTATAGCTTTTTTAACTTCTGTGACTGAAAAAGCAGGAATTAAAGCTAGATATCTTCACCAAGGTATGACTTCTTCGGATGTATTGGATACAAGTTTTAATATCCAAATGGTTCAATCAGGTAAAATAATCCTAAAAGACCTAGATCAAATTTTAAAAGTTCTTAAAAAACAAGCTAAGAAATATAAATTCACACCTTGCATGGGGAGAAGTCACGGTATTCATGCAGAACCTGTTACTTTTGGCTTAAAATTGGCATCGTTTTACGAAGAATTTAAGAGAAATAGAAAAAGATTAGTTAATGCAATCGATGAAGTGTCTACTTGTGCAATATCTGGAGCTGTAGGAACTTTTGCAAATATTGATCCGAATGTTGAAAAACATGTTGCAAAAAAATTAGGTTTAAAAGTTGAGCCAATTTCAACTCAAGTAATACCTAGAGACCGACATGCTTTTTATTTTTCAGTATTAGGAATTATAGCTGGATCAATTGAAAGAGTTGCAGTTGAGATTAGACATTTACAAAGAACTGAAGTTTATGAATTGCAAGAATTCTTCTCAAAAAATCAAAAGGGTTCTTCAGCAATGCCTCATAAGAAAAATCCAATATTAAGTGAAAACCTAACAGGGCTTGCAAGAATGGTTAGAAGTGCAGTAATTCCTGCTTTAGAAAATATTGCTCTATGGCATGAAAGAGATATTTCGCATTCTAGTGTTGAGAGAAACATCGGACCTGATGCAAATATCACAACTGATTTTGCTCTTGTGCGACTAACAAATATTTTAGATAACATGATTGTTTACCCTACAAAAATGTTAGAGAATTTAAATATCACTAAAGGATTGATTTTTTCACAAGAAGTAATGTTAGAGCTAACAAAATCTGGATTAAGTAGAGAACAATCTTATAGAATGGTACAAAATTATGCCAAAAAATGTTTTGCAGAAGATTTAGACTTATTTGATGTTATTAGTTCTGATAAGTTAATTATGAGCAAAATTACTCCTAAAAAACTAAAATCTATATTTAGTTACGCAAAACACTTTAAAAATGTAAATTTCATCTTTAGAAGAGTTTTTAAATAATGAAAAAAGGAAAAAAACTATACGAAGGAAAAGCTAAAATCATTTATGCAACTAATGATAAAAATTTAGTAATTCAATATTTTAAAGATGATGCAACCGCATTTAACAATCAAAAAAAATCTACTATTGAAGGAAAGGGTGTTTTAAATAACAGAATTTCAGAACACATCCTCTCAAACCTCTCTCAAATTGGAATTAAAAATCATTTAGTAAAAAGACTTAATATGAGAGAACAGGTTATTAAGTTAGTTGAAATTATTCCAATTGAATTCATTGTAAGAAACGTTGCAACAGGATCTATTACTAAAAGATTAGGAATTGAAGATGGAACAGTTTTAAAAGAACCCCTAATTGAGTATTGCTTAAAGGATGACAAATTAGGAGATCCATTAATTGCAGAAGAGCATATTTTGGCCTTTGATTGGGCTTCTAAAAAAGAAATTGAAAAAGTTAAAAAGATGATTTTAAGAATTAATGACTTTATGATCGGTATGTTTAGAGGTGTTGGAATTAAACTGATTGATTTTAAATTAGAATTTGGAAGACTAAAAGTTAACGCTAAAGATGAAGTTATATTAGCTGATGAAATTAGCCCTGACACTTGCAGACTTTGGGACAGTATAACAGACAAAAAACTAGATAAAGACAGATTTAGAAAGAATTTAGGCGATCTTATTCCAGCATATACTGAGGTTGCAAAAAGACTGGGGATACTTCATGAACAATCAAACGTCTCAGCGGTTAATGTTACCAAGCTATCTTCGGTTAAAAGGAAACGTAAATGAAGGTTTCTGTAATCATTACTCTTAAAAAGGATGTACTAGATCCCCAAGGTAAAGTTATTCATCAAACTTTAGATGGAATGGGCTTTAATGATATTAATGAAGTAAGACAAGGTAAGTATTTTGAAATCGATACCAAAGAGAGTGATCCAAAAAAAGCTAAAGATAAAGTTGAAGACATGTGCAAAAAACTTTTAGCAAATCTTGTTATTGAAAATTATAAAATTATTGATGCACAATAATTAATGAAATCATCCGTCATTACATTTCCAGGATCAAATTGTGATAGAGACATGGATGTAGCTCTTAAAAGATTTGGTTTTAAAAATAAAATGGTATGGCATGACGATGTTGAATTACCTAAAAGTGATTTAGTTGTTTTGCCTGGTGGGTTTTCATATGGTGATTATTTAAGATGTGGAAGTATGGCATCTAAATCTAAAATAATGAAATCTGTTATTAACTTTGCGAACTCAGGTGGAATGGTAATGGGGATTTGTAATGGTTTTCAAATTTTAGTTGAAACAGGTTTGGTTCCAGGTGTTTTATTAAGAAACAAATACTTAGAATTTATTTGTAAAAATGTGTTTGTTAAAATTAACAATAAACAAAACACTTACTTTAAAAATATTGATAATGAAGTTTTAGAGTTTCACATTGCACATAATGAGGGAAACTACTTCTGTACCGAAGAGCAATTAAAAGAAATTGAGGATAACGAACAAATTGCAATTAATTACTGCGATAAAGAGGGTAAAACTGAAGAACAGTTTAATCCTAATGGATCAATTAAAAATATTGCAGGAGTTTTTAATAAAGAAAAAAATGTTTTAGGAATGATGCCCCATCCTGAAAGAATGATAGACCCATATCTATCTGGTAAAGATGGATCTCTTTTTTTTAATAATTTAATCAATAATTTAAAATGATGGTAAACGAACAAATAGCTATAGATCACGGTCTTAAAAAAGATGAGTATGCTAAAATTTGTGAGCTATTGGATAGAACTCCAAACATTACAGAGCTTGGTATTTTCTCAGCAATGTGGAATGAACATTGTTCATATAAATCATCAAGGCTTCACTTAAAAACACTGCCAACTAAAGGAAAGCAAGTTATCCAAGGTCCAGGAGAGAATGCTGGTGTAGTTGATATTGGGGATAATGATGCAATTGTATTTAAAATTGAAAGTCATAACCACCCTTCATTTATTGAACCTTATCAAGGTGCAGCAACAGGTGTTGGTGGTATTATGAGAGATGTATTTACAATGGGAGCTCGCCCTATTGCAAATTTGAACTCAATTCATTTTGGTTCTCCCCAACATAAAAAAACGAAAAATTTATTAAGAGGAGTTGTTCACGGTATTGGTGGATATGGAAATTGTATGGGGGTTCCAACTATTGCTGGTCAAACGAACTTTGATAGCTCTTATAACGGTAACATTTTAGTGAATGCAATGACCTTGGGACTAGTTAAAAAAGATAAGATTTTCTATTCAAAAGCAGCAGGGTTAAATAAACCAGTTATCTATGTGGGTTCAAAGACAGGACGTGATGGAATTCATGGTGCAAGCATGGCATCTGCAAGTTTTGATGAAAAAATTGAAGAAAAAAAACCAACAGTTCAAGTTGGTGATCCATTTACTGAAAAATTATTACTCGAAGCATGTCTAGAATTAATGGCAGGAGACTCAATTATAGCTATTCAAGATATGGGTGCTGCAGGGCTTACTTCATCAAGCATTGAAATGGCCTCAAAAGGAAACCTTGGAATTGAAATTAATTTAAATAAAGTTCCATGCAGGGAAGCAAACATGACCCCTTATGAAATCATGCTCTCTGAAAGTCAAGAAAGAATGTTGATTGTTCTTGAAAACGGCAAAGAGGAACAGGCTAAAAAAATATTTGATAAATGGAATTTAGATTTTGCTGTAATTGGTAAAACAACTAATTCTAAAAAAATTGAATTATTTTTTGACAATGAGCAAGTGGCAGATATTCCAGTTAATACTTTGGTTGAAAATTCACCGATGTATGACCGTAAATGGAAAAAAGCAAAACTTCCTAAAAAAAATAAAATTAAAAAAGAAGAACTTAAAAATTTAAAAATTATAGATGTTTTAAAGAAAGTTTTATCTCATCCAAATGTTTGCAGTAAAGAGTGGATTTGGCAACAATATGATCACACCGTTATGGGAGACACTATTCAAAAACCTGGGGGTGACTCAGGAGTTGTTCGTGTTCATGGAACTGATAAAGCAGTTGCAGCATCGGTTGATAGTTCTGCAGTCTATTGTTGGGCACATCCATTAACTGGTGGAAAACAAGTAGTTTGTGAAAGTTTTAGAAACTTAATTTCTGTTGGAGCAAAACCGGTTGCTATTACTAATTGTTTAAACTTTGGTAGTCCTGAAAATGAGGAAAATATGGGAGAGTTTGTTGAGTGCGTTCAAGGTATTGGAGAGGCTGCTGGATATTTAAAATTTCCAGTAGTTTCAGGAAATGTATCTTTTTATAATCAAACCAAAGATGAAGGAATTAAGCCTACCCCATCTATTGGAGGAGTTGGTTTAATTAAAGATTATAAAAAAATGATTACCATGGATTTTAAACAAGTTGACAATATAGTTCTAGTTATTGGCAAAACTGAAGGTCATATTGATCAGAGTTTATTTGCAAGAAATATTTTAGATGAAAAAAATGGTCCCCCACCAGAAATTAATTTATTTAATGAAAAAAATAATGGCGAAACCTTATTAAAGTTAATAGATGCTGGTCATATTAAAAGTGCTCATGATGTATCAATTGGTGGAATAATTACGGCAGTTTCAAAGATGTGTATCAAAGGAAATAAGGGAATTAATCTTAAAAAACCAAAATATCTAATCAATGAAATTGAATACTATTTTGGTGAAGATCAAGGAAGATACATAATTGAAGTTAGAAAAGATAGTCTTAAAAAAGTGACTGACATTTTAAACAAAAATGCCGTACACTATGATGAACTTGGAACAATAAATGAAGATCAATTGTTTATTAATGAAAAGACAAAAGTATCAATTGACGAATTAAGAACATCGAATACAAGTTGGTTAACTAATTATATGAGTAAATAATGGCAATGGATTTAAAAGAAATTGAGAGTTTAATCAAAGAAGCATTATCTGATGCAACTGTTGAAATTCAAGATCTGGCTGGTGATGGTAATCATTATTCAGCAACAATAACTTCTGCTCAATTTTCTGGTAAAAGCAAAATTGAACAACATAAAATGGTATATAATTCTCTAAAGGGTAAAATGGGAAATGAATTACATGCCCTAGCAATTAAAACAAAGGAGTAATAATGGACGATAATACTAAAAATTTAATTCAAAATCATATTGATAATAATGAAGTATGTTTATTTATGAAAGGAACACCTGATGCTCCTCAGTGTGGTTTCTCTATGGCTGTATCTAATATGTTAAAAATTCTTGAAGTTAATTTTCAAGGAATAAATGTTTTAGAAGATCAAAACATCAGAGAAGGAATTAAAGTTTTTAGTGATTGGCCCACTATCCCTCAACTATATATCAAAAAAGAATTTGTGGGTGGTTGTGATATTGTAAAAGAGATGTATGAAAGTGGTGAATTAGCAAAAATGCTTGAAACCAAAGGTGTAAATTTTAAGGCTAAAAATTAATTCTAATTTTATCTAGAGTAATATTCAATTACAAGGTTTGGTTCCATCACTATTGGATATGGAACTTCTTCAAACTTAGGAGTTCTTACAAATTTAACTTTTTTGTTTTTCTCGTCCATTTGAATATATTCTGGAGTTTCTCTTTCTTTGCTTGCAAGCGCAATATCGATAATTGCAAGTTGCTTAGATTTGTCTCTAATCTCTATAGAGTCTTCCTCTTTTACTATGTAACTTCCAATATTAACCTTTTTACCATTTACTCTAACATGGCCATGGTTAATCAACTGTCTTGAAGAAAATACTGTTGTTGCAAATTTTGCTCTGTAAATGACTGCATCTAATCTTCTCTCTAATAAACCAATTAAATTTTCACCAGTATCACCTTTAAGCATAACAGCCTTTTTGTAAATATTTCTGAATTGTCTCTCGTTAATGTTACCGTAGTAAGCTTTTAATTTTTGCTTAGCTTGTAATTGAGTACCATAATCAGAAAGTTTTCCTTTTCTACCCTGTCCGTGTTGCCCAGGTCCGTAGTCTCTTTTGTTGAAAGGACTTTTAGGTCTTCCCCAAAGGTTTGCCTTTAATCTTCTGTCTACTTTGTGTTTAGAGTTTAATCTTTTTGTCATTCGATAATGGGGTTTATAAGCTTACAGGCTATTTTGTCAATCAACGTTTTTTACCCAAACTAGCAAATACACTGGCTAATATACGTGTTTCTTTAGATGATAACTCCATTTTATAGAAAATATTTCTCAAGTTTTCTAACATAATGGGTTTCTTTTCCTTGGGTTTAAAAAAGTTTATTTGATCTAAATTTTGAATACATAAATTGGTCATTGAATGTATCTCTTTTTTAGAAGCAGATTTAACTTTTTTAGACTTTTTAAAATCAGAAGTCTTAGATTTCACAATACTTGAAACATATTGAGCAATGATAATTAGACTGTGAGATAAATTTAAAGATTTAAATTCAGGATTAGTTGGAATTTGCAACGTATAATTTGCATAACTAACCTCATTATTAGATAATCCTGATGCTTCAGATCCAAAAAGAAATGCTACTTTTTTGGTAAAATCTATTTTTTTTAAATCCTCTAATTGAATATGTTTTATGTTTTTATTTCTAAATCTTGCTGATGTTGCGATCACATAATCTATATTTTTAAGCGCTGGTTCTAGATTATCAAAAACTTTACTTTTATTGATAATATTTTTTGCACCAACTGATGTTGCTAAAATTTTATCGTTTGGAAAGATTGGTTTTGGATCGATAACAGATAATTTTTTAAAGTTAAAATTCTTCATTCCTCTTGCACATGCACCAATATTTTCTGAAAGCTGAGGTTTATGAAGGATAAAAGTAATATTATTAGCTGACATTATTATTAATACAAATCTTATAGGCTAGCTGGAGCCTTATCTTTAAATAACTTGTAATCCAAACTATCAACTAATGCTTTGAATGATGCATCAATTATATTTGGTGAAACTCCTATAGTAAACCAGTTAACACCTTTAGAGTCTGTACTTTCAATTGAAACTCTAGTTACCGCTTCTGTACCTGTATTTAAAATTCTTACTTTATAATCAACTAATTTTAAGTCTTTTAAATATTCTGAGTATTTTGCAAGTTTATTTACATTTTTTCTAATCGCATTATCAAGTGCATTTACAGGACCGTTACCTTTACCTTCACATAATATTTTTTGACCATCAACTTCTAATTGTGCTTTTGCAACTGAAATGATTTCACCTGTAATATCTTTTTTAACTGTTACATCATATTCATTAATTAAAATATATCTTGGAATATCTCCTATTAATCTTCTAGCTAATAATTCAAATGAAGCATCTGCTCCATCATAACTATAGCCTATAAATTCTCTGTCTTTTACTTCACTCAAAAGTTTTTTAATCTTTGGGTCATTTTTTTCAATTTGGATACCAATTGATTTTAATCTAGACATTATATTAGATTGACCAGCTTGATCTGAAACTACGATGTTTCTTGAATTACCTACTTCTTCAGGATCAATATGTTCGTATGTTTTTGGATCCTTTTGTACTGCTGACACATGCATGCCTCCTTTATGTGAAAAAGCAGAAGCACCCACATAAGGTAAATGTTTATTAGGTTTTCTATTAAGCAATTCATCTAATAATCTTGAGCACTGAGTTAAGTTTTTTAAGTTTTCTCGCTTAATATTTAATTCAAATTTTTTACTAAAATCTTTTTTTAGAAATAAAGATGGGATCAAAGACATTAAATTTGCGTTACCACATCTCTCCCCTAGTCCATTAATGGTTCCTTGAATCTGTCTAACTCCAGCTTGAACTGCAGCTAAGCTATTTGCTACTGCATTTTCTGTATCATTATGAGCGTGAATACCTAAATTTTCTCCCGGGATATGTTTTGTAATTTCAGATACAATTTTAGATACTTCGTGTGGAAGAGTTCCGCCATTAGTGTCACATAAAACAATCCATCTAGCCCCTTGATCGTATGCAGCTTTTAAACACTTTAATGCATAATCTGGATTAGATTTATATCCATCAAAGAAATGCTCTGCATCAAACATAAATTCTTTACCTGAACCAACGATATGTTTTGCACTCTCGCTAATATTTTCTAAATTTTCCTCATTAGTAATTCCAAGCGCCACATCAACTTGAAAATCCCAAGATTTTCCAAATAAACAAACAGAGGAACTTTTTGAATTAATTAATGATGCTAACATTGGATCATTTTCAGCACTATGTTCTGATTTTTTTGTCATTCCAAATGCTGTAAGTTTTGCATTTTTAAAACCATGGTCCTTATTAAAAAACTCAGTATCAGTTGGGTTAGCTCCTGGCCATCCGCCTTCAATGTAATCTACCCCTAAATTATCTAGTGAATTTGAAATTTTCTCTTTGTCATCAATTGAAAAATCAACCCCTTGAGTTTGAGCCCCATCTCTTAATGTAGTGTCAAAAATATATAGCTTTTCTTTGCTCATTTAAATTTCCAAATTGTTTTACCATCTTTATCTTCTATTAAAACACCTTTGTCTAAAAGGTAGTCTCTAATATTGTCAGCTTCTTTATAGTTTTTATCTGCCCGAGCTTTATTTCTAAGTTCTATCTTGTGTTCAATTTCTGTCTCTGAAATATCTATTTTTCCTTTTTTGTAATCTAGCCACTCTTCTTTAGTTTCTTGGAGCAACCCAATAAAATTACATGCTGAATTAAATATTTGTTTATCTACATCATTTCCTTTGTTCGCTTTATCATACAGCTTATGTAAATTGGCAATGTAACCTGGTGTATTAATATCATCATATAAAGGTTGAATAATTTCATCTTCCAATTCTTTGTTTGAAGGCAAATAAGCATTATACCATTTATCAATTGTATTTTGACAATCGTCTAACAATTTATCATTCCAATCTAATGGTTGCTTATAATGAGCACTGATCAAAGCTAATCTTAAAACTTGTCCACTAACTTTACCTCTAAAATCTTTAATCTTTAAAATATTACCCTGAGATTTTGCCATTTTTTCATTCGACATAGTAATAAAGGCATTGTGCAACCAATAATTGGCAAAAACTTTGGTGTCATTTGCACATCTTGATTGAGCAATTTCATTTTCATGATGAGGAAAAATTAAATCAATCCCTCCGCCATGGATATCAAATTCATTTCCTAAAAATTTCTTAGACATTGCTGAGCATTCTAAATGCCAACCAGGTCTACCTTTCCCCCAAGGAGAGTCCCAAAAAGGTTCATTTTCTAAAGAAGGTTTCCACAACACAAAATCTTCTGAGTTTTTTTTGTTATCGCTGACTTCAATTCTAGAACCTGCAATTAATTCTTCTAATTTTTTATTTGATAATTGACCATAATCATCAAATTTTTTTACTTCAAAATAAACATGTTTATTATTTTCATAAGCAAAACCTTTTTTAATTAACTCACAAATCATCTCAATCATTAAATCAATATGTTCTGTTGCTTTGGGTTGCGCATTTGGAATTTCACAATTTAGATAATTACAATCTTCACTAAAGCTCTTCACTACAGTTTCTGTTAAGTCTGTAATGGATATATTTTTCTCATTTGACGATTTAATTATTTTATCATCTACATCAGTAATATTTCTTACATAAGTAACTGATGAAAATTTACTCTTAAGTATTTTAAAAAGAATATCAAAGATTACGATTGGTCTAGCATTTCCAATGTGAGGGTCATCATATACAGTAGGACCACAAACATACATACCTACATTGTTTTCATCTATTGGAACAAATTTTTCTTTTTTGTTATTTAGATTGTTCGTTAAAAAAATATCTTTATTCATCATTTTAGAAATATACTTAATTTATAGATTTGTGAATCTATTTGATTAATTTGGAATTTTGCAGACTGGAATGGGCTCCATTTTATGCAAATTTTGTTTACGTATGGTTTCGTATTTAGCTCTATTGGGAGAATTTGGATTATCCATAGCTTCTTCTAGCTCATGATATTCTAATCCAAGCTGACCTTCATCAGTTCGTCCATCATCCCATAATCCATCTGTTGGAGCTGCTTCAATTATTTCATTTAAAATTCCAAGTTCTTTTCCTATCTCCCACACTTCTGTTTTGTTGCAATCAGCTATTGGAGATATATCAACACCACCATCACCGTATTTTGTATAAAAGCCTACTCCAAAGTCCTCTACTTTATTACCCGTTCCAACAACTATACCTTTGTTAGCAGCTGCCACTTGGTAAAGAGTAGTCATTCTTAATCTTGCTCGAGAATTTGCCATACCATGCTCATTATCAAATTTAGATAAAGTTGATGAAAATGTTGAAAATAATTCATCTAAATTTATTGTATGTGCTTCAACATTATTAAATTTATTAACTAACCATTCTTGATGTTTTAAACTCAAATCATGTTGTTGTGATTTTTGTTTAATAGGCATCGATAAAACAATTGTCTTTAAACCAGTCATTGCACTTAAAGTGCTTGAAACAGAAGAGTCTATTCCTCCAGAAATTCCAATTACTAATGATTGTGCCTTACTTGGCATGTTGTTTGCGTAATCTTTAATCCAATTTGATATAAAATTTACTTTTTCTGAAGCATTCATAATTTTAAAATATTGTTAGTTGGTATCTTTTACAATGTTTTAAGATGCCGCTCTGTCTGCATTTTTAGAATATGAGCTATTCTTTTTAATCTCATCAGAAATTAAAAAAGCTAATTCTAAGGCCTGATTTGCATTAAGTCTTGGATCACAGTGAGTATGATATCTAGACGATAAATCTCTCTCTGAAATTTTTTGAGCTCCACCAATACATTCAGTTACATTTTGACCGGTCATTTCAATGTGCAATCCACCTGCGTAACTTCCTTCACTTTGATGGCAAGCAAATACATTTTTAACTTCTTTTAAAACACTGTTGAAAGGTCTTGTTTTAAATCCTGTTGCAGCTTTTATTGTATTACCGTGACAAGGATCACATGACCAAACTACATTTAAACCTTCTTTTTTAATTGCTCTAATTAATTTTGGTAAATGTTTTGAAACATTGTCAGCACCAAATCTTGAAATCAAAGTTATCTTACCTTTTTCATTAGTTGGATTAATTTTATTACAAAGATTTATTAAATCTTCAGGTTTCAATGTTGGCCCACATTTAATACCTATTGGATTTTTAATCCCTCTGCAAAATTCAACATGTCCACCATCAAGCTGTCTAGTTCTATCTCCTATCCAAACAAAGTGTGCAGAAGTATCATGATTTTCTCCTGTCGTAGAATCTGTTCTAGTCATCGTCTCTTCAAAAGGCAGTAGCAATGCTTCATGTGAAGTCCAAAAATTAACTGTTTTTAATCTTCTATTAAAATCTGAATTAATCCCACAAGCATCCATGAATGCTAAAGCATCTGCTATTTTATCTTCAAGATCTTTAAATCTCTTTAATGCTGGGCTATTTTTAATAAATCCAAGGTTCCAATTATGAACATTCTTTAAATCCGCAAAACCACCATGACAGAAAGCTCTAATAAGATTTAATGTTGCAGCAGATTGAGAATAAGCTTTAAATAATCTTTTTGGATCAGGAACTCTTGATTTTTCATTAAATTCCATTCCATTAATATTGTCACCTAAATAACTTGGAAGCTCCACACCATCTTTAGACTCTAGAGGTGAACTTCTTGGTTTTGAAAATTGACCCGCTATTCTTCCAACTTTAACAACCGGTAAAGATGCTGAGTAAGTTAAAACTAATGACATTTGCAACATTAGTTTAAATGTGTCTCTAATATTATCTGGATTAAATTCTGCAAAACTTTCAGCACAATCTCCTCCTTGAAGCAAAAATGCTTTACCATCTCCCACATCTGCAAGTTGGTCTTTTAAATGTCTTGTCTCACCCGCAAATACTAAAGGGGGGAAAGTTCCAATTTTATCCAAAACCGTATCCAATTCTTTTTTATTTGGATATTCAGGTATGTGTTTTGCAGGATATTTTCTCCAGCTATTTTTTTTCCAATTTTTCATATTCAACCGGGGATTGTTTTAACAGAGTTTAGACTTTATTCAACTGTTACTGATTTAGCTAAGTTTCTCGGCTTATCTATATCATAACCTTTTTTAAGAGCTGAATAATAAGCAAGTTTTTGAAGCGGTATAGTTAAAAGAAATGGCAGTAAGTCGTCATTACTAGTTTCTACCTCAATAGTTTCCCAAATATTTTCAGATACAATTTCATCTTTACTTTTATTTGTAATTAATAAAACTTTGGCCCCTCTTGCTACAACTTCCTGCATGTTTGAAATAGTTTTTTTGTAATAGTTGTCTCTTGGGGCCAAAACTACAACAGGCATACCCTCTTCAATTAATGCTAATGGTCCATGTTTCATTTCACCTGCAGGATAACCTTCGGCGTGAACGTAAGATAATTCTTTAAGCTTTAATGCACCCTCTAATGCAATTGGATAAGAAAAACCTCTACCTAAAAACATTGATCCTTTAGCTTCATTAAATGTTGAAGCAATAGCTTGGATGTCATTATCTAGTAATAAAGTTTCTTCAATTAACTTTGGCAAATTTTTAAGATCTTTAATTTTTTCTTGATAATCTTTGTTATCAATTTCTTTTCTTAATGATGATAATTTTAACGACAAAATATATAAAACAAGTATTTGACCTAAAAATGCTTTAGTTGATGCAACACCTATTTCAGGACCACAATGAATTGGTAATACAAAATTTGAATCTCTTGCAATAGAACTTTCAATTACATTAACAACAGCACATGTTTTCATTTTATTTTTGCTACATAGATCTAAAGCAGCATAAGTATCAGCCGTTTCACCTGATTGAGATACAAAGATATATAAAGTATCTTTTTTAAATCTATTTTTTCGGTATCTAAACTCTGAAGCAATATCAATATTAACGTCTAAGGTTGTTAATTCTTCAAACCAATATTTAGCCATTAAACAAGAGTGGTAAGCAGTTCCACAACCAATCAACATTATTGATTTGATTTCATCTATTTTCCAAGGAAAATTGTAAATATTTATGTCGTTTTTCATACTATCTACATATTCTTTGATACCTGTTTTTAAAGTTTGAGGCTGTTCTTCAATTTCTTTAGCCATGAAATGTTTAAAATCACCCTTATCATAATTTTGTTGATCAGAAGAAAGTTCTAATACTTTTTTATTAATCTTTATTCCATCTTCATTAAAAAAATGAACCTCATCTTTTTTAATAAAACAAAATTCACCATCATCTAAATAAGTTATTTTGTTTGTCATTGATTTTAGAGCATAAGAGTCTGATCCAAGATAATTTTCATTAGGACCATATCCAACAGCTAAAGGAGAGCCACGTCTTGCACCTATTATTAAATCAGGCATATCTTTAAATATTATTCCTAAGGCAAAACTACCATGAAGTTGCTTTAATGTTTTTGTTATAGCCTCTTGTAATTCTGATGTTTTAAGATTTTCTGTTATTAAATGAACTATTACCTCGGTGTCTGTTTGAGATTTAAATTTATGACCTTTTGATAGTAAATATTTTTTTAATAATGTTGAATTTTCAATTATTCCGTTATGGACTACCGACACATTTTCTGATGAATGTGGGTGTGCGTTAACACTATTTGGCACACCATGAGTTGCCCATCTAACATGCCCAATACCAATATTCCCTGAAAGATTTTTTAAATCAAAATTATTTTCTAAATTTTCTACTCTACCTTCAGATTTAACTTCATTTATAAGACCATCGGATAAGGTTGCAATACCAGCAGAGTCATATCCTCTATATTCTAATTTTTTAAGAGAATTAATAATACTGCTTGATACAGATTTATTACTAGAAATACCTATTATTCCACACATATATTATTTTCGTTTATAATTCTTTATTTCTGTTTGTGATGATCTAGTTAATGCTAAAGATCGTTTTTTTACATTTTTAGTTATTATCGATCCTGCACCAATGATACTTTCTTTTTCTATAGTAAGTGGAGCAACCAAAGATGAATTTGAACCTACAAAAACATTATCTTTAATTTTTGTTTTACTTTTTTTAACTCCGTCATAATTACATGTAATTGTTCCTGCTCCTATATTTACAGATTTTCCAATTTCACTATCTCCTATATAAGATAAATGGTTTACCTTTGATTTTTTTCCAACAATACTTTTTTTAACTTCAACAAAGTTTCCAATTTTTGATCCTTCTTTCAAAATAGTATCAGGTCTAATTCTAGTGTAAGGGCCAATTTCAACTTTGTTTTCAATTTTACATGACTCTAAATGAGAAAAAGATTTTATGATAACGTTGTTTCCTATTTTAACATTTTTTCCTATAACAACATAAGGTTCTATAGTTACATTTTTTCCAATTTTAGTATCGTTCGAAAAAAAAATCGTTTCAGGTCCAGGCATTTTAACACCACTGTTTAAAAACTTATTTCGAAGTTTGATTTGAATTTTTTGTAAATTTAATTCTTTCATTTTAAAATGCTTTATATTAAGAATAAGGCTTAATTAATTCACATAATATTTCTTTAAAAAACTAATTAATGAAGCAAAAATTTACAATTTTATTCGATTTAGACGGAACTCTCGTTGATACAGCTCCAGATTTAATGTTGGCTCATAATCATGTCATGAGAAAATTTGGCTACCCTACTAAATCAACTGAAGATATCAGAAATTTGGTTGGTAAAGGTGCTGGAGCTTTAATTGGAAGATCTATATGGGGACAAGCAAAAAAAGAATTTAGTAAAGTTTTGGATGAAAAAATAAAAGATGAAATGATTAAAGAGTTTGTGGACTATTATGGTAAGAATATTAAAAACGAAAGTACATTAATCACAGGTGTCAAAAATTTTTTAATTTGGTGCAAAGAACAAAACATATCAATGGCTGTTTGTACAAATAAACAAGAATATTTATCCAATGATCTTTTAAAAAAAATCGGTATTTATGATTTTTTTGAATACGTTGCTGGTTCAGATACTTTTGATTATTGCAAGCCAGATCCAAGACATCTTACAAATGTGGTTGAAATTTTGGATGGAGATATAAAAAAGACTATCATGATTGGTGATAGTGAAACCGATGCGAATGCTGCTAAAGCAGCTGAGATACCAGTTATTTTGTTAGAAAATGGATATACAGAAAAAAATACAACTGAAATATATCATAATCACCTCATAAAAGACTTTATTGGTATTGAAAAAATAATATCTAAATATCTTTAATATTGATTAATTTTTTTTAGCTATTAAAACAAAATCACTATTAAGGAGTTATTTTGTTATTACATACAGTTAAAGTTTACCCGTCTAAAATCAACCTTCCTAAGAAAAAGCAACTTGCTTGGAAGATAGCAGAGATTGCAAGCGACAATGCAAAATTGAATAAAGACGCAATTGAAATGGTAATCAATAGAATTATTGATAATGCTTCTGTTGCTATAGCATCACTAAACAGAAGACCTGTAATCTCTTCAAGGGAAATGGCGTTAAAGCATTCTAGAAAAAATGGAGCGACTTTATTTGGTGTAAATTCAAAACTTAAATTTGATTGTGAGTGGGCTGCATGGTCAAATGGAACTGCAGTTAGAGAACTTGATTTTCATGATACTTTTTTAGCAGCTGATTATAGTCACCCAGGAGATAATATCCCTCCACTTTTAGCTGTAGCTCAACAAAATAAAGTAAGTGGATTAGATTTATTACGTGGAATTATCACAGCTTATGAAGTCCAAGTAAATTTAGTTAAGGGAATTTGTTTACATAAACATAAAGTAGATCATATAGCTCATTTAGGCCCAAGTGTTGCTGCAGGTTTAGGTTCAATGCTCAAACTTAATACTGAAACCATATATCAAGCTGTACAACAAGCTCTTCATACAACTATTTCAACTAGACAATCGAGAAAAGGTGAAATTTCAAGTTGGAAAGCTTATGCACCAGCACATGCAGGAAAGCTTGCAATCGAAGCAGTTGATAGAACTATGCGTGGTGAGGGTGCACCTAGCCCGATATATGAAGGTGAAGACAGTGTTATTGCAAGAATATTAGATGGTAAAAAAGCTAATTACAAAGTCCCCCTTCCAAAAAAAGGAGAAGTAAAAAAAGCTATCCTTGAGACATACACAAAAGAATATTCAGCAGAATATCAATCGCAAGCATTAATTGATTTAGCTAAAAAGCTAAAAACAAAAATACCAAACCTAAATCAAATTAAAAAAATTGATATATTTACTAGCCACCATACTCATTATGTAATTGGAACTGGTGCCAATGATCCACAGAAGATGGATCCTAATGCTAGTAGAGAAACACTTGATCATTCAATTATGTATATTTTTGCAGTAGCACTAGAAGATGGAGATTGGCATCATGTTAAATCTTATACAAAAACA
>JAOIVP010000008.1 GCA_028224115.1 Candidatus Pelagibacter sp. | reverse complement strand
AATAAATAGAAATAAAGATAATCTTGGAAAAAACTTTCCTATTCAACCAAAAGGCTTATTTAAACAATTAAGAAAAGCTTTACCAAAAGATACAGCAATTACTCTAGATGCAGGAACACTTTGTCTGCAAGCAACAGATGCTCTTGAATATTATAATCCTCCTTCATTATTTACACCTTTAGATTTTGGTTTAGTTGGTTTTTCATTTGCTTGTGGTCTTGGTGTTAAAATTGCAAAGCCTAAAAAAACAGTTGTTAGCTTAATGGGTGATGGAGGTTTTGGAATGACTATATCTGAATTAAGTACAGCAGTTGAATATGGAATTAATACGACAACGATTGTGATGAATAATCAAAGTTGGGGAGCAGAAAAAGCATATCAAAAAGATTTTTTTGGAAAAAGATATTTAGGTGCGGATATTACTAGCCCATCATTTGATAAAGTAGCTGAATTATATGGAGCAAAAGGCTTTAAAGTTAAAAAAATCACTGAAATAAATGAGGCTGTAAGAGCTGCAATTAAATGTAATAAACCTGCGGTAGTTGATATTGATGTTGATCCTGCTGCGCTATATAGTTTTAGAAGAGATAGTTTTAAGCATAGGCAAAAATAAATGTCACAAAAAGATATAGGTAATAAAATTCCAATTTATAAACTAAAAGCAGGTAAGGAAGTTGAAGATTATTATGATGAATGGACTGTTGAAAATAAATATGACAAGGATATGGTTGATTGGAAGTATTCTGGTCCTCAAGAAACTGTAGCCCTTTTTACAAAGCATATTCGCTCCAAAGATATAAAAATATTAGATGCAGGTTGCGGAACTGGTCTAGTCGGTATTGAGCTCAAAAAAAATGGTTTCCAAAACTTTGATGGTGCTGATTTTTCACAAAAAATGCTAGATTTGATACCAAAAAATATTTATCAAAGCTTATTCAAAATCGATCTTAATAAGAAAATTGATGTACAAGATAACACTTACGATGGAATAACCTGTGTTGGTACTTTTACATTTGGCCATGTTAACCCCCCTGCTTTAGATGAAATGGTAAGAATTTGTATAACTGGTTCATTAATTTGTTTTACAATCAATATTGGAATTTATGAAGAATATGGATTTGACAAAAAGATCAAAGAATTAGAAGATAAGAATTCTTGGAAAATAATTGAATTCTTTAAATCTAATTATATTGCAAGCAAAGGAGTAAATGCTTGGTTAGTGTTGGCTCAAGTAACTAAATAAAGAATTATGGATATAAATTTAAGAAAATTTACAAAATTTGTTGATAAAACTTTCATTGAAGGTGGCAAAGAAGCTAAAGAGCCAGTTTTATTAGTTTCAGTTGCTGCTGTTTTTAAAAATCCTTGGCACGGACAAGGTTTTGTAGAAGACTTAAGACCCACTATTTTAGACTTAGCACCTAAACTAGGTGATCTATTAGTCCCAGAATTAATCAAAGAAATTGGATCTGCTGAAAAAATTTTAGCATACGGTAAAGCAGGTGTAGTTGGTTTAAATGGAGAAATAGAACACGCTTCAGCTTTTATACATACTTTAAGATTTGGTAATAAATTTAGAGATGCAGTTGGAGGAACATCTTATTTAAGTTTCACAAATACCAGGGGACCGGCTGGGTCAAAAATCTCCATCCCAATGATGCATAAAACTGACTCAGGATTGAGACCTTATTATTTAACTCATGAATTCACAATTCATGACGCTCCTTTTGATGATGAAATTGTAATTGCTATTGGGGGAGCTTCAAGTGGAAGAGCTCACGCAAGAACTGGTGACAGATATCAAGATATGAAAGAAATGGGTATTGAGCCTAAATAGTGTCTCATGATAACTGGAAATACTGCGTCAGGAACATTTTATGTTTATAATAACAAAGAACAATCTATCCCAATAGTTTTTGTTCATGGTGTTGGTTTAACTTACGAAATTTGGCAACCTCAATTAGATTTTTTTAAAGACTACTCTAACCTTTCATACGATATTCTTGGTCATGGAAAATCATCTTTAACAAAACAAAATATAAGTTTTAATGATTTTTCAGATCAACTAATAGAATTAATTAATGAATTAAAAATTGAAAAAATTCATTTAGTTGGTTTTTCAATTGGCTCTTTAGTAGCTAGAAATTTTGCAACTAGATATGGTGAACGATTAAGATCACTAATCCTTCTAGGCTCAATATATAAAAGATCTGAACAACAACAAAAAATAGTTAATGAAAGATTTAATCAAGCTAAAAAAGAATTAAAACTCTCAAGACAGGCATTGAAAAGATGGTTTACTGACAAGTATTTAGAAAACAACCCTGATACTTATGAAAAAATTAGTTCAATTTTATCTGGAAATAATATGGCTAATTTTTTAAGAGTTTATGAGTTATTTGTTAAACATAAAAATGATGAAGACTTTAAAAAAATTCAAACCAAAACCTTAGTAATGACTGGAGAGCATGATGTTGGTTCTACAATTGAAATGTCACAGCAGTTAAACAGTATAATTAAGGATAGTGAATTAAAAATTATCAAAGGTGGCAAACATCTTTGTGGTATTGAATGTGCAGATGAGGTAAATTTAACAATTAAAAATTTTATAGAGAAATATGAGTAAACTAAAACAGTACAAAATGTTCATTAATGGAGAGTGGGTTGACTCTGAAAGTAAAAAAACTTTTGAAACTTTAAACCCAGAAAATAATGAACCTTGGGCAGTTGTACCTGAGGCAAGTGCTAAAGATGTAAACAACGCCGTTAATGCTGCACAAAAAGCATTTGAGGGTGATTGGCCGAAATTACTTCCTAAAGAAAGAGCAAAGTTTTTAAGAATGATTGGACAGCAGTTAAGAGACAATGCTGAAATGTTAGGTGAGATAGAAACTATCGATACAGGTAAAATTATTAGAGAAACTAAAAAACAAGCAATTTATATTGCTGACTATTATGATTATTACGCAGGCCTTGCTGATAAAGTTGAAGGAACAGTGCTTCCAATTGATAAGCCAAATATTCAAGCAATAACAACTAGAATTCCAATTGGTGTAATTGCAGCAATCATTCCATGGAATTCACAAATGTTTTTAACTGCAACAAAGTTGGCTCCTGCTCTAGCAATGGGTAATACTGTAGTTATTAAATCTTCAGAACTTGCTCCGGCGGTTATGTTTGAATTTGCAAAACTTATTGAAAAAACTGGCCTCCCTAAAGGAGTGGTAAATGTTATCACTGGCTTTGGTGATCCATGTGGAAAAACATTAACAACACATGATTTAGTTGAAAAAATTGCTTTTACAGGTGGTCCGGAAACTGCAAGGCATATTATTAGAAATTCTGCAGATAATTTATCTGAAGTAAGTCTAGAATTAGGTGGAAAAAGTCCAGTAGCAGTGTTTGATGATGCAGAGCAAGAAAATGCAATTAATGGAATTGTTGCTGGAATATTTGGTGCAAGCGGTCAAAGCTGTATAGCAGGATCAAGATTATATATTCAAAAGGGAATTTATGATGAATTTCTAAACAAACTATCTAATCGAGCATCTAAAATTAAAATTGGAACACCCATGGATCCAGAAACTGAAATGGGACCGTTAAGTAGTTTTAAACAATTAGAAACTATTGAAAAAAATATAAAAGATACAATTGACCAAGGTGGAAAAATTAAATGTGGTGGAAAAAGAGACTCTTTTTCTAATAAAGGATATTACTTTCCTCCAACAATTATTGAATGTGACAATCACAATTTACCTGTTGCAGAAAATGAGTTATTTGGGCCTGTTTTATCAGTTATGAAATTTAATACAGAAGAAGAAGTAATCGATAAAATGAATGATAATCAATATGGATTATCCTCAGGTGTTTATACCAGTAACCTTTCAAGAGGAATGAGAGTTTCTAAAGCAATAAGAGCAGGAATAACTTTTGTAAACACTTATAGATTAATTTCTCCCTCAGCTCCATTTGGAGGAATGAAAGATAGTGGTTATGGAAAAGAAGCAGGTATAGACTCAATTAAAGATTACACGAGAGTTAAAACAACTTGGTTTTATACCTCCGATGAACCTTCATTAGATCCTTTTTCAATAAGATAATAGATTGCCTTTAAAACATTTATTAATTTTATTATTTATTGCTTTTGCATATGGGAGTGCTTTTCCTATTACTAAGTTGGCATTGAACGACTCTGTCCCTCCTATTCTTATGGCATCATTAAGAATGGGGATTGTATTAATTATATTAATTCCTTTCTGGCGTTTTAAAATACCTAGTAAAAAATATCTTCCATCTCTTATAGCTTTTTCAATTTCAATGGGAGTTTTGGTATATGTATTTATGACCTTATCTCTTTATCATTCTTCAATTATATCTCCTGTTATTGTTGGCTCTCAATTAGCAATACCTTTTGGTGTTTTGTTGAGCGGTTTAATGTTAGGTGAAAAAATATCTCAAAAAAAATGGGTTTTGGTTTTTTGTGCATTTTTTGGAATAGTAATAATATTTTTTGATCCTGAGTTAGCTAATAATTTTATAGGATTATTCTATGCTGGGTTAATGGCTCTATTTTTTGGCTTAGCTCAAGTTTATTCAAGACAATTAAAAAGTTTAGATGTTAGTCTAACTAATGCTTTTACTGGTTTATTTGGATTTATTATTTTATTAATTTTATCTTATTTTGTAGAGGGTGATACAGTTTTAAACATCAAATCAATTAGCAATAACACTTGGGCATATATATCTTATCAAGCTATTATTGTTTCTCTAGGTGCTCACTTATTAATGTTTTATCTTTATAAATTTTATACAGTAGGTCAAATTTTTCCATCCTATTCATTATTCCCTATTTTTGGGATTGGATTATCCTTTTTAATCTTTGGAGAAATACCCACGCTCCTTTTTCTTATTGGAAGTATAATCGTCTTAACTTCGGTATTTTTACTTCATAAAACAAGATAATTTAACCATTGTAAAATACCAATATTCGTAATTTAATTAGTTTTTATAAATTGTTAACAATTAAAGAGGAAGATAATGAAAAAACTATTTATTGCTGCATTTATGTTTGTTTCAAGTTTTGGAACTAATGTAATGGCAGACGGACACGCGATTAAGATGGGAATCATCCTAGGATTTACTGGTCCTATTGAATCTCTAACACCAGCTATGGCTGCATCTGCTGAACTTGCTTTTAAAGAAGCTTCAGACTCAGGTTCACTATTAGGTGGAAAAAAAATTGAAGTAGTAAGAGCAGACTCAACTTGTGTTGACTCAGCAGCAGCAACTGCCGCAGCTGAAGGTGTTATCTCACAAGGTGTAGCAGCTATTATGGGTGCTGACTGTTCAGGTGTAACTGGTGCTATTGCATCAAATGTTGCTGTACCAAATGGTGTAGTAATGATTTCACCATCCGCAACTTCTCCAGGATTAACAACTCTAGATGATAATGGATATTTCTTCAGAACTGCTCCATCAGATGCTAGAGGTGGTCAAATCTTAGCTGATATTACTAAAGATAGAAAAGTAAAAAGTGTAGCAATCACTTACACAAACAATGACTATGGAAAAGGTTTGGCTGATGTTTATAAAGCAGCAGTTGAAGGTCATGGTATTAAAGTAACTACTGTAACTGCTCATGAAGATGGTAAAGCAGATTACTCATCAGAAGTTGCAACTCTTGCTTCAGCAGGCGGTGATGCAGTAGCTGTAATTGGTTATCTTGACCAAGGAGGAAAAGGAATTATTCAAGCTTCTTTAGACTCTGGTGCATTTGATAAATTTATTTTATCAGATGGTATGATTGGTCAATCTCTTGTCGATGCATTTGGAAAAGATTTAAGCAAATCTTTTGGTTCAATGCCTGGTTCAACTGGAAAAGGTGCTGGTGTATTTGCTGATGTAGCAAAAGCTGGTGGTATTGACTCTTCAGGGCCTTACACGGGTGAGTCTTATGACGCTGCAGCTTTGATAGTTTTAGCAATGCAAGCAGGAAACTCTGCTGACAGAGCATCAATTGCAAAAAATGTAATGGATGTTGCTAATGCTCCAGGAACTAAAATTTATCCAGGTCAGCTTAAAAAAGGATTGGATTTACTAGCTAAAGGTAAAAAGATAAATTACGAAGGTGCAACCGGAGTAACTTTTACTGAAGTTGGTGAAGCTGAAGGTTCTTTCTTAGAACAAGAAATTAAAGGTGGAAAATTTAAGACTAAAAAACAAAGATAATTTTTATCTCATTAAAAACCCCGGTAATTTTGATTACTGGGGTTTTTTTATTAAAGGTTAATTAAAACTTTTGTAATTCCAAAAATCGAAATCAGTATAAGAAAATAAAAGACAAATTTTCTATAAGTTTCTTCTCTACTCTTAACAAAAAACTTATTACCAATAAATATGCCTATTGGTAAAACTAATATTAATGGAAGTGATCTATAAAAAACAACCGGTTCTACAATTCCAACATAAAAACTTAAATTCAAAACATAAGCATCTGCTATAAAGAATATTGCAGCTAGTGAGCCTCTTATAACTATTGGTTTCACTTTTGTGATTAATAAAAAAAGAGATATAGGCATACCACCTAAAGTTCCAAGACCATTGATTATACCTGAAACTCCACCTGCCAAAAATTTAACAGGTAAAGTGTTTATTCTTTTATTTGAATATCCTCTTAATTGTAAAATTACAAAAAAAATAATGATCCCACAAATTGACAGATGTGTAATATCAGGAGATAAAAATCTTAACAAATAAAGACCTATAGGTGACCCAATTGAAATTCCTATTAATATTTGAAAAACAAATTTCCAATCTATATTGTTCCAAATATATGGAAACATAAAAATACTTACCATAACTTCTAAAATTAATATTATTGGAACAATTTCAATAACAGGTAATATAAATGAAATTATAGACATGCATGTTGCTGAAAATCCAAAGCCATTAAATCCCCTTATTATTGATGCAATAAATACAGTAAATAAAATTATTAAGAATTGAGATAAAGTAAAATCAAAATAATTTAAAAGAGTCATGTAATTAATGTTTAAAATTATAAAAAAATAATTGTAAAAGACTGAAATTAATTAAAAGATATATTTATCAGACATGTACATGGCCCAAGCAATTGCAGCACCTAAAATAATATATTTCATAAACAGCTATTTTATTTCTATTTTTTCTGGAAGTATACCCTTAGGTCGATATCTCATTATTAACAATAGTCCTAGACCCATCATTAGATATCTAAAGTAAGGAACGCTCTCAATTAAGTGGATTTTTAACGCATGTGTATCTGACATACCTGCTGTAAAAAAGTTAATCAAAAATAATGCTATAGGTGCGGCTTCAATCCATAGAAACCAAACTACAAATCCTCCAAGAATTGCCCCAAAGTTATTTCCACTTCCACCAACAATAACCATCACCCAAATCAAAAATGTATATCTCATCGGCCTATAACTTCCTGGTGTAAATAATCCATCTTGTGTAACTAACATTGCTCCAGCTATTCCAACTATTGCAGATCCAAGTATAAATATTAATAGATGTTGTTTAACAACATTTTTTCCCATTGCATTTGCTGCTTCTTCATTATCTCTTATGGCTCTCATCATTCTCCCCCATGGAGAATAAAGTGCCTTCTGTGTTAGAATTAAAAGTATAATAACAACAACCAAAAATAATCCTGAGTAACAAAGCTTAACAAAAATAGACGAACCTTCTATTACCATTTGATTTAATACTACCTGACGATCAGCTAGATTAGAGATTAAAGCTAATTTCCCTGAGTTAAGTTTTTCAACTAAATTAATAAACCATTCGGTTGTTTGAAGGTCGACCTCATAAGGTGCTGGTCTTTTTAAACCTATTACGTTTTTAACTCCTCTTGTTAACCAGTCCTCATGTTTTATTATTGCAATTACAATTTCAGAAATTAGCAAAGTTGCAATTGCCAGATAATCAGCTCTTAAACCCAGTGCAACTTTTCCAACTATAAAAGCTAATCCACCTGCAAAAAATGCTCCTATAATCCAAGAAAATATAATTGGCAATCCAAAACCACCTAAAAATCCTGTTTTAGCTGGATTAACACTTTCTATTGCTTCAATTCCAGGCTCTGCTGTTATTCTAATAATTATAATACCAGCAACTATAATTGCTGCTATTCCATAAGTTCTGAATTTAGATTTTTCAAAATTTTTTAGAATAAATCTAATAGCTAATACCATTACAATAATCAGCCATAAACACATCAAAATATCAAAACCTCCAGCACGCCATGCTTCTTGAACTGGATCAACAGAAATTAAAACAGCTGCTAAGCCCCCAAGTGCTGCATATCCCATAATTCCAAAATTAATTAGACCAGCATAGCCCCACTGAATATTTGCGCCCATAGTCATTACTGCAGAAATCAAACAAAGATTAAATATTGATAATGCTACATTCCAAGATTGAAAAATTCCTACTAAAATAATTAAACCCATCATTATACTGTAGGCTACTATTACGTTTAAATTCTTTCTCACAATACTTTACCTTTAAATATTCCTGATGGTCTGTATAGCAACACGATGACCAATATGGAAAATGAAACTGCAAATTTATAATCTGTTGATAAAAGTTGAACTAAACTGTCAGGCTCCATACTTTCTGGCAAAACATACATAAAGAATTTTTTGTAAGCGTAAGTTAAAAATATTTCAGAAAACGCGATAACATATCCCCCTAAAAAAGCTCCAAATGGATTACCTATTCCTCCAACGATTGCTGCAGCAAATATAGGAAGCATATTGTTAAAATAAGTAAAAGGTTTAAAGCTTTTATCCAAGCCATATAAAGCGCCCCCAATAGTTGCTAAAATTCCAGCAATTATCCAGGTAATCATTACAATTCTTTTGGGATCTATTCCTGATAATAATGCTAAATCCTCATTATCAGAATAAGCTTTCATACTTTTTCCAGTTTTAGTTTTATTAAGAAACCAAAATAAAAGAGAAACTAATATAATTGTAACAAATATAGTTAGTACTTGAGTGGACTTCAATGCAAGACCTTCGTTAAGTCCTGTCATTTCTTTGAATTCACGAGCTTTGATAATAAATTTTTCGCCATCAAAAAATCTTCTATCAGATGGGCCAATTATAATTCTCACAACTGCTTGAGTAACAAACATTACTCCAATACTAACCATTGCTAGCTGAACTGGAGGGCTTTTGCTCACTCTATAATACTTAAATACAAACTTATCTATAAAGAGCATGTAAATAATCATAAATAAAATTGCAAATGGAATAGCTATTAATGCAGTTGGCAACACACCAAGTGAAATGCCAATTGACTGAAAGTACCAGGTAAACAAAATTGTAACCATTGTTCCAAAAGACATCATGTCTCCAGTTGCAAAGTTAGCAAATCTTAAAATTCCATAAATTAAAGTAACAAAGATGGCGCCAAGTGCTAGTTGAGAGCCATAAGTTAATGCGGGTATAAAAATATAGTTTAATAAAAGAATTATAGCATTTAAAAAATCCATATTATCCTCCTAAAAAAGAGCTTCTTACTCTTGGATCATTTAATAATTCATTGCCAGTTCCTGAATACTTATTTTCTCCAGTAACCAAAACATATCCTCTATCAGAAATATTAAGAGCTTGTTTAGCATTTTGTTCGACCATTAAAATTGCAACATTTGTTCTTTTAACTTTTACTATGTGGTCAAATAATTCGTCCATTACAATTGGGGAAACTCCAGCTGTTGGTTCATCCAACATTAAAACTGTAGGTTTAATCATTAAAGCTCTGCCAAGTGCTACTTGCTGTCTTTGCCCACCTGATAATTCACCAACTAATTGACTTCGTTTTTCTTTAAGAATCGGAAATAAATTATAAATTTCTTCTATAGTATTGTTAATTTCATCATCAATAAGAAAAGCACCCATTTCTAAATTTTCTTCAACCGTCATTCCTGCAAAAACATTTTTATTTTGAGGAACAAAAGAAATACCTTCTTTAACCCTGTCTTGTGGGGATAGTTTTGAAATATCTTTGCCATCAATTATGACTGATCCAGATTTTAACTTTAATAAACCAAGCATTGCTTTCATAGCTGTTGATTTACCAGCACCATTTGGTCCAAGAATTGAAACTATTTCTCCTTTATTGACATTAACAGTACAAGAATTAATGATATCAGGTCCATTACCATAGCCACCTGTCATTACATTTCCTTCAAAGTAAGCCATTAATTTCGATCCTTAAGTTTAGATCCTCTACCCAAATAACTTTCTATCACTTTCTCATCTTTTTTTGCATCTTCAACTGTTCCTTCAAATAGAACTGAACCTTCTGACATTACTATTACTGGATCACATAATCTGCCAATAAAATCCATATCATGCTCAATCATACAAAATGTATAACCTTTTTCTTTATTAAGTTTTTCGATAGCTGTTCCAAGATCTTTAAGTAAAGTTCGATTTACACCAGCACCTACTTCATCCAGTAAAACTAGTTTAGCATCAACCATCATGGTTCTTCCAAGCTCTAAAAGTTTTTTTTGTCCACCAGATAGATTACCTGCAAGTTCATTTTTTAAATGACCTAGATTTAGAAAATCAACTACTTCTTTTGCTTTTTCTTTTACAATAGTTTCTTCTTCAGCAACCATTTTTGGTTTTAGTAATGCAGTCATTAACTTTTCTCCAGATTGATTTCCAGGAACCATCATTAAATTTTCTAATACAGATAAATTTGAAAATTCATGAGCAATTTGAAAAGTTCTTAATAATCCTTTCGAAAATAATTCATATGAAGGAATATCGGTAATGTTCTCTTGGTCAAAAGTAACTTTTCCACTAGATGATTTTAAATTACCAGCAATCAAATTAAACAGCGTAGTTTTGCCAGACCCATTGGGACCAATAATTCCTGTTATGGTTCCTTTTTTAACTTTTAAAGAGCAATCAGAAACAGCAGCCAAACCCCCAAAATATTTAGATAGATTATTAATTTCTAAAATATTTTCTGACATGCTATTTATTTACTTAGTCTTTTGTGAATACTGTTTAATGTTTGCTCCAGCGATTTATAAAAACCGGCTTTATTAAGTTCTTTCACGCCTTGCTCATTAAGACCTTTAGGTGTTTGAGAGTCTTTTACTAAATATTTTAGATCCTTCTTTGAATTTACTACTGCATCTTGTGATAAAGCTAGGAATAATGATGTTATATATTTTTGGGCATTATCTCTTTTAACTCCTTTTTTTACTAGCCAATCTGTCATAGTACTTAATAGCTGATAGAATGGAGCCATCATTCCTGATGTAGACCAAAAATTAATAGATAGTTTTTCATTTTTAATTTCGACTGTTGTTCCAATCTTATCAAAAAAAGTTTTTACTTTTTTATCAGGGGGGCAAATAGGAACTGGCCCTTTTTTTAATGAAATTGGTGGCAAAGGTATGGCTCTAAGTATTTTTGCCTTTACTTTTATGGCTTTTTTTAACTGAGGCAATGTAATAGTTGAAATAAAACTAATTACAGTTTGGCTAGATTTAAATTTTAATTCTTGAATAATCTTATTTCCAACAGTTGGGGTAACTGATAAAAAAATCCAATCACATTTATCTACAATTTCCTGATTATTTTTTGCAACAAAAACTTTATTATATTTTTTTTTTAATTTTTGAGAGTTCTTCTTATTTCTTTTTGAAATATAAATTTTTTTAACCAATATTTTTGATTTAAAAATTCCTGTAATTACTGATAATGCAATTGTACCTGTTCCAATAAATCCTAAATTCATAACTTTAACTATATGATATTTTAAATCTTAATTAGTTAATTTTAGATAAAAAAAAACCCCCTGCAAGAGGGGGTTTTTTAAATTTGTTAATAAGTAAATAATACCTAAAACTTCATACCCACTGATAAAGTTCCCATTACAGAACCTATTTCAGCTTCAATTTTGTTTTTAGTACTATCATCACCTGCTTCATTCGGCTCAGATCCAGTTGCGCTTATATCGTCCCAAATTTGGTAAGTACCTTCTGCTCTCCAGAAAGCCATATCACCAAGTGATCCTTCATAACCACCACCGATTTGCATACCTGTTAGATCAACGTTTTCATATTTTGATCCTGTAGCAAGATTTTCTTCAGTAACTAAAGTAGCTTGAATGTAGCCTGCTTTAGCATAAGCACCTGAATCACCTACTGGTAAAGTAAGATACAGGCTCAGTAAATCATTTATTTTACCATCTATGATTTGAGTTCCTGTGTCACCGGTAGCTGATGCTTGAATTACTCTAGTTTCTTTATTTAGTTCAGCAACTTCTGGAGCATAAGAAATTCCTATTCCTAATCCCATTGCTTCATCACTTGAAATTTCAGCAAATATTGAAGCGAAAGAAGTAGGTAACACGGCTTCTTCATTTGTAGTTCTTCCAGTTTGCCCACCTGTTCCAGCTCCATCACCTTTAAGTGTCTCTTTAGCATTTGCATAAGCAGCCATTCCGTTAGCAGATACACCAGCACTAATTTCTATTGAATTTGCGCTAGTCACCGTTAACATCAACAAAGCACTTAATGCAGCTAATATTGTGTTTATTTTTTTCATATTCGAATCCTTATATATAAGTTAATGGGCGTTAATAACATGTTTTGCCAATTAATTAGTAAAAAAATAGCATATTTACATCATTTATTCAAACTATTGCAAAAATACAACACTCTTAAATTTACTAATTTTAATTAAAATTTATAGGAAATTTGCCTCTAATTCTAAGTAATTCTCTTAATAAATTTTTATTTTCAATAAATGGTTGTCTTCCATGAAGCCAAAAATAATTATTAGCGATTATTGAAGACCCAATTGGTAGTTTTGTAATGGTCTTGTTTTTACTTTCCTCTAAAGCATCGGATAGTCTCTGCAAAAAGTTACCTTGTTCCATATTCTTAGGCTCAGGAAATTGGTCAATATAGGAAATTTTAGGTTTACCATTTTCATCAGAAGAAAAAATGGGATGTTCAACTTTATAATCTATATTTTTACTTTTTGGAGATCCCCATGTAAAATTTTGTTTGCCTATTGGATCATTATATAAATCATCACAATGTTCCCAATCATCAAGGTGTAACATTGCAGTTTCTCCACCTTCTACATTCTGCTCATCAATTTTAGTCATTAATAACCAATCAGTAACTTCTTTGACATAAGTTCCATCTGTATGTAAATCCATATTTCTATAGGCTTTTCTTAAATACGAGTCACTACTATCTTCATGTTTAACAACAAATCTTGCATAATATTTTCCTGCCATACTGTCATGATTAGGAATACCAATTAAATGTGCAATAGCTGTAGAGAGTTTTACTAAAAATTCATCGTTTATATTTGAAGAAATATTTTTTGGACCTATTACAAAACATCCCGTAAATCTATCTCTTATTATTGAGTTCATTAATTTACTAAGTTTATTTTCTGTTAAATCATCTAAACTTTTTGCAATTGTAAATCTAGTAAAGGGTTTAAGTTCTAATGCAGTCAAATCAAATTTATTGAAAGGAAATATTAATTTATTAATAATATCATCTTCTATTTCTATATTAATTATTCTTTTCGATTTATTGTGTTCTGAAATTACTAAACCAGAAATATTTTTCATTATAAATACTCACTCAGTATTGCCATCATTATAGCAGAAATAACTGTTGGATAAACGAAATTTCTTTTAGATATAAAGAATATAATTAAGCAAAATAATACTACTGTTGCTCTATTTAAATAGCTTGCATCAGATAATACGCCCACAGGAAAAATAATTGTTCGAGCAATTAACGCTGCTAAAGTTGAATAAGCTAAACAATTAAACCATTTAAATAATTTTGAAGTTTCTTTTATTCCTTCTGAGGAAACTACTCCCAAAAATCTAGAAGAAAAAGTGGCTAATGATGTTACTAAAATTGCAAATACTACACTAACTGACATTTAGCTCTCCTATAAAGTAAGCAATAGTTCCACCAACAAATCCTCCAAGTAAAATTGACCACTCGGGAGATAAAAAATAAAATATTGGTCCCAACGTTAAACCTAATATTACTGCTGATGCAATTTGAATAGTTTTCATTGCTCCAACCATCATACACAAAAAATAAATTGGGTTTAAAATTGCTAAACCCATCATCATATTTTTATCTAAATAATCAGATGCATAAAATCCAATTATTGTACCAATTACTGCTGTAGTCCATGTTGCTGAACCAATACCAATCCAAAAGTCAATTCTATGTTTCTTTTCAATATTCTTGTAATTACTTTTCATTATTAGCCATGCTGACACTGCTATAAAATGACATGAGAAATAATATTTCCATCTTGGTTGATTTTTGTGCATCATTAGCGGGAATAAAGAGACTGTCATTGGATATAACCGAGCATTTACAAACCAAACTGCTAAAAATATATTTAGCAAAGATGCTCCAACTAATAATGACTCTGCCATTACTAATGAGCCGGGCAAAGCATATGTTAGCATTGTAGAAAATATGCTTTCTTGAATATTAAATCCTAAGTTTTTGAGAAGTGCTCCGATTGCGATAAAACAACAACCAAGTGCTATGGCCGGACTATCAGGAGCTAAAATAGATTTAAATCCCTTAAAGAAAAAATCTTTATTAATCATTAACCACCAAGGAATAGTCTGCCAACATCAGGATTATTTAATAAATCATCCCCTTTACCAGCAATTGCTGTTTGACCTGAAACTAAAACATAACCAATATCTGCAAACTCTAAACCTTTTTTTGCATTTTGCTCAACAAGTATAATTGTTTTTTTTTCGTTATACTGAAGATCTTTTAAGATTTCAAAAACCATATCTATATATCTTGGTTCTAATCCAATTGAAGGTTCATCAACCAATAATACTGATGGCTTCATAACAAGAGCTCTTGATATTTCTAACAATCTTCGCTCTCCACCAGATAAAACTTTCGCAGGTTGATTTCTTCTATTTCTTAATCTTTCATATTTTTCAAAAATTTTTTCTGCTTCTTCGTAAGACTCATCAGTTTTATCTTTTATATATCCACCCATTAATAAATTCTCTTCTACAGTCATGTCAGGAAAAACTGAGTTGTCTTGAAGGATATACGCTATACCAACAGATTTTAATTTTTCAGCAGGTGATAAATTTGTAATTTCTTTTCCTTCAATTTCTATTTGTCCTGAAAATATATTTGTAAATCCATATATTGAATGAAGTATTGTCGATTTACCTGCACCGTTTGGTCCAATCAAACATAGAGACTGAGCTTTATTAACAAACAAATCAAAATTATGCAAAATTTCCATTTTACCATAACCTGCATTTAAACCTTTAATCGTTAAATGTATTTCTTCTGGTGATAATTTTTTTAAATCATCAGCTGTTGGAGCTTTTCCTAAAACTTCATATTGATTTGACATTATTGTGCTCCTAAATACGCATCAATCACGCGTTTATCATTTTTAATTTCATCTGGAGATCCATAAGCTAACATTTTACCATGAGCCAAACAAAAAATATCTTCTGCTAATTGCATGATAACTCTCATATTATGTTCAATTACTAAAAGAGTTATTCCAAAATCTTGGTTTACTTTAATCAATCTATCTATAATTCCATTAATCAATGTTGGGTTAATTCCTGCAGTTGGTTCATCTAATAACAACATTTCTGGTTCATTCATTAATGCCATAGCAAGTTCTAGTAATTTTTGCTGTCCAAATGATAAGTCTCCAGCTCTCAACTTTCTTTTTTGGAATAAGCCAACAAAATTTAATAAATTTTCTGCTCTTTCAGTAAGATTTTTTGGAATTTTTGAAAAGATAGTCATTATATTTGCATCACTGTCTTTATGACTGATAAGCATATTCTCTACACAGTTTAGTTTTCCATAAATTCGAGTTTGCTGAAAAGTTCTTAATAAGCCTAGTTTTGCAATAACTGGAACTGGTAACTCAGACACTTCCTTACCATTAAATTTAATAGAACCATTATCGATTGGATAAGTTCCAACAATAGAGTTGAATAAAGTTGTTTTGCCTGATCCATTAGGTCCAATTAGACCTACAATCTTTCCTTTTTCAACATTCATTGAAATATCTACATTAGCTTTAACGCCACCAAATGATTTACTTACATTACTAACTTCTAAAATACTCATTTAAGTTCTACCTGTGCTTTTCGATCAGCTTCATCTACAACTTCACCAAATCTTTCAGGGTATTTTTCTCTTAACCAGCCCATTATTCCCTCTGGGAAATAAATTACTATCACAACAATTAAAACCCCAAGAGCTACGTACTGCCAACCTAAGAAGAAGGTCCAAAAACCTTCTTTAAAAATATGAAATATAGTTGCTCCAATAACTGGTCCCCATAAAGTTCCTTTACCACCTAAAATTGCCATCAAAACCATGAACACACCCATCTCTCTTCCATCAAATGCAACATCAGTTGAATCGATATATCCAACTAATCCTCCCATAATCCCTCCAGCTAAACCACAAAAGAAAGCTGATATCATCCAACCAATGATTTTATACTTCATAGTTTCAATTCCCATTGCTTCAGCTTTGTCCTCATTATCTCTAATAGCATTTAGAATTAATTTAAATCGAGTAGAGTAAATTGATTTAACAGTTATAAAAGTCAGTACTAAGACTATGAAACTTAAAAAATAAAAAAATTCTCCCCTTGCTTCGAGATCTCCAACTTTAGGAAAAGGAGGAGTTGTAAATCCTTGACCAGCTCCAATAATTTCTATTCCACCAGAAATTTCTCCTGCAGCCACTCCTAAGCCTAATGTACAGATTGCAAAATAATGTCCTCTCAATCCTAGAATTGCATAACCAATTAGACCTGCAACAATTGTTGGAACTATAGCTGCCACTAAAAGTCCGACCGCCATACCTTGGAAAAATTGAATAGGTGTATGAACAAAAGTTTTTTCACCTCCACTTTCTGTCCATTCTGCTAAAGGAAAAAACATACCTACTTGAACAGAAGCACAGAGATACATTCCTAGACCATAAAATAGAATATTTCCAAAAGTGTTATAGCCCATTTCACCACCTTGAATATTCCAAGTCAAAGCTAAAACAATTAGAATACACAAAATTGATAACTGAACTTTAAAAGCTGGTAGTAAAAATGGTGCAACTACTCCAAAAATTAATATTGCAGCGTATAAAATAATATTATTATTTTTCATTTTAAATATTCTCTTTTTCTAGAAAGTTTAAATCTTCGATAAACTAAAATTAAAACTAACAACATAAAAACAGAGCCAATTCTAAATTCTGTTCCAAGAATATAATCTGCAAATTCTTCAAATACTCCAAGACCCATACCCGAAACTGCAACACCAGGTAAATTTCCAAGTCCTGCAATAATAACAATCATAAAAGATCTTATTGTGTACGGTAATCCCATATACGGATGAATTGTAAATGTAATAGCAACTAATGCACCTGCTACACCACAAAGCGCTGCATTAATTCCAAATGTAGCTGCATAAACTTTTTCTGTATCAACGCCTAATATTTTTGCAGCTCTAGCATTTTGAGCTGTTGCTCTAATTGCACGACCTAATTTTGATTTTTTCATGTAAATAACAAGACCAATTGCAAAAATAATACTAATAATGGCTGAAAATATTTTTGAATTAGGCAATGTTACTGAATTATTAAACAACATTGTTGTACCAAACTCTGAGTTTGCAAGCACTACGTCTGCACCAAATGCAAAGTTCATTAACTGCATAAACAGTATACTTATGCCAAATGTTGCAAGTATTGAGATAAACAGGTCTCTATCGACAACTTTGTTAATGACTAATTTATAGAGACCAACACCAACAAAATACATTATAACGGGTGCAACTATTACACCTAAAGCTGGGTGTATCCCTGATAGATACATAAAATAGGTAATATACCCACCTAGAATTACTAAATCTCCTTGTGCAATATTAATTATATTCATTACTCCCCATTGAAGAGCCATACCATAAGCAATAAGTGCAAATAAAATTCCAAGCAATATTCCATCTAATGATGCTTGAACCATTAATATTGGTACTTGAAATATAAGTAGATCCATAATTTTGTATTGAAACTTTCTATATAAAAATGCCCCCTAATACCAGGGAGCATTTTAAGTTTTTTAGATATTATCTTTTTGACCAAGAAGGAATTGGATGTATCAACTCAGCTGATGCCCATTTAGTAGGAGCTACAACTTTGTTTTCACATTTATCCCCATCACACATAACTTGGAATAACACCATTGGTTTATCAACATTCTGACCACCTTCTGCAAATTTTATATTTCCATAAAAAGTTTGCATATTAGTATCAGCAAGTGCGTCTCTTACTTTGACTTTGTCAAAAGAGTTTGCTCTTTCAAATGCATCTTTAAAAACCAATAAAGCCGCTGAAGACTCAGCTGCTTGATAAGGAGGTGCATAACCAAACTCTTTAGTGAAGTCAGCATCATAGGTCATGCCGTCTTTAAAAAAGTCATCCTTATATGTAAGTGTTTTATGCCATTGTGAAGCACATAATGCATACTGAGAATTTCTACCATGTTGTTTTGATAATTTCGCAGCATCACAATGTGTCATTGCAAGCATTGGTACATCAACTTTCATTTCAGCAATCTGTCTGATAGCTGTTAAAGCACCTTTTGTATGACCAGACACTACAAGAACATCTGGTTTTACGGCTTTAACTTTTGCTAAAGTTGCTGCCATATCATTTAGTTCTTTTGGTAGCTTGTCATCAATTACTTTTTTAGATCCAGTTCTTTTGATTGCATCTAAAACACCCAATCTAACATCTTGAGAAAATGCATCTTGTTCAAATGCCATTGCTACAGATACTGGTTTTCCATTATTTTTCTCAACTGCTAGATCTATAGCAACATCAAGATATAAGTTCGCTGGTGCAAGTACTGCAAAAAGATATTTATAACCTTTTGTAAACAAAGATCTTGAAGCACCATTAGCTTCAACCATTGGTACACCATATTTTTCTGTTACAGGAGCTATTGCTTTTGTTAGTCCTGAACTGTATGGGCCAAGCATATACTCAACGCCGTCTTGTTTGATTAATCTTTCTGCAAGTTGCGCTGCTCTCTTAGGGTTTGACTCATCATCATAATAAATGATTTCAAACTTGTAAGTTTTTCCACCAACTTTAATACCACCCATGCTGTTAATTCTATCAACGGCCATGTTATAACCGTTTTGAGTATGAACACCATTAGAAGAGTATTTACCAGTTAATGAAATAGCAGATCCTAAAACTATCTTGTCACCTACAACTTTTGCAAAAGATGTAACTGATGAAGATAATATAATTGCTAATGCAGAAACAAAACTTAATATAATTTTATTTAATTTCATTTTATTTCCTCTCGTTATTAATTAATTAATGACCAATTAAATAAAGAAATTTACCTCATTGCAAGGGGCAATAAGTGCCAACTACATAAGTTAATATTGTTGTGTAATAACAATTATTCCAGCAATGATAACTAAAACGCACGCTGAAATTGTATTTATAACTTTAGGGTTGGCTTTAATCCAAACAATAAGTTTTCTTGCAAGCACTGCATAAGCAATCAAAGATAAAAAATCTAAAACTACATAAGTTGTAATTAAAATAAAGAATTGAACAATATAATTTGAATTAAAGTCAATAAACTGAGGAAATATTAATGGAAAAAACATCCAAGCTTTTGGACTTGTGCCTGCAACTAAAAAACCATCTCTAAAAAAAGAAAATATACTTTTTGATGTTATGTTGTCTGAACTTATATCTTTTGGCTTTGATTTATAAAGATCATATGCAAGATACAAAATATAAGTTACTCCAACCCACTTAAAAATATTTAAAAAATTTGGATTATCTGAAAAAAAAGATCCTATTACAAAAATTACTAAGGCTGCTTGTATAAAATTTGCAGTAACATCTCCTAAAGCAGTCCAAATACATTTTTGAACACCATAATTCATTGAATATGAAATTATTACAATTCTAGGTGTACCTGGTGTTATAAATAAAAATAAAATTATTTGTAAAAATAAAAAATAATTTAGAGGATACATCTTAAGGAAGATAGTCCAAAAAAACCGGGAGCTAAAGATGGCTAAGATGGACTATCGGGACATATAATATCATTTGCTAAAAAAAATGCATTAATCTTTTTTTTCAAATATAAAGGAATTATGAAAAAAAAAGGTCACACCCCCATAACTAGAGTAAAAAATCCAGAGCCAGAGGTTAATGACCCAGATTGGGTTATTTGGGCTGCTTGGGCTGATCGGATCACTTTTGAGGAAATAGAAAAAAAGACTGGAAAGACTGAATCTGAAGTAATTAAAATTATGCGAAGATCTGTAAAACCTACTTCGTTTAGATTATGGAGAAAAAGAGTTAATCAAAAAAGTATTAAACACAGAAAAAAATTTGAATATTCTAGAAAAGAAATTACTAGTAAAATTAAAAAGAATGATTATTTATAAGATATGAAATCAGTTACTATTTATACAGGACCACTTTGTAATTATTGTGAAGCGGCTAAACGATTATTAACTAGAAACAATGTTGATTATAAAGAAATAAACATTGCAACAGTAGATGGTGCAATGGATGAAATGATTTCAAAAGCTAACGGTAAAAGAACCATTCCTCAAATATTTTTCGACGATCAGCATATGGGTGGCTATGACGATGTTAGAGCTTTAGAGAAAGATAATAAACTTCAAGATTTACTTAAATAATAAAATATTTAGCTTTTAGGCTTAAAAACTAAGCAAACTCCATTGTTGCAATATCTTTTTCCAGTTGGTTCTGGTCCATCTTCAAATATATGTCCATGATGTCCTCCACATTTTTTGCAGTGGTATTCAGTTCTTGCATAACCTAACAAATGGTCAGTTTTAGTTTCAAACACATCAGGAAGTGATTGATAGAAAGATGGCCAACCTGAACCACTTTCATATTTTGTATTTGAGTCGAATAATTTTTCTCCACAATTTGCACAGTGAAAACTTCCTTGTCTTTTTTCATGATTAAGTTCACTTGTATTTGGTGGTTCTGTTCCATCTTCAAATAAAACTAATTTTTGTTCAGCGGTTAAATTGGGATTTATTTTTTTTGTCATAATTTAAATTAACTTAGCACAAGATTGATGTAGAAATGAGTGCAATTCAATTAATTTTTTAAAATCTTTATTGTATCCTCCACCTAAAACTCCACAAATAGGTATTTTTTTTGAAGAAAAATTTTCAATTACTAATTCATCTCTTTGTTTTACTCCTTCATCTGAAATTTTTAACTTACCTAAACGGTCATTAAAATGAATATCAACCCCAGCAATATAGAAAACATAGTCAAAATTTTCACTATTAAGTTCATTTAAATAAAATTTTAGTGTCTTAATATATGCATCATCTTCAAGATTATCTTCAAGCTCAACATCTAAGTCACTCATTGATTTTTTTGCAGGATAATTAGTTTTTGAATGCATGCTAAAAGTAAACACATGTCTATTATCTTTAAATATTTCCGAGTTTCCATTTCCCTGATGAACATCTAGATCTACAATTAAAATTCTATTTGCAAACCCTCTATATAATAAATAATGAGCAGCAACCGCTACATCATTAAAAACACAATAACCAGCTCCTACATCATAATTAGCATGATGACTGCCACCAGCAGTGTTACAAGCAACTCCATAATTTAATGCAAGTTTTGATGCTAAAACAGTCCCTCCAGTTGCAACTAAGGATCGTTGAACCACACTATCAACTAATGGAAAACCAATTTTTTTAATTCCATTTTTGTCTAAAGTTTTGTTTTTTATATCATTTATATAATTTTTAGAATGAGCTCTATTTAAAGTCTCAAAAGAACAAGCAACCGGAGTATAGAATTTTTTTATAACTTTCCTATCAATTAAATATTTAGCAAGTTCACCAAATTTATTAATTGGAAATTTGTGATCATCTCCAATTTTAGCAACATAATCTTTATGATTAACTACTGGCAACTCCATTATTTTTCAATAACACGAATAGGCTTTCCATTAACACATGCTTCGAGATCCTCAATCATCTGGGTATAAAAAATACTATAATTTTCTGCAGTTACATAACCAATATGTGGAGTAAGTAATGCATTAGGTAAAAATCTTAATTTATTTCCTTCAGGCAGAGGCTCTTTTTCATAAACATCAATTCCAGCACCCATAATTACATTTGTAGATAAAGCTATTATCAAATCATCTTCGTTTACGATTGGGCCACGTGAAGTATTAATTAAAAAAGCTGTCTTCTTCATTTGATCAAACTCTTTAATGGTGATGCAATCTTTATATCGCTCACCTCCCTGAACATGAATTGAAATATAATCAGATGTTTTAATTAAATCCTCTTTACTACATGGTAAAACATTAAACTCTTTACATTTATCCAAATCTAAATTTTCGCTCCAAGCTATTACCTGCATTCCAAAAGCATTAGCAATTTTTGCCACTTGAGAGCCAACTCTTCCAAGTCCAATTAAACCAATGATCTTACCTCGTAATTCAAAACCAACTGTTGTCTGCCAGTATCCTTGGTACATGTTGTCAATTTCAGTTTTTAAATTTTTGGATAAACCTAAAATTAATGCCCAAGTAAGTTCACAAGTTGGATTAAAATTAATCTCAGTTCCACAAACTATAATTTTTCTTTTATGTGCAGCTTCTAAATCAATTGCTTTATTTCTTGATCCGCTAGTAATTATATATTTAAGATCATTTAGATTATCGATTAAATTTTTAGTAATTGGTGTACGTTCGCGCATTATTAATAATGCCTCAAAATTAGATAATTGCTCAATAGCATCTGCTTCATCTAAAAATGGCTCACTAAAAATTTTAAATTCGTATTTTCCAGATAATTTTTTTAAATCCACAAACTCTTGTGAAACGTTCTGGTAATCATCTAATATTGCAACTTTAAGCATCTTTAATTTTTTTGTTTGATAAAAATAAACCTAATATAATTAAAATAGAGCCAATTAAATGAAAAAATAAAAATTTTTCATTAAAAAATAAAATTGCAAATATTGTACTGAATAAAGGAATTAATGATAAAAAAATTCCTGCCCTATTTGCTCCAATAATTGAAACAGCACCAGCCCAACAATAATAAGAGCCGATACTTGGAAATATTGCAGTATAAATTAAGATGTAAAAAAGATTAGAACTCATCACTATAGTTTTGCCCTGAGCAACATCTAAAATAAACAGTGGTAAAAGAAATATTAACCCAAATGTACAAATTATATGAACAAGAGCCAGCAAAGATACATTGAAGGTTTGTTTTTTTAAATAAGCAGAATAAATTCCCCAAGCTATTATTGCTCCAATCATAAATAAATCTCCTTTATTAAAATTTAAAGAAAGTAAAATATTGAGATCAAGTCTAGTTATAATAGCTAATATTCCTAATACTGAAATTAATAAACCAGATAATTGAAAAATATTTGTTTTCTCAATTTTTAATAAAAAACAAACTAAAATTATAGTAACTGGTATCGCAGTATTAAAAAGAGATGAATTTATTATCTGTGTATAATTTAAAGCGTTATAAGTAAATGAAGTGAATATACAAACACTTGTAATACCTAGAATAGAAAATAATGTTAAATTTTGTTTAATATTATTTTTTAGTTTTAATACCTCCTTATAAGTAAAAGGACATAATATTATCCATACAAGACACCATCTTAAAAATGCAAGAGTATTTGGGGGTATATTTTCTAAATAAGCAAATTTTCCAATTGTAAAGTTACCTGCCCAAAACAATGTTGCACAAACCAACATTAAGTAAGCTTTAACGTTCTTGCTCACTTAACTAAATCTTAATGAGCTATAAGGTTTTAAATCTAAATTAGTATTTTCGTTTGCTATCATTCCAGATACAATCTTTCCAGAAATTGGGCCTAATGTCCAACCTAAATGATGATGACCAAAACAATAAAAAACGTTCTTGTGGTTCTTTGACGGACCCATTACTGGAAGAAAATCTGGTAATGACGGTCTAAATCCTAGCCATTCATCTTCATGTTCAGGTAAATCGCCAAGCATGTATTTAGCATTATCAATTAAATTTTTTATTCTCGATTTAGACAAAGGATTATCTAATCCTCCAAATTCTACGGTTCCCACTACTCTTAAACCTTGTTCCATAGGAGTAATTCCAAATCCTCTATTTGAAAAGATAACAGGCCTATTTAATAAATGATCACAGCCTTTGAAATGAACATGGTAACCTCTTTCAGTGTCAAGAGGTATTCTTTCCTCTAAATTATCTGTTAATTTTTTAGAAAATGCACCACAAGCAATTACAACTTTATCAAAAATAAAACTTTGATTTTCAGTTTTAAATACAGGTTTTTGTTCATCGAAATTTATGTTTTTTATGTTTACTTTGTTAAATTTCCCACCTTTTCTTAAAAATAAATCAAAAAGTTTTAAAAGAATTTTTCTTGGATTTCTTGCATGTCTTGCATAAGGATAATAAACACCCGCATGATAAAAAGGTTTAATATTTGGTTCAAGATCATGAATTTCCGATTTGTTGACTAATTGCTGTTCAACACCTAATTCATTTCTTATTTTAATTTCTAATTCTCTACTTTTTAGATCTTTATCATTCCAAATATATAAAATTCCTTTGTTTTCAACTAAACCTTCTAATTCAATCTCATCAAATAACTCATCATAGGCTGGCAATGCTAAATCTAGAATTTGATGCATATTTTTTGCAGTATGCATCATTTTTTTGGTGGTAGAATTCATCATAAATTTCAAAAACCATGGGATCATTTTTGGAACATAATTCCATTTTAGAGCCAAAGGTCCAGATGAACTTAATAACATTGCAGGAACATCTGCTAACACATCGGGACGATTAAGAGGAACTGAAGCATAAGGTGAGAAGTGACCAGCATTTCCATATGATGCAGCTTGTGCACCAGGATTATCTCTGTCAAAAATAGTTACATTGAATCCTTTTTTCTGTAAAAACAAAGCATTTGATACGCCTTGGATTCCAGCACCTACAATTCCAATTTTAATATTTTTATCCATGATTGCTTTTTATAGTTAAAAAAAATAATATTTGGTAGTGGCAAATTATACTCAATTAATATTTTAATAATTTAAGCTATAGTTTGCTGGCTATGAATTTTAGCACTCAATACAATACCAAAACCAATCATGGTTGCTAACATTGAAGATCCTCCATAAGACATTATTGGAAGTGGGGAGCCAACTATAGGCAACAAACCTAACACCATCGATAAATTTACTGTAATATAAATAAATATTGCAAAGGCAAAACCAAAACAAAACATTCTTGCAAAACTGCTTCTTGAGATTGCACCTATTTGAATTATTCTAATAATAATGATTGTATACAACAACAAAAGTCCAACTGAGCCAACAAATCCAAACTCCTCTGAAAACAAAGTAAAAATAAAATCAGTATGTTTCTCTGGCAAAAAATCTAAATAACTTTGTGTTCCTTGTAAAAACCCTTTACCTGAAAGTCCTCCAGAACCAATTGCAATTTTAGATTGGATAATCTGATAACCAGCTCCTAAAGGATCTCGATCAGGATCTAAAAAAGTTAAAATTCTTAATTTTTGATAAGGTTCTAAGTAAGTGATTATAAAAGGTAATGAAATTAGAAAAGTTATTAATGAAACAAAAAAATATTTAATTTTTACACCCCCTAGCCATAGTATTATTAGTCCACTGGAAGCGATTAATATAGACGTTCCTAAATCTGGCTGAGCTAAAACAAAAATTATTGGAATTATAATTAAAGTTAATGAAAAAGTAATGCTGACAAATGAATTTACTTTTTTAGGGTTTAAACGGTGATAATATTTTGCAAGACACAAGATAATTGCTATTTTCATTAATTCTGATGGTTGTAAAACTAAAAAATATAAATTAATCCAACGTTGTGATCCTGAGGCTTTTATTCCATAAATAGAAACCCAGATTAATAATAAAATAATAATGCTATATAAAAAATAAGAACACTGATGCCAAAATTTAATATTAAAAAAAGAAATTACCAACATCATAGTAAAAAAAACAATTAATTTAGTTGAATGACTTTTGGTATGATAAAGAAATTCACCTCCATCAGTGGAGTACATTATAAAAATACTTAATACAGATAAGATAACTATACAAAGCAATAGAACAAAATCTAAATTTTTAATTTTTTGAAAAAAATTTAGATCAGAGTTAAGTCGAGATTGTTGATACATCTAAATATTAAATTCTTTATAATCTGGAAGTTGTTTTCTATATTGATGTCGATCAACTATTAATTTAAATAATTTTGTTGCCATCGGTGCAGCTGCTGAACTACCTGATCCACCATGTTCTACAATGATACTAACTGCATATCTTGGATTTCGATATGGGCCAAACGCAACATACAAAGCATGATCTCTTTCTTCATAAGGTATTTGAGAAATTTTAAGATCAAGTTCTCGTTCTCTTTTACTTATCCGCTTAACCTGAGCAGTTCCAGTTTTTCCTGCAAACTGATATTTAGGATCTTCTATTCGAGATTTATACGATGTTCCTCTTAACTCATTTGTTGAACTAAACATTGTCTCTTGAACAATATTAATATTTCTTTGGTCATTATATAATGGTTCATAATTATTATTTAATTTACTCTCTTGCATTACTTTTTTAACTTGTTCAGATGTTAGTTGATTGTCATCTGTCAAAATTTTAGGTCGAATTTTATAGCCGCCGTTTGCAATTTGTGCTGTCATTAAACAAAGTTGTATAGGAGTTGTTTGGGTATACCCTTGACCAATTCCAGTAATTAAAGTTTCACCAAGCACCCAGCCTTTTCCAAGATTATTTATTTTCCATTTTGTATCTGGAAATTGTCCTGCTTTTTCATTTTCAAAATATTCACCTAGAACTTTATTTCCTAAACCAAATTTATCAGCAGTAACTTTTAATTGATCAACACCAAGTTTTCTTGCAACTTCATAAAAATAAGTGTCACAAGATTGTTTCATTGCACTTTTTAAACTAACATAACCATGTCCTTTTTCTTTCCAACAGTGGAAAGTTTGTCCATATAATTCCATTTTACCTTCGCATTTAACTTTAAATTTAGTATCAATTATTCCATTTTCTAAAGCTGATAGCGCAACAATTGGTTTTATTGTTGATCCTGGCGAATAAAGTCCTGAAAGTGTTTTGTTAACTAAAGGTTTTAAAGGGTTATTTCTTATTAGCTGCCATTCGTCTTGACTAATACCAAATAAAAAAGAGTTTGGGTTGTAGGACGGTGAAGAATACATAGCAATCATTTCACCTGTATAAATATCCATTACACTTATAGAACCAGCTTTGTCCTCCAATAATTCAGCTGATAATTTTTGAACTTCAGTATCAAGCGTAATTCTTATCTTTGAACCTTGTTTACCTTTTTGATATTCAAGTTGATTTATTCTTTTGCCATAAGCATTAACTTCATATCTTTGAATATCGTTTACACCGATTAAATCATTTTCTAAAGTTTTTTCTAATCCACGTTTTCCAATTTTAATTCCTGGAACAAATTTTTCTTGGATAATTTGATTTGCTAAAATATCTTCTTCATTAGGTTGACTAACATATCCTAATACATGGGTATAGATATCATTGAATGGATAATCTCTAGAGATAGTCATAACAGGCTTTACACCTACTAACTCATAAAGATAATTATTAATTTTTGAAAACTCATCCCAGCTAAGATTTTCTGAAACGATTATACTTTCCCAAGGTTTTAATTGTTTTCTTTTTTTTTTTATTTTTTCAATTTGTTTTACACTCATATTTAGAATAACTTTCAATCTTGATAGGAGATAATTAAAATTTTCTACTTGTTCGGGTATGATGTGCAATTGGTATACTTTTAGATTACCAGCAATAATATTTCCAAAATAATCGGTTATATTTCCTCTTGTAGGAGGTAGCTTCCATTCTCTAATTCTATTTTTATCTGATAATGTTAAATATTTTTTGTTATCATTTATTTGTAATGAAAATAAACGTGCTATTAATCCGCCAAAAATAATTAATTTTGCAGTACCAATGATAAACATTCGTCTGTTAATGATATCTGATTTTCTTATTCCAAAATTTTCTTTAATCATTTACTTGTATTGCGATTTTTTTTTCCAAAATATTAAATAAAAATAAAAAGAATGGATATATAATAAAAGTAAAACCTGAATTTATTAAATATCGCATGTAATTAATTTCAATTGAAAATATAATATCTAAACTAATAACTTGGATAGAGTTAACTAGTAGAATAGTTACTAAAAATGATATCCAATCATTAATTAAACTTGGTGTAATAGTAATGTTTCTTAAATAAGCTGTTACTGAACAAATTAATAGATAGCAAAAACTGCTGAAGCCTATTGGAATTCCAACGACTACATCATTTACTATACCTGCTAAAAATATTGATCCATAACTTAAATATCTTGGATTTTTTAATGTCCAATAAAAAATTAAAATATGAACAAAATTAAAAGAGAAATACTCAATATTTAAATAATTAAAATCAATTTCATTAAATACAGATAAAAATAAAAGTAATATAGGAAAATAAAATAATATTGATTTTAAAAGAGTATTTTTGTTAAGTGAAGACATTAATACCCACTCTCAATTTCATAAGAAACAATTTTAACGTAATCTAATTGTCTGAAATCAGAAAAAAAACTTACTTCATTATCTTTATTTAAATCATCTGTAATTATTTTACCTACCGGCAAACCAGGCTTGAATAAACTTCCATATCCAGAAGTATAAACAATAATTTCATCACTAGTTAATTTTTGTTTATAATCATCTTTAGTGTATTCAATGACGCCATAATTTTTTCCTGTTCCGGATAATATAGCGTTAATATCTATCGGTTCTAATAAAACTGGAATTTTGCTGTTTAAATCAGAGAGTAGCAGTGCTCTTGAATTAGTATAATTTACTTCGATTATTTTGCCTACTAGGTAGCTATTATCTAAAATTGCCATACCAATTTTTACATTATCTTTTGAACCTTTGTTTAAAATTATTGATTTTAGATAAGGACTTTCTTTATCAATT
>JAOIVP010000007.1 GCA_028224115.1 Candidatus Pelagibacter sp. | reverse complement strand
AAAATAATCAATTCATTATCCAATTTATTAAATTTAGATAAAGATTTAATTAATCTAAAAGGTAAAACAGTTGAAAAATTAGGATTAATTGGAAAGGAAAAAGCGATAGCTTGTGAAGTTATTTGTTCAATATCACAATGAAAAAAATTAATGTCTTAATATCAACTTTTTTTGGTTATGGTTATATAACAAAAATACCAGGAACAATTACATCACTTGTTACAACTGTATTTATTTACATTGCCTACGAATATCTTGGCTATAATGATCTTAAATTTTCAATAATTTTTTTTACTCTTTTATTTTTCTATTCTTTCTATGCAGTTAAAGATACTGAAAGTGAATTTAAGAATAAAGATCCTAGACAAATAGTTATTGATGAAGTTCTAGGTCAAGCTATGCCTTTAATTCTTCTATTATATTTAAGCCAAAATAATCAATTAACTTTATCAATTGAAATTTATTATGTGTTATCTTTTATTTTTTTTAGATTTTTTGATATTTTAAAGCCTTTTCCAGTCAGCTATTTTGATAAAAATTTTAAAAATTATTTTGGAATAATTATGGATGATATAATGGCAGGATTATATTCGATGATATTAATATACCTAATTAGTCTTAAATTCTAATGACTATTCAATTACTTCATAAAAAATTAATTAAAAAAAAATTAACTATATCTGTTGCTGAATCTTGTACGGGAGGATTATTGGCTCATAATTTAACTAAATTGGCTAATTCATCAAAGTACTTCCAAATGGGTTTAACCACATATTCTAATCAAGCAAAAATAAAGATATTAAAAGTAAATAAAAACATAATTAAGAAATATGGAGCAGTAAGCAATGAGTGCTGTAAATCTATGGTCCAAAATCTATCTAAAATTTCAAAAAGTAAAATAAATATTTCAATTACTGGAATTGCAGGACCTAGTGGAGCTTCTATAAACAAACCAGTAGGTTTGGTTTATATTGGTATTAAAAAAGGTAAAACCTTGCTTGTTAAAAAAAATAGATTTAAATCAAATAACCGTAATTCTATTCAAAATTCAACAGTCAGAGAAGTGATTAAAATAGTTTTAAATTTAATTTAATTAATTGTCTATTGGTTTATAAAGATCTTCAGCTCTTTTTTGAAATGCATCTGCTATTTTATTAAGACCGAATTCAAAAGATTTAGACATTAAAATGTTTAAAAATTTATTTTCAATTTCAAAATCTATATCAAAAGAAATCTCAGTACCTCCTTTAGTCTCATTAAATATCCAATTATTTTCTAGATGTTTTAAAGGACCACCAATATTTGTAACACTAATTGAACTATCATTTTTATCGAATTTAACATCACTTTTATAGGTATCTTTAAAGGGACCTTTACCAATAGTTAAATCAGCAATAATTAAGGTTAAGTTTCCTTCGTTATTTTTTTTATAAACGTGAGAAGCTATGCAAAAAGGTACAAACTCAGGATATTTTTCAATATCTAAAACTAAATCAATTAACTGATCTTTTTTACATTCAATTAATCTCTTAACTGACGCTTTAGGCATTAATGTTGATTTATTCTATTTTGTTGAAGTTTAGCAAAATCTTCATCTGCATGATACGAAGATCTAGTTAATGGCGATGAAGATACCAATAAAAAACCTTTTGCTTTAGCTATTGTTCTTAAATCATCAAATTCTTTTGGAGTGTAATATCTATCTAGTGGATAATGTTTTGTTGAAGGTTGAAGATACTGACCAATAGTTAAAAAATCAACATCAGCAGCTTTTAAATCATCCATTACTTGTAAAATTTCATCTCTACTCTCTCCTAATCCAACCATAATTCCAGATTTAGTAAAAATATTTTTATTAACTTTTTTAGCATTTTTCAAAAGTTCTAAAGATGAAAAGTATCTTGAGCCAGGTCTAACTTTTAAATACAAACTTGGCACTGTTTCAATATTATGATTAAACACATCAGGATTTGCATCTAATACTCTTTTGTAAGCATCGCCTTTTCTTAAAAAATCTGGTGTTAAAACCTCAATAGTTGTGTTTGGATTTTGTTTTCTTGTTTGATTAATTGTTTCAAAAAAATGTTCTGATCCACCATCATCAAGATCGTCTCTATCAACAGAAGTGATAACAACATGTTTTAAATTTAATTTTTTAACAGCTTCAGCTATTTTTATTGGTTCAAGTTGATCTAACTTTCCAGGTAAACCAGTTTTTACATCACAAAAAGCGCATGCTCTAGTGCAAGTGTCGCCCATTATCATAAATGTTGCATGTCTTTTGCTCCAGCATTCAGTAATATTTGGACAATTAGCTTCCTGACAAACAGTTACTAGATTATTATTATTTACAATTGTTTTTGTTAAAAAAAACTCTTTACTGTTTGAAAGTTTAGACCTTATCCAATCAGGTTTTTTTTTAATAGGATTAATTGGTTTATTTCCTTTTTCAGGATGTCTAGTTTTCATCTTTTTTAATTATATAGATCGTCTCACCTTCTTTACCAAATAAAAATCTTTCTCTTATTAATGTTTCAATATAATCAAGATCTAAATTAGTGCTAAGTAATGTATTTTTACTCTCTAAATCCTCTATTTTACTAATTAATAACAATTCTTCTTTTTTCAAGTTAGACAAAAGCTCTTTTTTTTCAATAAATGAAAAAAGACCTCTTTCACCTGAGACAAGATTAAACGCAAAATAAAAAATCAAAAATATAGATATTAATAAAAAATAATTTTTTTTTATTAATCTTAACATTAATTGATTTTATTCATTCTTGCTTTTTTTCCAAGTTCTTCTTCGATACGAATTAATTGATTATATTTAGCAACTCTCTCAGACCTTGCTAATGATCCAGTTTTTATTTGATTTGAATTTGTTCCAACTGCTAAGTCTGCAATGAATGTATCTTCACTTTCTCCAGATCGATGAGATATGATCGTTTTATATCCAATAGTTTGTGCAAATTTGATTACATCTAACGTTTCAGACACTGTACCAATTTGATTTAATTTTATTAAAATTGAATTAGATGAAATATTTAAAAAACCTTTTTTAAGTCTTTCAAGGTTTGTCACATACAAATCATCTCCAACTATTTGAACATCTTTTACTGATTTCATTAATCTATTCCAAGCAAGCCAATCATTTTCCGCGAATGGATCTTCTATTGATTTAATTTTATATTTCTTAATAATTTTTTGATATTCATTAATTGATTTTTCAACTGAAATATAATTTTTAGAATGTATTGAATACTTATTTTTTTTAAATAATTCATTAGCAGCCACATCAAGACAGATTGATACATCTTTGCCATTTTTAAAACCTGCTTTTTTTATAGCAGAAACTATTAAATCTAACGCTTGATTATTACTGCTAATCATAGGAGCGAATCCTCCTTCATCACCAACTGAAGTTGATAAACCTTTATCTTTAATTAATTTGCTTAAGCTTTTGATAACTAAGAAACACACTCTCATTGCCTCAGAGAAACTTTTTGCTCGATCAGGTCTTATCATAAACTCTTGAATTCTAAGCCCATTGTTCGCATGCGCTCCCCCATTTATAATATTCATTAAAGGATAAGGAAGTTGAAAATTATTCTTAACAGAAAATGTTTTGTATAACGGTACTTTTTTAACTTTAGCTGAAAGTTTTTTTGCAGCCATTGAAACTGCCAACATTGCGTTAGCACCAAGGTTTGTTTTTTGTCTTGTTCCATCGAGATTAATTAAAAGAGTATCAATTCGTTCTTGATTATGAATATTTTGACCTTTTAAATTTTTTGAAATCTTTGTATTAACTAGATTAACGGCACTAAAAACACTTTTTCCAAGATATCTTTTATTATTTTTATCTCTTTTTTCAAAAGCCTCGAAAGTTCCTGTGGATGCCCCAGATGGACAGATCGCTGTAGCACTATTGTTTTTTGTATACACCTCTGCTTCAACTGTAGGATTTCCTCTGCTGTCAAATACTTGACGTGCTTTTACTTTTAAAATTTTACTCACTATTTCTTAATTAAATTATCGATATCAGTTAATTGTTTTAATAAATTTTCTAATTTATCTAATGGAACCATATTAGGTCCATCTGAGGGTGCGTTATCTGGATCTTGATGAGTTTCAATAAAAACACCAGCAACACCTACCGCAACTGCAGCTCTTGCAAGGTATTCAACAAATTCTCTTTGTCCTCCTGAAGACTCTCCTTGTCCGCCAGGTTGTTGTACTGAATGTGTGGCATCAAAAATTACTGGATAGCCATTCTTTGCCATAATTGGTAAAGATCTCATATCTGAGACCAAAGTATTGTAACCAAAGCTTGCTCCTCTTTCTGTAACTAAAATTTTTTTATTACCTGAGTCTGCAATTTTTTTAGTAACATTGACCATATCCCAAGGCGCAAGGAACTGACCTTTTTTAACATTTATAATTTTATTTGTTTTAGCAGCAGCAATTAGTAAATCTGTTTGTCTGCATAAAAAAGCTGGTATTTGCAATACATCAACATGATCAGCTAAAAGCGAACACTGTTCTGCATTATGAATATCCGTTAATATTGGAATATCTAATTCTTTTTTAATTTTATCAAATACTGGTAGTGAAGCTTCTAGTCCCGCACCTCTTTGCCCTTTAAGACTTGTTCGGTTAGCTTTATCAAAAGAAGTTTTGTAAATAAACCCAAGACCAAATTTTTTTGTAATTTCTTTAATTTGACCGGCCATGTCCATAGCATGTTGTTCTGTTTCAAGCTGACAAGGACCAGCAATAATACAAATTTTATTATCGTTAGAAATTTCTATATTACTGCAATTTACTTTAATACTGCTCATTTATGATTTTTAGCTGCCTTGATAAATGATGAGAATAAAGGATGAGGAGCTAAAGGTCTAGATTTAAATTCAGGATGAAACTGTACTCCTATAAACCAAGGGTGATTTTTTAATTCAATAATCTCAGGTAACTTATTATCTGGTGATAAACCTGAAAAAATCATACCTTTTTTCTCAAATTTATCCTTAAAAGCAATATTCACTTCATATCTGTGTCTATGTCTTTCTTTAATTAATTTTGATTTGTAAATTTTTCTTATTAATGAATTATCTTTTAACTTAGCATCATAAGATCCTAATCTCATTGTTCCACCAAGATCTTTATCTGTTCCCTTGATCATCTTTCCATCTTTGGTCCATTCATTAATTAATCCGATAATTGGTAAGCCTTTTTTATCAAATTCACTTGATGTAGCATTTTTCAAATTCAACTGATTTCTAGCAAATTCAATAATTGCCATTTGCATCCCATAACAGATACCTAGGAAAGGGATTTTATTTAATCTTGCATGTTTAATTGCCTCGATTTTTCCATCCGTTCCTCTTTTTCCAAAACCACCAGGAATTAATATTCCTGAAATATTTTTAAGTTTCTTTTTAATTTCTGAAACTTTTAATTTTTCTGAGTCTATTCTAACTAAATTAACTTTAACTTTATTGTCTATTCCACCATGAGTTAAGGCTTCATCTAATGATTTATAAGCATCTTTTAATTCAACATACTTACCAATGATTGCTATATTAACTTGTTTCCTATTGTTCAAAATGATTTTAGTTATTTTTTTCCAAGGTTTTAAGTTCACTGGTTTTTTTGATTTCATTTTAAAATAACTTAAAACTTGAAGATCTAACTTCTCTCTAAAAAAACTCATAGGAGCTTCGTAAATAGTTCTAACATCAACTGTTTCAATTACATTCTTAATATCTACATTACAAAATAAAGAAATTTTCTTTCTGTGTTCAAGAGGTATTGGTCTTTCAGATCTACAAATTATTATATCCGGTTGAATTCCTATACTTCTTAATTCTTTAACAGAATGTTGGGTTGGTTTTGTTTTAATTTCATCAGATGCTTTTAAATAAGGCACTAAAGTTAAATGAATAAATAATGCATTTTTTTTACCTACATCGTTTGCAAATTGTCTGATTGCTTCAACAAATGGAAGACTTTCTATATCACCTACAATTCCTCCAATTTCACAAATTACAAAATCTTCTTTTGAAGAGTCGTTTTTAATAAACTGTTTTATTCGATCTGTAATATGAGGAATTACTTGAACTGTTTTACCTAAGTACTCACCTTTTCTCTCTTTTTTAAGAACATCATTATAAATTTTACCAGTTGTAATATTATCAGATTTTTTTGCTGATACTCCTGAAAATCTTTCGTAATGACCTAAGTCTAAATCAGTTTCAGCACCATCATCAGTTACATATACTTCGCCATGTTGAAATGGACTCATTGTTCCTGGATCTACATTTAAATATGGATCTAATTTTCTTAATCTAACTCTATAACCTCTAGATTGTAAAAGATAAGCTAGTGATGCGGATGAAAGACCCTTGCCTAAGGATGAAACCACGCCGCCGGTGACAAATATATAACGCGCCATGGAACTATCTTATAGCGAATAAAAATTAAATTGAAAAGTATTAATTAATTATTTTCAGGAATTGATGGTGTATCCTCAGTTTTTTCTTCGACTGTATCTAAAACTGAACTTGTTGGCGTTAACTCAGCTCTTGAAATAATAGTTAGCGCTAAACTACAAACTATAAAAAGTGTAGCAACTATTGCTGTTGCTTTAGTCATAAATCCACCGGCAGATCTTGATAGCATAAAGTTTTCTTGAGAAACCCCTATGCCTAAAGCTCCACCCTCAGATTTTTGCAAAAGTATCAAAGATACTAAAATTAAAGCTAGGATGATGTTAATGACTAACAGTATGTTTTCCATGAAGGGTTAATTAAAGGTTTTTTTGATTATATCAATAAATTTTTTTGAACTTTGTGAGGCTCCACCAATCAAAAAACCGTCTATATTCTTAATATCTTTTAATTGAGTAATGTTTTTATCATTAACAGAGCCACCATATAAAACTTTTGGAGTTTTTTTATTAAATTTACTTTTTATAAAAGAAACAGAATTTAATAAATCATTTGGTTTTGGGATTAGGCCTGTACCTATAGACCAAACAGGTTCATAAGCTAAAATAATATTTGATCTATCTTTTACAGATTTCAGTCCATTATAAATTTGTTTTGTCAAAACTTGTTTGGTTCTTTTTTTTCTTTTTTCATTAAGCGTTTCACCAATACAGAAAATAACTTTTAATTTTGATTTGATTGCACTTTTAATTTTTAAATTGATCAACTTGTCAGTTTCACCAGATTTTCTGTTTTCTGAATGTCCTAAAATAACATATTTTGCCCCAACATTTTTTAACATTTTTGAATTTACGTGACCTGTGAAAGCTCCATAGTTTTCACTCTCATGACAATTTTGCGCTCCAACCTCTAGATTTGTTTTTTTAAACCTTTTTGATAGTGGGCGTATAAGAGTATTTGGTGGACAATAAATAATTCTAAAATTAGTATTTTTATTATTTTTTGAAAATTTTATAACACTATCAAGTGAATTTAATGATCTTAAATCACCAAACATTTTCCAATTAGCTATAAAATACACATATTTATTTGTCATAATTGTAAATTTAATCTATAGATTTGTTTTTTACAGATCAATAAATTAATAGCTAATGATAGAAACTTTGAAAAAATTTGGTGGAAAAAAATTAGGTGGCTTAATCTTAATTGCAGTCATTATAATCGCATTTGGATTTGGTGGTTTTGGGGGTGGTTTTAGTACTAACAACCAAAACAATATTGCCAAAATTAATAAGACGAATGTAACTACTCAAGATTTCATGAACTATCTTAATGAAAGTGGAATTTCACAGCAAGCTATTAGAGAAAATTTAGATAATAATATAATTGAAGAGCTTCTATCAGGACTAATCTCTACAACTTTGATTGACTTAGAAGTGGAAGATTTTGATCTTTCGATTACTCAATTAACAGTTTTAAAAAAAATAAAAGAAAATAAAAATTTTCAAGATGAAAACAATGTTTTTCAAAGAACTAAATATGAAAAATTTTTACTATCAAACAATATGTCAGCACCCATGTTTGAATTACAACTGAAAAACCGTGAACTACAAAAACATCTATTTGATTTTATTGGTGCTGGTACAATAACTCCTGATTTTCTAACTAAAAAGAAATTTGAAGAAGAAAATAAATCGATAGATCTTGAATATTTTGCGATGGAAAATTTTTATAAAGAAAAAGAAAGCTATACTGAAACTGAAGTTAATAAATTTTTAGATGAAAATAAAGATCAATTAAAAAGAGAATATATTGATTTTAAATATGTTGTTTTAAACCCTAAAATTTTAATTGGGTTAGAGGAATTCAATCAAGATTTTTTTGATGAAATAGATAAGATTGAAAATAGAATATCAAATGGTAATGATTTTCAATCTATTATTAAAAATATAAAAGCAAATATTATAGAGGTTAAGGAATTTACACCAAGCTCAACAAAAAAAATAAATGAAGATATGATCTATTCAAAAAGATCATCTTCAATTGATTTAATCGAAAATGGAGATAATTTTTTATTATATTCTATAACTAACAAATATGACCGAGGTCCAGATCTAAATGATCAAAATACTAAAGATGAAATTCAAGAATTAGTTTATCAAAAAGGAAAATTTGATATTAATAGAAGTGTATTAGAAGAAATACAAAACAAAAAATTTGATGATAATAAATTTAGAGAAATGGCTAGTTTTAGTAAGGAATATCTAACTATTAATTCTATAAATGATGACGTAACATTTGAGGCAAATTCAGTTAAAATGCTTTATTCGCTACCAAACAATTCTTTCACATTAGTTAATGATAAAGAAAATAAGATTTATCTGGTTAAATTAGTAAGTAGTAAAAAAAATATATTTAGTGAAACAGATGAAAATTATTTAAATTTTGTGAATGACCAAAATACTAATACCAGAAAAGCTATTCTTCAATCTTACGATCAATTACTTAACACTAAATATCAAGTACAATTAAATCAAAAAACTATTGATAGAGTTAAAAATTATTTCAAATGATAATCAATCGAAACTTCAAGGATTTTAAGTTTCGACATAGAAGCAAAAAAAATCAAATTATCTATACTTCTAAAAAAGTCAAAAATGATGATGAGGTAATAAATTTAATTGATAATTTTTTAATTGAAAAGAATAGCTTTATTTTTGAATCTGTTGAAAAAGGTAAGATAAAAGGCAGGTATACTATTTTTGGTAAAAATCCTGATAAAATCTGGGAATTTAATAACAAAAACTCTTATCTAATTAAAAACAAAAAAAAAATTAAATTAAGAGATAAACCTGAAAAATTAATAGAAAAAATAATTGAAGAGTTTAAATTTGAAACTCCTAAAGAATTACCAAAAATTTGTTCTTTAATTTCAGGATATTTCTCATATGACTCTATTAGATATATAGAAAAAATCCCTAATAATTGTAAAAATGATCTTAACTTACCAGACGTTAGATTGCTAAGACCTAGAACTCTTGTAATTCATGATAACTTAAAAAAGGAAATATTTTATATAATAAATATATTTAATGATGAAAAAATTATTAATTATCAAAAGAAGTTTGACGATATAAAATCTGAACTTTTTAAACTTACAGTTCAATCTACTTTAAAAAACTTAAACAAATCAAAAAGCAATGTTGTTAAAAATATTAAGGTTAAATCCAATACACCTAAAAATAAATTTCTTAATATGGTTAATAAAGCAAAAAAATACATTAAATTAGGTGATATTTTTCAAGTAGTATTAAGCCAAAGGTTTGAAGCAAAACTTACAAAAAGTCCTCTAGAGATTTATAAAAAATTAAGAGTTACAAACCCTTCTCCTTTCATGTTTTTCTTTAATTTTAATGATTTTCAAATAGTTGGGGCTAGTCCTGAAATACTAGTAAGATTAAGAGATAACAAAATAACAGTAAGACCTATAGCCGGTACAAGACCAAGAGGAAAAACGAAAAAAGAGGATCTTTATTTCGAAAAAGATTTACTGAAAGATAAAAAAGAGTTGTCAGAACATTTAATGCTTTTAGATTTAGGTAGAAATGATGCGGGCAAAGTTTCTAAAATTAATACTGTTAAAGTTACAGAGAGTTTTATTATTGAAAGATATTCTCATGTTATGCACATAGTCTCTAACGTAATAGGAGAATATAATAAAAAATTTTCCAAATTTAAATCATTATTATCGGGCTTTCCAGCTGGGACAGTATCTGGGGCTCCAAAAATAAGAGCTATGGAAATTATTGATGAATTAGAAACAACAAGAAGAAAAGTATACGCAGGAGGTATTGGATATTTTTCAGCTAATGGAGAATTTGACACTTGTATTGCACTAAGAACAGCAGTCGCAAAAAATAAAAAATTTTACGTTCAAGCGGGTGCTGGGATTGTTGCTGATAGTAAACCAATTAAAGAATATGAGGAAACCGTTAACAAGGCTAAAGCTTTAATTAACGCTTTAAGATAATGAAAATATTATTAATAGATAATTATGATAGTTTTACATTTAATCTTTATCATTATCTTTCATCATTAAGAGCAAAAGTGGATGTAGTTAGAAATGATAAAATTACTTCAAAAGAAATTATAAAAAAAAGATATAATAAAATTGTAATTTCACCTGGACCTGGAAATCCAAATCAATCAGGAAATTGTTTGAAAATTTTAAAAACTTTACATAAAGATCTTCCATTTCTTGGTGTGTGTCTGGGGCATCAAATCATAGGTCAAGTTTTTGGTTCAAAAATTATTCAAGCTAAAAAACTTATGCATGGAAAAACAAGTAAAATTAAATCTAGGCAAATTGGAATTTTAAAAAACCTTCCCAAAAGTTTTGAAGCCACAAGATATCATAGTCTAATTATTGATAAAAAATCCTTATCTAAAAATTTAGAGATCACTGCTGAAACTGATGATGGATTGATTATGGGTGTTCAGCACAAAAAATACAATATTCATGGTGTACAATTCCATCCAGAAAGTATTAAAACTAAATTGGGAATGAAAATATTAAAGAACTTTATTAATTATTAATCGATGGAACTAATTTTAGAAAAATTAAAAAAAAAAGAAGATTTAACTTTTGACGAAAGTAAATCTGCTTTTGAATTATTAATGACTGGTAAGGCGAATGATGAAGAAATTTATAATTTCTTAACACTGTTGTCAGAAAAAGGTGAAGTTTCTGATGAAATTGCTGGAGGAGTTTATGTCCTTAGAGAAAAATCAAAAAGAGTTAACGTAACTGATTGTGTTGATACATGTGGAACAGGTGGTGATGGGATGAATACTCTAAATATATCCACCGCTTCTGCTTTACTTTTAGCTAGTATGGGTACAAAAGTAGCTAAACACGGCAATAAAGCTGTGTCATCAAAATGTGGTTCCGGAGACGTTCTAGAAGCTCTTAAAATTAAAATAGATCTTGAGCCAAATGATATAGAAAAAGAGATTAATAATAATAATTTTGGTTTTATGTTTGCGCCTAATTATCATAGTGCAATGAGGTTTGTTGGTCCTGTTAGAAAAAAAATTGGTAAAAGAACTATCTTTAATATGATTGGACCATTAAGTAATCCAGCTTTAGTTGATAGACAAGTAGTTGGGGTTTTTGATAAAAAATTACTAAAAGTATTTGCAGAAGGACTTAAAAATTTAAATATAAAATTTGCATGGATTGTAAATAGCGAAGATGGTTTAGATGAAATTTCTCCTTACGCAAATACAAATGTTATTCAATTAAAAGATGGTAAAATATCTGAAATTACAATTGACCCAAAAGTTCTTAATGTTAATGCGGAAAAATTTGATAATTTGATTGGTGATGATGCTAATTTTAATGCTGATAAAATGATAGAAATTTTTAAAGGTAAAGATAATGATTTTTCAAAAGCTGTTTGTTTGAATGCGGCTGCTGGACTAATAGTAAGCGAAAAATTTACAAACTTTTTAGATGCTTATAATTTTTCAAGAGAATTTATCTTGTCTGGCAAACCCTACTCTCATTTAGAAAAAATTCAAAATGTCTGAAAATATATTAAATAATATAATCACAAAAAAGATCGAAAGAATAGATTTTTTAAAAAAATCTACTAGCTTAGACTCTTTAAATGAAATTATAGAAAAAAATAATTCTTATATTAATTTTAAAGAAAAAATTAAAAATAATATAATACAAGACAAAATTTCAATAATTGCTGAAATTAAAAAAGCAAGTCCATCAGCAGGTGTAATTATAGATGATTACAATCCAGTACAAATTGCAAAAATTTATAACGAAAATAAAGTAACTTGTTTATCAGTTCTTACAGAAGAAGATTTTTTTTTAGGAAATTTAATTCACATTAGTAAAATTAAACAACAATTTAATTTACCAATTTTGTGTAAAGATTTTTTTATAGATAAATTTCAAATACCCCTAGCAAAAAGTTATGGGGCTGATGCAATTTTAATTATTCTTGCAGGTGTATCAGATGATTTAGCTAATGAATTATATGACGAGGCATTAAGATTTAACATGTCAGTTATTGTTGAGGTACATACAATAGAAGAAGCAGAAAAAGCTTTAAATTTTAAACATGCTTTAATTGGAATTAATAATAGAAATTTAAAAACACTTAGAACTAACATAAATACAACCTACGATATTCATAATGTGCTTTTAAACCATCAGGGACCTTTAATTTCTGAAAGTGGAATTAAAACAAAAGAGGAACTTTTAGATTTGAAGAGCAAAACTTCTATTAAAACTTTTTTAATTGGTGAATCACTTTTGAAAAATTTGTCAGAAAATTCTATTTTCTCTGTTTTGTAGTTAAATTAACCCCTATTTTACTTGATTTTTTAGCTATTGTTAATTGATAAGAACTTTTATAGAACATTATTTGTACGATATTTGTTCTTATGCTTACTAAAAAACAAAAAAACCTACTTTTATTTATCAACAAGAAGTTGAGAAACTCTGGTGTTTCTCCCTCTTATGAGGAAATGAAACAGTCACTTAATTTAAAATCTAAATCAGGAATTCATAGATTAATTAGTGCATTAGAAGAAAGAGGCTTTATTAAAAGATTAGCTCACAAAGCAAGAGCTTTAGAAGTAATTAAATTACCAGAAACGGCATCTGCAAATGATATTTATAACAGTTTTTCACCAAGCGTAATTAAAGGTGGTTTGGATGAGGTTAATATTAATTCTGATGAAATGGAAGTTCCAGTTCTTGGTAAAATAGCTGCTGGTACGCCGGTTGAAGCTATACAAAATGAGGTTTCAAGAATCCCTCTACCAAGTAATTTAGAAAAAAATGGTGATTATTTTGGATTAAAAGTTCAAGGGGACTCTATGATAGAAGCGGGCATCAATGAAGGAGATACTGTAATTATAAGAAGAACTGATACTGCTGATAATGGAAAAATAGTTGTAGCTTTAATTGATGAGCATGAAGCTATGCTTAAAAGAATTCGTAAAAAAGGTAAAGTGGTTGCACTTGAAAGTGCTAATAGAAACTATGAAACTAAGATTTTTGGACCAGATAGAGTAAAGGTTCAAGGAGTATTAGTATCTTTATATAGAAACTTCTAAAAAAATAGTCTAAATATCTCTGATGTCAAAAGTAGCAACTAGATTTGCACCCTCGCCTACTGGTGCTCTTCATATTGGTGGTGTAAGAACAGCATTATTTAATTGGTTATTTTCTAAAAACCAAAAAGGAACATTTCACCTTAGAATTGAAGATACTGATAAAGAAAGGTCTAAAGATGAACATAAGGTTCAAATTATTAAATCTTTAAAATGGCTTGGCATTGAGCATGATGGTGAAGAATATATTCAATCAGCTAAAATTAATGATCATATAAATGTTGCAAACGAATTACTTAAAAATGGTAATGCATATAAATGTTATTGCTCAACAGAGGAAATTGAAGAACAAAAAAAAAGAGCTAGACAAAAAAAACTTCCTTACATCTATAATAGAAAATGGAGAGATATACCAGAATCTGATGCTCCCAAAGATATAAAACCAGTAATAAGATTTAAAAGTAAAATAGAAGGATCAACAATACTAAACGATTTAGTTCAAGGTGATGTTGAAATTGATAATAATACAATTGAAGATTTTATCATCTTAAGAAATGATGGCACGCCAACGTATAATTTGTCAGCCACAGTAGATGATCATCAAATGAACATGACACATATTATTAGAGGAGATGATCATAAGATTAATACTTTCAAACAAATGCAAATTTATTTGGCAATGAACTGGGATTTACCAAAGTTTGCACATATACCACTTATTCATACTATAGAAGGTAAAAAATTATCAAAGAGAGATAATGCATCAACATTAGATGATTACTCTAAAATTGGTATAATGCCTGATGCATTAAGAAATTATTTACTGAGATTAGGTTGGTCTTTTGAGGATAAGGAAATATTTACTCTAGATGAGAGTATTAAGCACTTTAACTTAGAAGGTATTGGAAAATCACCTTCCAGGCTAGATATGAGTAGAATTTTGTCAATGAATGAACATTACATCAAAAATATTGATGAAAATGATTTATTTAATCAACTAATCGAATACAGTAAATTATATAAGAATGAAATTAAGTTGGATAAAAAAGATAAAATCAAAAAATCTTTAACTTTCTTAAAAAATAAAGCAAAAACATTAGAAGATATATTTAATAATGGTCAATATATTATCGTGGATGAGGTGAATTTTAATCAGGACGATATTAAGCTAATTGATGATAAAGCAAAAAAAATCATTTCTGCTTTCAGTAATCAATTTAATAAAGTTGATAGGCTTAGTAAAGAAACATTAGAACCAATAATAAATAACCTAATTAAATCAAATGATACAAACTTTAAAGGTGTTGGTCAGCCTTTAAGAATAGCTTTAACAGGTTCAAAATTTGGACCTGGCATATATGACATAATTATTTCACTTGAAAAAGAAGAAGTAACAAAAAGATTAACCAACAAGAAATTTAGTTAAAACTGAAGAGGCTTCATCAGAAGAAGAAGTTTTTGATCTAATTTTAGTTAAAGTTTCCTCACAATCATTAATTTGTTTTTTCATTAATTCTGGATTTTTTAAAAAATAAATAACTGAATTGTAAATCTCTTTAGCATTACATTCTTTTTGAATTAATTCAGGAATTATTTCTTTGTTATTAATAATATTAATGATGTTAGCAAATTTTGTTTTTACAAGTATTTTAACAATTAAAAAATTTAAAAAATTCATTTTATAAATAATTATAGAGGGTACTTTTGCATTACAAATTTCAAGAGAAATTGTTCCAGACTTAGAAACAGCAAAAATAGATTTATTTAATACTTGTTTTTTTATATTTTCATCAGAAATAATTTCAATATTTTCTAAGTTAGTATTTTTGACTTTATCAATAATTAAACTCTTATTTTCATCAGTAGCATGAAACACAAAAGTAAAATTATCAAATTTTTTATTCATCATATTTATAAAATCTATCAAAATAGGTAAAAGTAAATTTACCTCAGATGATCTACTGCCTGAAAAAAGAGAAATAATCTTTTTATCATTTGATATGATGCTAGATAAATCTATTTTGTTTTTTGATTCTTGTTCTAACAATGGATGACCAACAAAAGTATTTGGAATACTTTCTTTATCAAAATATTTTTTTTCAAAATCAAATAATAATAAAATATGATCTAAAAACTTTTTGATTTTTTTTACTCTACCCTCTCGCCATACCCATACTTGTGGAGCTACATAATGAACAGTTTTAATCTTGTTATTTAATTTTTTAACTTTTTCAGCGACTCTTAGTGTAAAATCAGGGCTATCCACACTGAACAAAACATCTGGATTAAATCTTATTATTTCTTCTACAGTTTTATTTATTTTATTCTTGATTTTGAAAATATTTAACAAAACACTTGTGAAGCCAATATAAGTAATTTCTTTAAGTTCAAAAATAGATTTTATTCCTAATGAATTTAAATGTGTTCCTCCAACACAAGAATATTCAATATTAGGATCATTTTTTTGAAGTTTAGAAATGACTTTAGAGGCAAGTTTATCTCCAGAAGGTTCACCAGTTAGTATAAAAATCTTTTTCATTTTACTGTGATAAACATTTTATTTTTATTAGCAAAGTTAATGCATTTACTTTTATCTAAAAAAACATGCTGTTTGTTTTTAACTACAATACCTTTTAATCCAGCAGTTTTACTTTGTTTTAAAGTTTTTAATCCAATAGTAGGTAGATCAATTCTAAGATCTTGTTTCTTTTTTGGAAACTTTACTAAAACACCATGATTTCTAAACTTTTTACTTCTGCTTTTTTCAAGCATAATTTTAGTTCCGCCTTTCCCCTCGATAGAAACTACCTTTTTGTTTCTGACCACAACTCCTTGACTAAAATTATATTGTCTTAAATTATTTAGAGTTTTTATTGCTTCTTTAATATCTAATTGATCTTGTTTATTGGGTTTAATCTTTGAATAATTACCTTTCTTCAAGGATAGTTTAGGATTAAATGTTAGTGAATTTTCGGTTTTGATCTTATTTTGAGCTAATATCTTAATGATTTCTCTAAGTATAGCAGCATCTCCAAGCTTTGAGGCTTTGATTATTCTAGGGATATAATAAATTCCTTTTAAATCTAATTTCAATTTTGAAAATTTTGGTTTATTTACTTTTCCGGCAAATAAAACTTTTTTACAATTATTTTCCTTAAGAATATTAATTATTTTTCCAAATTGACCCATTGAAACTGCAAAAGATTTTTTATCTTTTTTAAATTTCTTTGATTTTGATAAATCAATTATTAAGTATTTTATTTTATTTTTTTTGATTGTTTTTAGAATTTCCTTTGGAAAATCAGTATCACCAAAAATTAATCCTATCATCTTATGAAAATGGGGTGCAGATAGATCTTTTTTTATCTTTAGTTATAAAATTAATTACATCTTTGACTAATGGATTTTCTTGAAAAGAGCCATTCAATTTACTTATATTTTCATTAATATTCTTTGTACCAAAAATTTCTTTATAAGCCTCACTTAAGCCTAAAATATCCTTGTTTTCAAACTTAGCTCTTCTTAACCCTATTAAGTTCAATCCTTGTAATGAATTTCTATTTCCTGTTGATAATCCATAAGGAATTACGTCATTCAATACACCCGTCATCCCACCAATCATTGCCATTTTTCCAATTCTCGTAAATTGCTGAACTGCAGAGTTGCCTCCTATCACAACATTATCTTCAATAATTGCATGACCTCCTAATGGTACATTATTTGCAATTATTACATTATTTCCAACTTCGCAATCATGGGCGATATGAGATGAAATCATAAATAAGCAATTATTTCCAATAACTGTCTTACCACCACCACTAACTGTCCCAGGATTTATTGTTACGTATTCTCTAATTTTGTTATTATTACCAATTACCAAATTTGTTGGTTCACCATTGTATTTTAAGTCCTGTGGATCGTTAATTGAAACAAAAGGATAAATCTTATTTTCCTTTCCAATTTTAGCATTTACAGAAATATTTACATGAGAATGAATGATAGTATTTTCACCAATTTCTACATTTGGGCCAATTACACAATATGGACCTATCTCTACATTTGATGCTATTTTTGCTTTTGGATCAATTATTGCAGTTTTGTGTATCATTTATTTTCCTTAATAAATTTTTTTAAATCTTTAGCTGGATAACCCATAACTTTAGAATTATCAGGGATATCTTTAATAACTCCTGACCCACCACCTATTTGAACATTAGATCCTACTTTCAAATGTCCCGATATTCCTGCTTGTCCACCAATCATGACATTATTTCCAAGGGTAGAACTTCCAGCAAAACCGACCTGTCCTGCAATAATACAATTTTCTCCAATTTTGTTATTGTGAGCTATATGCACTTGATTATCTAAAAAAGTGTTTTTACCAATTATAGTATTAGATAAAGAACCTCTATCAATTGTTGATCCACAACCAATCTCGCAATTATCTTCAATTATAACAATACCAATATGCGGGTAACGTATATTTCCATTCTTACTAGGAAAAAAACCAAAACCTTTTTTTCCAATAACACAACCATCTAAAATAGAAACATTGTTTTTAATTAATGTATTTCTAATAATAACGTTGGATCCTATTGAGCAGTTATCACCAATAACAACATTGCTTTCAATAATTGTGTTGTGACCAATTGAACAATTTGATCCTATTTTAACATTTTTTCCAATTAATATATTTTGACCATGATTTATAGAATTATTTAATGAAGTTTTTTCAATATCTAGGGTTTGAACGTCAAAATCATCTGTAATAGCATCAGGATAAAACATTGAAGTAATCATTGCTGTAGACACAAGAACGTTATCAACTTCTATTGGTTTACAATTTTTTGGAAGAATATTTGATAATTTATTAGTTGTTAAACAATAACTAGCTTTGGTAGCTGAAGCTGCAGGCTCATATTTTTTAGAGTGAAAGAATGTAATTTCATTAGTTGTTGCTGTTGCAAGGTCTTTAATATCAAAAATCTCTATATCGAAATTTTCAAAATTATTTTCAACTTTTATAGAGTTTAAAATCTTATCTATTTTAAAAGGCCCTTTGTTTTGAAAAAATGGATTAATCATTTAATGTTTTTTATCAAAACAATGATTTAATACTTATCAATAAATATTACTGATTATTTTCTATCAACAATAGTTGCAGACCATTGGGCATCTGCCATTTTTTTTCCTTCAACAAAAGCTTCACCTTTGTATTTCCAAACACGTCCATGTGATCTAATAGCTTCAATATTTAATTCTAATTTACAATTAGGAATAACTGGGTTTCTAAAACGAGCCTTATCGACACCCATTAAAAAAACTAATTTATTTTCATATTCTTTTTTATCAATTCCGGAGGCTGTTAAAGCTGCAGCTGCTTGTCCAAAAGCTTCTACAATTAAAACACCAGGCATTACAGGTTGACCCGGGAAATGGCCTTGTACAAAAAAACTATCTTTTTTAACATGAACAATTGCTGTTGCAGAATGAAGTTTTTTTATATTGGTAAGTTCATCAATAAGAAGCATTGGTTCTCTATGGGGCAAAAGATCTATTATTTGTTTTTTATTTAGAGATTGAGTCATTAAATTTTGAAATATTAATCTTATTATCTACAAGTTCTATTATATCTGAAGTCTTATTCATATCATTGTGACCTACAATAATATATTTTTTTTGTAAAAGATATGTAATATTATTATCCTTAACATAATCAAGTAATATTGGCTCAATTAATTTTAAAAAATTAGTTTTATTTTCAAGTAATTTTTTTTTTAAATCTTGATTTGTCTTTTGATTTAATTGGTTAAAATCATTAACATCTTTTCTAAATATATTTAATTTTTTATTAAATTCATTTTCATCTATGATATTTTTTTGTGCAATTAAGTTTTCTTCTCTTTTTTTAAATTCACTTTTTGTTTCTAAATTTTTTGTATTAATTTTTTTTGTTAAATTTTCAAATTCAATATTTATATGCTTGCCTACTTTTGTTTGATTAATGATTTTATCTACATCTATATAATATATTTCTGCATGTGAGTTGCTTAAATTTATAATGATAAAAAAAAAGATAAAAAATGAATAAATTTTCATTAAAAAGTTGTACCAATATCAAATCTAAAACTTTGTTCTACATCTGTACTATCTTTAGTTAAAGGTTGTGCAAATACAAAATTTAAAGGTCCTATAGGTGTCAACCAATCAATCGATAAACCTGCGGATGATCTTATTTTACTATTGTCTAGACTGTTATCATAATCGACTCCCCATACATTTCCAGCATCAAGAAAAATATTAAAATCAATTGACTCTAGTTCTGGCAGTGTAGTTGGAAGAGTTGAGGAAATGGTTGCTGATGAAGCGTAATTACCTCCTATAAAATCTAGATTATCTTTTGGTCCAATCTTACCTGGTTCAAATCCTCTTAGTTTTCTAGAGGAAAGATATATTCTGTCTGATACCCTAACATCTCCTCCCTCTAAAGAATTAATAGCTGATATGTGAAAAGAAAAATGTGATATCATATTTTCAGAAAGTTTATGATAATTTTTAAAATCGTAAACATTAAATAAAGAGTAGTCATTTGATAATAAAGGTAAGATTTGATTAAACCTTGAATAATAACCATCTGTTGTTCTAAAAGATTGATCTCTTTTGTCATATAAAAAACTATAATCAAATTCAATATTATTATAGTTACCGTCTTGTTTTTTTAAGGCTGCGGACGCGTTATTGTTTGTGGTTAAATCTTCTGATTCAAAAGCAATCAATGGAGTAAAGAATAAATCCTGCTTGTATTCAAAACCTGTTCCTAAAGTGAAATTCGTAATAGTATTTTCATAACCAGCAGTACTTAAAAAATCATTACTTGTTCTTGATAAGTTTAATCTTAAAGATTTATCACTATAATTATAATTAGGTATTATAATGTTAAATGCGCCTTTAATAGATTTGGATGTAATTGATAAATTTGTATTAAGTTTAGTTGCATTTCCTGAAAAATTATTTTCTTTAATACCAAAAGAAATTGTTTGTCCTGAAGTACCATAACCTGCACCAGCAGCAACCTCACCTGTGGGTTGTTCGGTAACATTAATCTCTATATCTTTTTTAAAATCATTATCTGTGTCTAAAACTTTATATTCAACCTTAGAAAATAACCCACTTTGCTTAATATTATTTAGAGATTTATTGTTTAAAATTTCATTAAGAGGGTCGCCTTCGTCTACTATTAAAAAGTTACGAATAGCAGTTTCGTTAGTAATATCATTCCCAACAATATTTATTCTATCTACATACAATTTCTGACTATCGTTTATTAAAAATTCTATATCAATCTGATTTTCATTAACAATATTTTCTTTAAATGAAGCATTTATAAATTCATACTGTTTTGTAACAGCAATATTGTCAATTTCATTTAATAATTTGTTAATACTATTTGATGAATATGGCTTATCCTTCATATCGTCAAGTAATAACTGAATAAATTTAAAATTATCTGGATTATAATCTGTTGGAATACTCAAGTTTAAATTATTAAAAAAAAACTTTTTACCCGCATTAATGTTATAAGTTAAGTTAAAATTATTATCTTGTATAATATTTGCGTTAGTTTGTGAAATTTTAACATTATAATAACCTTCATTAAGATAAAAATTTTTCAACAATCTTTGATCTAATTCAATCTGTCTTTCATTTAAATATTTTTTTTTAGATAAAAATTTCCAGAATTTATTTTCTTCAGTAACAATAACATTAGATAATAATTTGGATTTAAATATTTTATTTCCTGAAAAATTAATATTTTTAACAACTGCTTTCTTGTTAAGTGTTATGTTATAAATTAATTTAACTGTATTATTATCGTTTTGCTTTAAGTCCAAATCAACAATTGAAAAATAATATCCTGAATATTTAAGAAAATTCGATAATCTCAAAATCTCTTCTCTAGATTTTTCTTCCACATATGACTTATTTTCAGTTATATTCAATTGATCTAATAAAGCTTGTTTTAAGTCTTTATTTTTTACACCATTAATTTCTACTAATTCAACAAAACTATTTTCAACTAACTTAATATTTAAAATATTATTTGATATACTGACTGAAACATTTTTAAAAAAATCTGTTGCATATAGATTTTTGATTGTTTCATTTAAATCATTAGATAACAAATCATCACCGATATTAACTTTTGAAAAAATAATTACCGTTTCATCAGTAATTCTTTCATTGCCACTAACAGAAATTGACTTTATGATTTCTGCATTAACAAAAGTAATTTTAATAAAGAAAATAAAGAAAAATAAAATAAATTTACTCATTAAGTTTAACATATAGATAGTTTTTTAGTTTTCAATCTAACAAAATCATTAATTTCACTTATTTCCTTGTAATTTTTAGGCATAATGTTTTTTAATTTTTTAATACTCCTTGTATTTAAAATACTGATTAAATTGCTAAAAATATCATTAAAGGAAATTTTTTCATTTAAAAAAAGATTTACCAATTCATCATTACACGCAACTAAGGCTGTATCAAAAAGCGAACAATGATTTGGATATTTTTTTAAAATTTTAATTACAGGAAATTTTCTTTTATCTATATCTGTAAAGTTTAAATTATTAAGAATCTTAAAGTTTGTTTTGTTTTTGGATAAGTAATGAAGATTTTTATCTAAAGAGTTTGAGATTGGAATTGACATATCAGGTTCATGGGCACAAATTTTAATTAAACCATTTTTTAATTCAATAATGCTATGAACATAAGATTGTGGATGTATTTTTATGGAAATTTTATTTATATCAATATTAAAAAGTCTTTGAGCCTCAATAACTTCAAATAACTTATTTACCAAAGTAGCAGAGTCTATAGAAATTTTTTTACCCATTTTCCATGTAGGATGTTTAATTGCTTGATTTACTGTAATCTTTTTAAAATTTTTTAAAGGCGTATCTCTAAATGGACCACCAGAGGCTGTTATAGAAAGATTTTGAATTGAGTTATTTAGATCTGTAGAAATATTTAATCTTAATTCGTTAAGTGATGACCAAATTGAAAAATGTTCCGAGTCAATGGGGATAATTTTTGTTTTATTTAAAATTGATTTTTTTTTAATTAAATTCCACCCACATATTATTGATTCTTTATTTGCGATAGCAATTTGTTTTGTGAATTTTATAATTTCTAATGTTGGTTTTAAACCTGCAAATCCTACAATTGAGTTCATTGTATAATCAGCTTTTTTTTTAAATACTTTCTTAAAAGAATTATAATTATCATAAACATTGATATTTGTTTTCTTACATTTTTTTTTAAGAATTTTATAACTAAGTTCATTTGTTATTATTAGGTTTTTAACTCTATATTTTTTTGCTTGTGTATATAATGTTTTATGATCTTTATTAGCTGTTAAAAGGATAATATCAAAATTTTTTTTATTTTTTTTAATTATATTTAATAAAATTTTCCCAATTGAGCCTGTTGATCCTAGAATAGCAATTTTTTTTTTCATCTAGAAAATATCTATTAACAAAATTAAATATGAGAATGGAAAAGCAAATATCATACCATCTGCTCTATCTAACAAACCACCATGACCTGGTATAATTTTTCCAGTATCTTTGATTTTTGATAATCTTTTAAAATAAGAAATAAGAATGTCTCCTAACTGACTAGTGGTCGAGATTAAAATTACAAAAATAAAAAAATTTATTTGGATTTCTTTAGTAAAATAAAAATTATTAAAAATTATTACTGATATTATTGATAATAAATATCCTCCAATCATTCCTGCATAAGTTTTATTTGGACTAAATATTGTTAATTTTGGACCTTTAAATATCTTACCAAATACATATCCACCGATGTCAGTCGATACACATATTATTGTGATTAATAATATAAACAAATAATCATTATCAATTCTTAATCTATAAATACTATAAAAAGAAAGTAATAAAAAAATAAATCCAAATATTCTATAGGATTTTTTTTTACTCATCATGTGCCATTCATAAATAGTAATACCCAAACAAATAGAAAGAAAAAATATAAATAAAAAAGATCCTTTTATGATAAAAAAAAGAGTTATGGGTATTAATATGATGGAGCTTAAAATTCTTTTAGTTAATTCTTTGCTCATTAAATTTTTCCAAAATTTCGCTTTATAGATTTAAAATTTTTAATAATTTTTCTATAGTCTATTACATTGAAGTCAGGCCATAATTTTTTTTCAAAATAAATTTCAGTATAAGCCATTTGCCATAGTAAAAAATTACTTAATCTTTTTGTGTTTCCTGTCCTAATTAACAAATCTGGATCTGGTACTCCTTTTGTAAGTAAATTATTTGACACATTTTCCTCATTAAATTTCTTTTTACTTTTTTTTAGTTTTTTAAATGTTTCAATTAACTCAATTTTAGATCCATAATTCAATGCTAAATTGATTTGTAGTTTGGTATTTTTCGCAGTTAAATTTTCCGATTTTATTAACAATTTATTTAAATCTTGAGAAAAATTTTTATAGCCAATAATTTTGAGTTTAATATTTTTTTTATTAAGATTATTAATTTTATTATGTAAAAAATTTTCTAATAACTTAAACAAGAAATTTATCTCTTTTTTTGGTCTATTCCAATTTTCAGTAGAAAAAGTAAATAATGTAATAAATTTAATTTTTTTTTTTAATGTCTCGTTTAAAATATTTTCAATTGTATTTAAACCAGCTCTATGTCCTTCATTTCTTGAATTTTTATGTTTTAATCCCCATCTACCGTTGCCATCCATTATAATGGCTACATGATTAACTGGATTCATCTTATATGGTCATTATTTCTTTTTCTTTTAAAGAAACCTTTTCATCAACAATCTTAATGTGATCATCCGTAATAGTTTGGACATTTTTTTCAGATGATTTTTCCTCATCCTCACCAATTTCTTTTGCTTTTAAAAGTTTTTTTAATTCTTCATTTGCCTCTCTACGAATATTTCTTATAGAAACTTTACATTTTTCACCAATAGACTTAATTAATTTTTTTATTTCTGTTCTTCTCTCTTCATTAAGTTCTGGAACTGGAAGTCTAATTAACTGACCATCTATTTGTGGATTTAAACCTAGATCAGATTTTTGAATTGCCGCATCTACCAAAGGTACATTATTTGCATCCCAAACTTGGATATTTATCATTCTAGGCTCTGGTGTAGTAATACTTCCAACTTGATTTATAGGCATTTGTTGACCATAAACATCAACTTTAACCAAATCTAACATGGCCGCATTGGCTCTGCCTGTTCTTAATGAGGATAGTTCTTTTATAAAAATCTCAATCGCTTTATCCATTTTGACATTATATGACTTTTCGTCAAACATTTACTCTCCAATCTTAATTCTATAAAACTCTTTAATCTTTAAATCAGCTATTGAAAGTTCTTTAACTATATCTTGCACTTTCTTTTTAGGCTCCATAACCCAAGCTTGAGATAAAAGAGAGTTTTCCTCTTTAAATTTATTCATTTTACCTAGGCTAATTTTTTTTGCAATATCCTCTGGTTTACCTGAATTTTTCAACTCTTCAGTTACAAGTTCCTGTTCTTTATCAAGAACTGATTGATCAATTTGATCAGATGTAAGTGCTAGTGGATTTGAAGCAGCAATATGCATAGATAGTTGTTTTCCAAAGTTTTTAACAATATCGGAATTATCTTTTGTCTCTATTGAAACTATAACAGCTAATTTTGAAATATTATCTTTAACAACCGTGTGTAAATAATGATTATTTAAAGTACCAGCGTTTTCAATAGTTTTTGCTTTACCAATTGTAATTTTTTCACCGATTTTAGCTATTAAGGATACAACATTATCTTCTACAGTTTCACCATTTTTCATTTTAGAACTTTTCAGCTCTTCTAAATTAGAGCTTTTTTCATTATTCAATTCACTAAGTTCTTTAACAAAATTTGTAAAATCCTCATTTTTTGCAACAAAATCTGTTTCACAATTAACTTCTATTACTGATGTTTTTGTTTCATTGCCACTTACAGCAACAACACCTTCTTTGGCGTCTCTAGACATCTTTTTTGAAGCTTTTGAAATTCCTTTAACACGTAAAATTTCTATAGCTTTATCAATATCTCCACCAGACTCTTTAATTGCAAGATTACAATCTTTAAATCCTGCACCAGTTGCTTCTCTTAATTTTTTAACATTTTCAATATCACTCATATTAATTTAATGTCTCCTTCTTATCTTTAGAAAATTTTTGTTCAAGTTTTTCTCTATCTATTTCTTGAACAGTTTTTCCTTCAGTTTTTTCTTTAGTATCCTTAGCAACATCTTTCTTAGGCTCAGGTGCTGGAATTGAACTCTTTGCATTATTAATAGTTTCTTTAATAAGATTGCAATATAGATCTATAGATCTACGAGCATCATCATTACCAGGTATTGGATAATCAATATTATCTGGGTTAGAATTACTATCAAGAATTGCAATTATAGGAATTCCTAATTTTACTGACTCAGCAATCGCAAGAGACTCATAATTTGTATCAATTATAAAAACTAAATCAGGAGTTTTTTTCATTTCTGCAATACCACCCAATGATCTTTCAAGTTTATCTTTTTTAACACTCATTTTAAGAAGTTCTTTTTTTGTAAAACCTCTATTTTCAGAAACTAGGTCAGTTTCATATTTTTTCATTTTTTTAATTGAGCCAGATATAGTTCCCCAGTTAGTAAGCATACCCCCGAGCCATCTGTAATTTACAAAATACTGATCTGTTTCTTTAGCAACTTCAGCAATAGCTTCTGATGCTTGTTTTTTAGTTGATACAAATAAAATTTTTCCATTATTTGCAACTGTTGTATAAATTTTCTCTAAGGCAACTTTTGTTAGTTCCAAAGTTTGAGTTAAATCCATAATATGGATAGAGTCTCTTTTTCCAAAAATGTATTTTTTCATTTTTGGATTCCATCTTAATGTTTTGTGTCCAAGATGAACGCCTGCTTCTAATAATTGTTGAATTGTAACGTTAGGTATTTTCATATTTATTCCCGGTTAAGCCACCACAGTAATTTCCAATTAAGGACCGGAGGTATAAAACCAACAACTGTGTGCGTGTTAATTTAAATTAGGGCTTATTTACTAATAATTAATGAATTTAACAAGTTTTATTTAGTTTATAGTGCTTGAAATTTCTCTTTTTCTCAAAAGATTAAGTGATTTTCGGTCAAGTTTCCTTGAATTTTTAAGTTTAAACTCCAATATCTTCTTATCAACAACCATTCGTATATTAACATCAGTTTTTCCCTCATCAGCTAATGTTTTTGAAATTTCATCAAGATTTTCATAAGAATTAACGTCAAAAAATACTTCTTTAATTGGACTATTAAAAAGATCCATCATAGAACCTATTTTTTGAACATTTACTCTTTTAAATCTATTCTCATCATTAGAAATACTTTTAACTAGTGTTAATAATAAAGAATTACCTTCTTTTAAAATTTCACGGTTTAATTCTAAAATATCAGAGAAAATAAATAATTCAAAAACACTGGTTAAATCAGTTAATTTTAAAACAGCATAAGAATTACCTTTAGCAGTTTTTCTTTCTTGAACCTTTAATAAAGTAGCAGCAATATTAGCCTCTCTTATTTCATCACCTAAATTAAAATTAGAGTAATCAACAATTTTATAATCATCAAATATTTCTGTAAATTGGTTTAGAGGATGATCTGAGATAAAAAATCCAACTGCTTCAAATTCTTTTGATAAACGTTCTTCAAATTTCCAATCTTCTATTTCATAAATGATATTATCTTGGGTAGTTTCATCTTCAGAAAATAAATCTATTTGATTTGCCAATTTGTTTTCAAACATATTTTTAGTTTTAAGAATAAAGTTTGGTATTGAATTAAAAAGAGATTGTCGATTATCATTAATACTATCAAAAGCACCAGCTTTTACTAAACCTTCTAACTGTAATTTATTCATATCTTTAGGGTTAACTCTATTTAGAAAATCATTTACAGATTGAAATTTTCCATTCTCCGTTCTTTCCTTGACAACATTTGAAATGGCTTCAAATCCTACAGCTTTTATGCCTCCTAAGGCATAATAGAATTTGTTATCAACTGTTCTAAAATCAGCAAAACATTCATTAATGTCTGGTCTTATAATTTCAACATTTAACCTTTTTAGTTCTTCATAAAATTCACTTAACTTATTTTGATTAGAGATATCCATTGTCATTGATGCTGCAATAAATTCTTTTGGATAATAAGTTTTTAAAAAAGCAGTTTGATAAGATATAATTGCATAAGCAGCAGCATGACTTTTGTTAAAACCATATTCAGCAAAAGGTTCTATTTTTAAAAAAATACCAGCCGCAACATCTTTTGCTATTCCATTTTTTAATGCTCCTGCAATAAAACCTTGTTTTTGTTTTTCTAATTCTGCTCTTTTCTTTTTTCCCATGGCTCTTCTAAGAAGATCGGCTTGACCAGCTGTAAAACCAGATAGTTTTTGAGCAATCTGCATTACTTGTTCTTGATAAATAATTACACCATACGTTGGTTTTAAAATATCCTCTAATAAAGGGTGAAGATAGTCTGGAGTTTGTCTTCCGTGTTTGCAGTCATTATAAGTTGGAATATTGCTCATTGGGCCTGGTCTATAAAGAGCTACTAAAGCAATAATATCTTCAATATGATTAGGTTTCATTTGAACTAGCGCTTCTCTCATACCGGCGCTCTCAACTTGAAACAATCCAACTGTGTTTCCACTAGACAATAGATCAAATACTTTTTGATCTTCATAACTAATATTTTCTATATCAAAATCTTTATTAAATTTTCTTACTAATTTTTCAGTATTATTAATTACTGTTAATGTTTTTAGCCCTAAAAAATCAAATTTTATTAATCCAGCATTTTCTGCTGAATACATATCAAATTGAGTAGATGGTAATAATAAATTTGCTGAAGCATCTTTGTATAATGGAACTATTTCAGTTAACTTTTTATCTGCAATAACAACACCTGCGGCATGCGTTGCAACATTACGGTTTAAACCCTCTAATTTTAAAGAAATTTCTGTTAATTTTTTTACTCTAGGATCTTCATTAATAAGTTTTTGTAATCTTGGCTCACCTGCAATACATTGTGATAAACTTTGAGGTCTAGATGGATCAAATGGTATCATTTTTGAAATACTATCAACAAAACCATACGGTAAACCTAACACTCTACCAACATCTCGAATTACCATTCTTGCTTTTAATTTACCAAAAGTAATTATATGAGCCACGCTATCTGGATATTTTTTTGTTAAATATTCAAAAACTAAGTCTCTTTTATCCTCACAAAAATCTATATCAAAGTCAGGCATTGAGATACGATCAGGATTTAAAAATCTTTCAAAAATTAAATTAAATTTAATTGGATCAACATCAGTAATAGAAAGACACCAAGCAACCAAAGAACCAGCACCAGAACCTCTTCCAGGACCAACTGGGATATCATTATTTTTTGACCATTTAATATAATCAGAAACAATGAGAAAATAACTAGAATATTTCATTTCAATTATAATAGATAATTCATGGTCCAATCTATCTTTATAATCTAAGTATGTTTTATTATTTTCAAGATCATTTGCTTTTATTCTAAAAACTTTTTCAAATTTAATTCTTAATCCATGTAATGAGTCTTTTTTTAATATGTCATCTGCATTCCCATCTTTTTCAGAACTAATATTTGGTAAAACTGGATTTGAAAATAATGGCCTAAAATTACATCTTAAGGGAAAATTATAATTATTCTCTAGAGCTTCTGGTAAATCTGCAAACAATTCAGTCATTTCTGAATTGTCTTTAAAATAGTGTTGGTTACTTAGTTTTATTCTAGATTTTTCATTAACATATGTTTTGTTGCCAATACAAATTAGAGCGTCATGCGCTTCATGCATGTCTTTATTTAAATAGAAAACTTCACTGGTTGCAATTATTGGAATTTCTAATTCTAAGGATTTGTTCAAATTAAATTTTTCAAACCCGGACTCATTTTGATCATTGTGTCTTTGAATTTCTATATAAAATCGATCACCAAAATTTAATTTAAGTCCTTTATATAAATCAAGAACCTCACTAAATTTTCCTTTATTATATAATTCACCAAATAATCCAAAAATAGTTCCTGAAAAGACAGCAACACCCGTGTTATCATCTAATAGATCTTTAAAATCAACATGAGGATCTGATAATTCATCATTTTCAAGAAATGAACTCGATGATAATTTAATTATTCTTTTATATCCCTCTTCATTAAGTGCAAACAAAGGTAATAAACCGATACAGTCGCCATATTTAAAATTAATTTGAGTACCAATAATTGGTTGCGTTCCAACTTTAGAAATTTTTTCTGCAAATTCTAATGCACCACACAAATTTGAAGTGTCACAAAGACCTAACGATTTTAATTTATTTATTTTTGAAAAATCTTGTAAATCATCAATTTTTACAGCACCTTCACATATAGAGTATTGAGAATGTATTTTAAGGTGATTAAAATTTTGAATTGATGACTCAGACATTAATAGTTTTTACACTACCATTAGTCATCCCCAAAAGGCAATCTGCCTTATTGGCAAAAAATCTATTATGAGTTGCAAAAATAATAAGTCTATTTGATTTTTTTAGATTTTTTAGAATTTTAAAAATTTCTTTAGCCGTATTTAAGTCCAAGCTTCCGGTTGGTTCATCAGCAAGAATTATTTCAGGATCATTTATAATTGCCCTTGCAATTGCTACACGTTGAGATTCTCCACCAGATAATTGTGAAGGAAAATGATTTAATCTATTAGATAAACCTATCTTACTTAATAAATGTTTTGCTTTAGAAATAGCAGTATCTTTATTATTATTAATAGATAGGCTAGCCAAATAAACATTTTCTAAAGCTGTAAAGTCAGGAAGCAAATTATTTTGTTGATAAACAATACCAATATTTTTAGCTCTAAAAATATCATTCTTTTTGTTATTTGTGAAATTAACTATATCTTCATTAAATTTAATAGATCCATGGCTAGGTCTATCTATTAAAGATATTAAATTAAGTAATGTTGATTTTCCTGATCCTGATGGACCTATCAAAGCATACATTTTTCCTTTATTGAAATTATATGAAAGATTTTTTAAAACTTTAACTTTTTTTTCAGTATTAAAGTGCTTAGAAATATTTTTTAATTTTAAAAAACTATTCATATTTCAATGTTTGAATTGGATCAAGATTTGCAGCTTT
>JAOIVP010000006.1 GCA_028224115.1 Candidatus Pelagibacter sp. | reverse complement strand
AACTTTCGTTTATCTGATTATTTTAAAAGTGTAGCTATCCGACCTGGAAAACCTGTTTTGTTTGCAAAGATTAAAGACAAGCAAAAAGCAATTTTTGGATTACCTGGTAATCCAATGTCATCAGCTGCTTGTTTTAGGTTTTTTGTGTATCCTTATATTGCTAATTTATTGGGTCTTCGTGAAGAAATTCCTGTGCGTGCAATTTTAAAAAATCAATTTATTAAGAAGAAGAGTTTTACAAGGTTTGCAAAAAGTAAATTAAACACAACTAAAAATGGAAAAATTGAAGTTGAAATCTTAAAGGGACAAGAGTCCTTTAGAATTAAATCTTTTGTTAAATCAAATATCTGGGCTTTATTACCAGCCGGCAAGTCTAAATTTAAAAAAGGTGAGATTGTAGATTGCTTTTTGCCTAATCATTCCAATCAATCATTTTTATAAGTCATCTCATTTTTGTTGTAGTTAAATCTATTTACAATTAAATAACAGCTTATGCTTGTTCTTAAAAATCCCAAAATAGCTGTTCCTGTTGTTTTGTTTGCAGGTCTTGTTTGGTCTTTTGGACCTCTAGTTGTTAGATATATGGACAGTCCACACTTAATACCTTGGCAATATATTTTTGGAAGAGGTCTTACAATTTTTATTTTATTAAATTTGTACTTATTTTTTGAAGAAGGAAAAGATTTTTACAAAAATTATTTTAAAATAGGTATTTCCGGTTTAGTGGGAGGTTCAGGGCTTGGTGTTGCAATGATCTCTTTTATGTTTTCAATCACAAATACTAGTGCAGCAATTACTTTGTTGTGTTTAGCGGCGATGCCTTTCTTTACTGCGTTGTTAGCTTTTTTATTTTTAAAAGAAAAAATTTCTTTAAATGTTTGGGTATCAATAATTATTGCATCAGTTGGAATAGGTATAATGGCAATAGGCAATACTTCTGAGACTTCACTGATTGGATTTGTTTTTGGTATTACTTCATCTGTAGGTTTTTCAGTGTTTTCAGTATCATTAAGATGGCGTAAAGAAACTCCAAAATTTACTACAACTGCTTTTGCAGGCCTATTCTGTGTTGTATTTGCATCGATAATGATTTTGAGTAAGGATTTAGTATTCTTTTCATCAAGCTATAATAGTTCATTATTTTCTCTTCATGGAACATTGGTTTGCCTTGGATTAATTTTATATTCAATTGGATCAAAAGCTATTCCTGCTGCTGAATTAACTTTGCTATCATTAACAGAAGTAATTGGTGGAATATTTTGGGTATGGCTTCCTTTATTTGGAATAAATGAAGTTCCAGCAACAAACACAATTATTGGTGGTTTTTTTCTGTTTATTTCTTTGACTTATTACAGTTTGGTAATGAGATGGAACAAAAGATATATTGGCCTGAATTAATCTTATGGAAAGACCAGATTTTTTTACATTAAAAAATGGAGAAAAAGTTAAACTTCCATTTTCAAAAATTGAATACGACAGAAGAATAAATAATCTAAGAACTGTAATGGATAAAAATAACCTGGATATGGTTATTCTAACTTCAATGCATAACATTGCATACTATACAGGCTTTATTTATTGTTCTTTTGGTAGACCTTACGGGTGCGTTGTAACAAAAAATAAAATTTCAACAATTTCTGCAAACATTGATGCTAGCCAACCTTGGAGAAGGTCGCATTGTGATAATGTAATTTATACTGATTGGAAGAGAGATAATTTTTTAAAAGCAATTGTATCTATCATTGGAAGAGATGAACCTCCAAAAAATATAGGTCTTGAAAATGACCATGTTACTTTAGAAATGAGAGAAAAAATTGGATCCCTTTTTTCTTTTTCTGTTTTTAGTGATGTTTCAAAACATTTAATGGAACTTAGAATGATTAAATCTAATGAAGAAATTGAAATAATTAAAAATGGTGCAAGGATTGCTGATCTAGGAGGAGAAGAGATTGTAAAAAATATTAGAGAAGGTAACACAGAAATAGAAATATCAATTGCTGGACGAGATAGAATGGAAAGGGAAATTGTCAAAACTTATCCTGATGCAGAATATATGGATACTTGGGTTTGGTTCCAATCTGGAATTAATACTGATGGAGCTCACAATCCAAAAACAAATAGAAAATTAGCAAAAGGAGATATCTTGTCTTTAAATACTTTTCCTATGATCTCTGGATATTACACAGCATTAGAGAGAACATTATTTTTAGATCATGCAGATGATGAGTCGTTAAAAGCATGGGAAGCAAATGTTAAGGTGCATAAAAGAGGATTAGAGCTTATCAAACCAGGTGTTAAATGTTCTGATATTTGTCATGAATTAAATGAACTTTTTGCAGAGCTTGGTTATTTACATTATCGAACATTTGGATACGGGCATTCTTTTGGAGTTCTCTCTCATTTTTATGGTAGAGAAGCAGGATTAGAATTGAGAGAAGATATTGATACCGTACTTGAAGAGAACATGGTGGTTTCAATGGAACCCATGATTATGATACCTGAAGGAAACCCAGGAGCAGGTGGATATAGAGAGCACGATATACTTGTCATTGGCAAAGAAGGAGCAGAGAACATTACAAAATTTCCTTTCGGCCCAGAACATAATATTATACAAAATTAAAAAAATTATGAGTGATAGCAAAACAATAGTTAATAGTTGGAATGAGTGGGATCCACTAAAACATGTAATTGTTGGAAGAGCTGATGGAACATGTATTCCAGCTCCAGAGCCAGCGCTTGATGCTAAAGTCCCAGAAGACTCAGATATGAGAGGTCAATTTGGTCCAAGAACCAAAGACACTGTTGATAAAGCTAATCAACTTTTAGATGATTTTTCAAACATGTTAATTAAAAGAGGTATTAAGGTAGATAGACCAACACCGATAGACTTTAACCAAAAAACTTCAACGCCTGATTGGGAAGCAGAAACTATGTTTGGCTGCATGCCCCCAAGAGATGTTTTGCTCACTGTTGGTAACGAAATATTAGAAGCAACAATGAGTTATCGTTGTAGATGGTTTGAGTATCTTTGCTACCGACCATTACTAAAAGAATATTATAATTCTGATCCAAATATGAGACATGAGTCTGCTCCTAAACCGAGACTAACTGATGCTGATTATAGAAAAGATTATTTATCTGATAAAATTGGAATTGAAAAAAGATTGAAATGGACTGAAGATAAATTTTTTGTAACAACTGAGGAAGAACCCTTATTTGATGCAGCAGATGTTTTGAGATTTGGTAAAGATCTAGTAGTTCAGCATGGATTTACTACAAATCTAAAAGGAATAGATTGGTTAAAAAGACATTATAAAGATCACAGAGTTCATGCAGTTAATTTTCCAGGTGATCCTTATCCAATTCATATTGATGCAACATTTACTCCAATAAAAGAAGGATTAATAATTAACAATCCTCAAAGAAGACTTCCAAAAGAACAAAGAAAATTGTTTGAAGACAATGGGTGGGAAATTGTTGATAGTGCACAACCTGCTCATAACGAACCACCACCTTTATGCTATTCATCAACATGGTTGTCAATGAACGTCTTAATCCTAGATCCCAAAACAGTATGTGTTGAAAAAAGTGAAGTATATCAAGCAGAACAATTAGATAAACTTGGAATGGAAGTTGTACCAGTTGAATTAAGAGATGCCTATGCATTTGGTGGAGGTCTTCATTGTTGTACCGCAGATGTATATCGTGAAGGTGAACTAAAAGATTATTTTCCAAAACAATAGATATGGCAAAAATTAAAACAAAAAGAGAGCGAGTAAAATTCGCTTCTGATAATGTTGCTGGTGCTTGTCCTGAGGTATTGGATGCAATTATTAAAGCAAACGAAGGGGATAGCACTCCTTATGGAAATGATCAGATATCAACAGAGTTACAAGATAAATTTTCTAAAATATTTGAAAAAGAAGTAATTGTTTTTCCAACAGCCTCAGGAACAGCAGCTAATGCATTAGCTTTATCAACAATGACACCATCATTTGGCAATATTTATTGCCACAAACTATCTCATATTAATACTGATGAATGTGGTGCTCCAGAATTTTATACTGGTGGTGGAAAACTTGTTACCCTACAGGGAATTAGAGGAAAAATAACAGCCGACGAATTAGATGAAGCTATTGGAGGAAAAGGAATTGTGCATCATACTCAGCCATCATCTGTAAGCATTACTCAAGTTTGTGAAAGTGGAGAGGTTTATCAGTTAGAAGAAATTAAAAAGATTTCAGATGTTGCTCATAAACATAATTTAAATATGCACATGGATGGAGCAAGATTTGCAAATGCTTTGGTATCATTAGATGCAACTCCAGCAGAGATGACTTGGAAATCAGGTATTGATGTATTGTCATTTGGTGCAACTAAAAATGGTTGTTTAGCTGCAGAAGCTATAATTTTTTTTAAAAAAGACTTGGTTGGTAACATTGCTTTTTTAATGAAAAGAGCAGGGCATTTACTATCAAAAATGCGATTTGTTTCTGCTCAATTAGATGCTTACATTTCAGATGATGTATGGCTTAGAAATGCAAGACACGCTAATAAAATGGGAAAAAAATTAAGTGAAGGATTAAATAATCATTCAGATATCAAATTAGCATATCCCACAGAAGCAAATGAGGTTTTTGCAAAATTCCCAAGAAATATGATCGAGCATTTAAATTCTGAAGGTTACAAAATGAATGAAGACGAACTAGATGGTAAAGCAGTGAGATTAGTTGCAGCTTGGAATACTAAAGATAGTGATGTCGATCAATTACTTGAGACTTTAAAAAATTCTAATTAGGATTTTGTTTTAAAAATTCAATATATTCTACAACTTCATCAAATTTTTCATCAGGAATATCTTTGTAACTATTTTTAAAATGTTCTTTCACACATATTGCAACATGAGCATAGGGGTTGCGCCCTTTTGGGTGATTGGGGTGGTCGGGCAGCTGACCGCGTAAATAAAGTCCAGCTTCCTGGATCATTTTCCACAGTTTACTTGCGTTTTCTTTGTTCAAACTATTTCAATCCTTGTTTTATCTAAAAATCCTCTAGTTTTTTACCTAGTTATCCTACAAAATCCTATAACAATATTCAATAAGCCTGAGGCGTGGCTAGCTAGATTTCTTTTAAAGTTTTTTTAATAATTCTATCTGCAACTGTGACGTAATTTATTTCCAAATAAGATTTACTAACTCTTGAGGTTTCCAACTAATAGCAAAACCATTCGTCTGAATTATTTTGTCATTTTTCCAATCAATTAAAGATAGTCTTAAACCATGGCCTCTCATTTGAACTAAATCTTCTACACCATACCCATTTAGCCAAAAGAACATTGCATATTTAGGAGCAAATTTTTTCTTTGTGGGAACAGCATTCTCAAAAGCTTCTCGCAACTTTTTTGCTTCACAAGATTTTTTATCCTTCATTAATTCAATAACGTACATTCCAAACCTTAACCAATCTTCTCTTGTAAGCATGATAGACGACGATGAAATCGGAGCTTCCTTTTTATCTAACAAAATCTTACCCTTTGATGCAAAACCTGCAGCTTCTGAAATATTTTTTTGAAACCATTTTACAAACTTTTTTTTTCCTCCTAATACATTTATCATATCTAATGTTATTAAATCAGTATTAGGATTTGAGTATTTGAATTCTTTTGGTCCTTCGGTTTCTAATCTTTTAGGATGTCTATTTAGTATAGTGGTTAAGTCAGATTTTTTTCTATGTGTCTCCTTCAAAATATTATAGTTAATAACGTACTGATCTCTGGCAAGCATATTCAAAGAGTCTTTTAATGTAACATGACCATAAAATGAGTCTTTAATTTCAGATGAATATTCACCATGTGTTTTATTTAAATCTAAAATATTTTGGCAAGCCATTTTAATAGCTGCTATTCCAACTATAGACTTACTTCTTGACTCTCCGTTAATAGGTTTGTCATTGAAAATATAATCTCTTTTCCAATCGTGAATTAACACTCCTTTATCAAATACCATTAGACTAGATATATCTCTGTAATATACATAATCATAAATTTCTTTTGGAAGAGGTTTGGTATTTTTTTTTATAATTCTAACTGAGTTACTTTTCGCAGGTTTAATGATAATTTTTTTTAAACCCCCATTATTTTTATAATCTCTATTTTTTAAACTTGCCTTTCGATAGGTGTTATAGGCCCAATAATCATGTCTCTCAGTACAATACTTGCAGTCGTTTGGAGGGTACTCTACTTTTTTAAAAATCTTTTTCCATTTTTCAATAGATGGTGACCATTGATGTTTTGGTGGTGTAGCCGAAGACGTGTTGCTTAAGATAAAACCCAGAACCACAATCCCTAAAAGTTTTTTCATACTAAAATGTTATCAAAAACCTCTATAATTGACTATTTGATTTATCTCAAAATCCTCTAGTTCATCCTCTAGTTTGTTGCTTAAATTAATGAGTCTGTATGGGATTTATTTTTAATGAAAGTTAAATAGCCCGCATAACTAGTGTAAGCTAGTGCGAGCTAGTGTGTACTGCTAACTCCGTAAATAAAGTCCGGCTTCCTGGATCATTTTCCACAGTTTACTAGCGTTTTCTTTGTTCAAACTATTTCAATCCTTGTTTTATCTAAAAATCCTCTAGTTTTTTACCTAGTTATCCTACAAAATCCTAGAAAGCATTACTTACCTTTTTTAATGACAGAGTGAGCTATTTTTTTCCAATTATAATTTGTGTGAATAGCATTAATTACGTTTATTCTACCTTTATCAAAATCAATCATTATTGATTGACCACCATATCCACTCATACCCATAACATTTCTTTTTTTTGAGTTAATTCCCGAATAATTTGTATGAAAAAAACCTCCATAACTTTTTGAGTTTAGATCATGATCTTTATCATTTTTCCATTCGTGTCTCTTTGGAATTCTTCTTTCATAAATAGTTTTTAAATATTTTCCAACACAAGTATCATTTTGCCAATCATCTAACATTGCTTTAGCTATTCTTAGATAATCATACCTTGAAGCTCTAAATGAATATCTTAAAAGACCATCTTCATCTTTCACTTTATATTCTTTCAAGATTGTATTATTTCGATTATCCATTTCAACAGTTCTGTCGTTCATTTTTAAAAACCACACATCATTCTTAATTTTTGCTTTATCTATAAATATTTCATCTAAAAGATTTTGAAATTTATCTTCAGATTTAAACCGAACATAACTAATTAAAATGTTGCTAAGAACATTGGTGTATTGATATTTGTTTTTTCCCTTTTTTGAGTCTTTAAAAACTCCTTTTTTCATGTGAAATTCAACGGTGTTTGCATTTCCATTTTTATTATATTTTTTTGTTTTTAAATCAAAATCAGCGTACCTTTGATGACCTGTAGCCATGTTTAAAAGATTTATTAATTTTTGATCATAAAAGAGTGTATTTTCTAATAATGGCCAATCATTTAGTCTATGATCAACTCCATTTATATATCCTTTGCATATTGCATGACCGGTAACATAAGAAACTATACTTTTTCCTACTGATGCACTTGTAAACTGAGTATAGTCTTTATACAAAATTCCGAGTCGATCTTTTGGTGTTATTTCATCAATTGTAATTTTACCATCTTCATAAAGCAAATAACTAAGCAGTGCCGTTTCTTGCATATGTTTTTTGATGTATTTTGAAATTTTATCATCTCTTAATTCAGTATTAAATTTATAAGGATTTTTTGATCCTTTAGAGCCAGCCTGGTCATATCTATTTTCTACTGCCAAAGATCTAAATAAATAATAAAGTAAAGTATCTCTATTAGGATTTGCATCCCAAGGTATTTCTCCTGATTTATAAAATTTAATATTTAAAGTATTTTCTGATTTGATTTCATCACAATTATTATAATACCATATAAAAGAGTATCGTTTTTCTTTTTTACAAATTTCAGGTACTTTAGTCTTATTTACATAATTATAATGACCATTTTTTGATAGCCATTCATTAAAATCATCTAAAAAACTATCATTTGCAAAACTAATATTGCTCCATAAGAAACTAAGTGCCAAAATCCCTAAAAACTTTTTCATTATAAAATGTTATCAAAAACCTCTATAATTGACAATTTGATTTATCTCAAAATCCTCTAGTTCATCCTCTAGTTTGTTGCTTAAATTGATGAGTCTGTATGCGATTTATTTTTAATGAAAGATAAATAGTCCGCATAACTAGTGTAAGGTCGAGTGAGCTAGTGTGAGGTAGTGTGTACCTCTAACTCCGTAAATAAAGGCCGGCTTCCTGTATCAAAGTCCACAGTTTACGCCGGTTATCTTCGTTCATACTACCTCAAACCTTGAAACATCTCAAAAAGTTCTAGTTCTTGTCCTAGTTGTTCCATAAAATCCTATAACCCAGAACGATGATCCATAAAAGTTTTTTCATTAATCTAAAATTTTACTTACCTTTTTTAATTACAGAGTGAGCTATTTTTTTCCAATTATAATTTTGATGTATAGAATTTATCACTACAATTCTAGATCTATCAAAATCTATGATTATTTGTTGTCCACCGAAACCATCCATTCCTAAAACAGCTCTTTTCTTCATACCTGAATAATTAGTATGAAAAAAACCAGCATATGCAGTTGGATTAAAAAATGAACTTTTTGTATCTTTCCATTTATCATTTTTTGGAATTCTTCTTTCATGAATAGTTTTTAAATATTTTCCAAAACATGTATCGTTTTGCCAATCATCAAGCATACTTTTTGCAATACGAAGATAGTCATATCTTGTAGCAAAAAACATACTATTGGCATTCCCTTCATCTTTGCGAGTTTTAGGATGTTTAAAAAAATATACACTATGTTTTATTTTTGCTTCATTTTGAAAAATATCCTCTAATAAGTTTTCAAAATCATCACCTGACTTAAATAAAATATAATTTATTAATAAATGAGGTAATAGACCATTGTAGTTGTACATAGATTTAGATTTTTTTTTGTTCGACATTTTTTTCATTGCCTCTTTAGCTGTTATAGTGTCAGTATCACCCCCATCTTTAAAATCAGATGTATAAACATATTTTTGATCTCCAGCTGCCATATTTAATAGATCAATTATTTTTTGATTTTTATAAAGAGTATTGTTTGCCAGATCCCAATCATTTAAAGTACTATCGATACTGCCTATATATCCTTTACAAATAGCATGTCCCATAACATAGGAAACCATAGTCTTACCAACAGACATAGATCTTAATTTAGTTTCATTATTTACAAAATTACCAAATCGATCTTTGGGTGATATTTCATCAATAGTGATTTTACCGTCTTCATAAAGTATATAACTGAGCATGGCAGTTTTGCTCATTTGTTTTTTAATGTACTTGTCCTCTTTCAAATTAGATTTAAATTTAAAAAAATTACCTGAGGGCTTAGCCTCATACCAATCCCATTTTTTAGTTCTAGATCCTTTAACATTATGACTATGTTGATATTTATAAAAATAATAAAGCAATGTATCCATGTTTGGTTTTGCGTCCCATGGCATACTCCATCTATTTTTATAAATTTTAATTTTAAGATTATTTTTATATTTAGAATCAACTTCTTTCCATTTACCTTCCCCAACTCCTACACCATCACCCTCTATCCAGCATTGTTTTTTGGGACCATCTTTGTCAAAACAGTTTTCAACTTTTCTAGTACTATAGTCACTACATCCTGCACATTCATCTTCATTTAAACTTACATATTGATGATAATTATTGTCAAAGAGCCACTGATTAAAATCATCTAAATGTTTGTCATCTGCAAAACTAATATTGCACCATAACAAAAACAGAACCAGGATCCCTAAAAGTTTTTTCATAATAAAATGTTATCAAAAACTTCTAGAATTGACTATTTGATTTATCTCAAAAAGTTCTAGTTTTTGTCCTAGTTTGTTTTTTAAATTGATGAGTCTTTAAGTGATTTATTTTAAGTTAATTTTTAATTACCTACATAAGTACTGTAGAATAGTGTAGGTTAGTGTGGGTTAGGTTGTCCTGCTAACTCCGTAAATAATCGCCAGCTTCCTGTATCATTTTCCAGAGTTTACTTGCGTTTTCTTTATTCACATTGACCTATTTCTTATTTTATCTCTTTTATAGATGTGCTCCAATTAGGATCAGAATGTTTGTCCCAATAGACTTTATGAATTTTTCTTGTGATATCTCCCACAGTTCCTTTATTAATATTTTTTCCACTAATTTTTGTTATTGGCATCACACCTCCTGCTGTTGAAGTTGCAAACAACTCTTCAGATGATTTTAGCATTTTAATTGTTATGGGTTTTTTATTAACTTTGATATTCAGTTCTTTAGCTAAATCAATAACAGTTTGTCTTGTGATACCTTCTAATACTCCATGGTCTGGTGTATTAATTCCATTTTCATCAACAGAAAAAATATTAAAGCCAGGTCCCTCAGATACATTGTTATTTTCATCTACTAATATAGCAGTATGATGTCCTCTGTCATACGCATCAAGCATACCCGTAACTAAATCCATCCAATGATAATTTTTAATTGTTGGGTCAACTGAACTTGGAGGAATTCTTGTTATATCAGTTAAATATACATCTAATCCTTTTTCAAAATCTTCTGGCCTAAGTATCCAGCCAAAGGGTACTGCAAAAGCCATAAAGCGTGGTGTCGCTTTACGAGGATCTCTAACAAAATTTGGAGACATTCCTCTTGTTTGTATCATCTCGACATAAGAATCTTCGAGATCAGCTTTTTTAACACAGCCTGCTAATATTCTTTTTATTTCTTCACGACTAAGTCTGCATGGCATTCTAAGTTTTTCTGTTGATTTAAAGAAACGATCAATATGTTTATCTAATTGAAAAAAACTACCTTTCCAAACATGGACAACATCATATGTTGCATCTGATCTTAAAAACCCCCAATCTAAAATAGGAATTTTTGCTTCAGAAAGTTGAATGAATTCACTGTTCATCCATGCCGAACCTTTTGGAAAAATATCACTCACAATCCAAGACTAACAAATACTGAACCATGAGTCCAACTACTTAAAAACAGGTAATTGATTTGTCTCAAAAGTCTCTAATAGGGTCTCTAGTTTGTTGCTTAAACCTACTTAATCTCTAAAATTAATAAATTCAATTGGAAGGCCGATATCTATTGTTTTAATTGCAGCAATTGCCTCTTGAAGATCATCTCTTTTCTTTCCATCTACACGTAATTCTTCTCCTTGAATTTTGATTTGGATTTTAAGTTTAAGTTTTTTTATATCTCCAATTATTTTTTTAGCATTTTCTTGGCTTATTCCTTCTTTTAATTCACTTACTTGTCTAATGGTTCCACCAGTTGCGCCTTCTGAATTCTTAACACTTAATACTCTAGGGTCTACTTTTCTTCTTACAAGGTGGGTTTCTAACAACTCATTTACTTGCTTTAATTTTAGATCATCTGTAGCAAGTGTTGTGATAGTTTTATCTTTTCGTTCAATAGAGATATTAAGTCCCTTAAAGTCATAACGATTGCTAATCTCTCTTAAACAATTAGCAAGAGCGTTATCAAATTCTTGATAATTGATTTTACTGATTACATCAAATGTAGGCATAATTTTTTAATTAATTTATATAATAATATATATTCCCAATATAAAGAAATTAAAGATAAGATAATTTTCAAACATGAATAAAATTAAAATTCATATAAGGAATAACCACTGGAAAGAGGGTTTTTTACCTTGTGATCTAGAAGGTGAAAAACATAGCACAATTACCAAGGAAGAATTTGAAAAAGGACTTAGTGAACATCCAGAAATTAAAGACAAGATTGAGTATTTAGTAGATTGGGATGACGATAATTATCTCTCGTCTATGAAAGATGCAGATATTTTATTAGGTTGGCAGTTCCCAACAAATAATATTAGAGAAATTGCACCAAACCTTAAATGGATTCACGTCAGCTCTGCTGGTGTAAATCATTTATCTCCTTTTGATTGGATGAAGGGAGATCTTGTTTTAACAAATAGCAGTGGCGTGCACGCAAAAAAAGCAGGAGAGTTTGGTTTAATGAGTATCTTAATGCTTCAAAACCAAATGACAAAAATAGTTACAAATCAAAAAAATAAAGATTTTGTTACTTTGCTTAGTAAACCTATTGATGGATTTAAAGTAGTGGTTGTTGGAACAGGTTCATTAGGTGGATCGATGATAAAGCATATCAGTAAACTTGGAGCTGAAGTAATTGGTGTTAACCGAAGGGGAAGAGCTGTTGAAAGTTGCTCAAAGGTAATTACTTTTGATAAAATAGATGATGTATTACCAGTTGCTGACTTTTTATATCTTGCGGTTCCTGAAACAGAGGAGACAAAAGGGCTGATTAACAAGGTTAGATTAGATAGTCTTAAATCTAGCTGTGGAATTGTAAATATTGGAAGACAATCTGTTTTAGATTATGAGGCTTTAAGAATTAAATTAGAAAAGAATGAACTAGCAGGAGCAATTTTGGATGTATTTTCTCACGAACCCATTCCAAAAAACTCTAAGCTCTGGGATACACCTAATTTAATAATTACACCACATATTTCATCAGATAGCCAAGGCAACTATATTGAAATGGTATTAAAAATTTTCTTCAAAAACTTAAAACTATTTATAGACAAAAAGGAACTGATAAATCAAATTGATATAAAATTAGGATATTAAATGAGGTATTTTTAATATAAGAAATATTTTCTAAAAATAATGAAAAAATTAAAAAAACTTATAATTGCTTGTGATGGAGAGTCTGCAAGTGGCAAAAGCACAGCAGCAAAATTAATTTCTAAGAAATATGATTTATTACTAATTAATTCAGGTCTTTTATATAGATATGCAAGTAAACTTATTATCGAAAATAAACCAAAGAATGAAGTAAATTTTTTAAAAAAAAAATTTAAAAATACATCCTATAAAAAAATTTCTAAATTAAAATTGCATTCTGAAAAAATTAGTAATCATGTTGCAATTCTTGCAAAGAATAAGAAAATTAGAGAAATTATAAATAAAGTCCAAATGTCAATTATAAAAAAAAATAATAAAATTTGTGTAGAAGGAAGAGATATTGCAAGCAAAATTTTATCTAATAAACCCAAATATGACTTGGCTTTTTATTTTAAATGCAATTTAAATGTTGCTAGTTATAGAAGATGGTTGGATATAAAAAAAACAGTACCACTTAAAGAGGTAAAAAAATCTTTAAATATAAGAACAAAAATTGACAAAAATAGAAAACATAGCCCACTTATCAGAGTAAAAGACTCCATTTTAATCAGATCTGATAAGTTATCAAAAAAACAAGTGTTAAGTAAGATGTCAGATTATGTTGAAAATCATTTGCTAACTAAAAATGTCTAAAAAGTAATTAGAGCTTGATTTAATAAGTTTTATTTTCTTCCACAATAGGATCAGCTATTGGTTTAATAGGTTCATCAATGGGTTCAGTAGATGGGTTTAATTCAATTCCAGCTGGTGTGATTGATTGAGGCATTGCAACAAATTGAGAGTCTGAATTTTCAACAACAGGTCTAATTCTTGATCTATAAATTCCATAAATTCCAATCAAAGAATGAAAAAAAATTAGAAAAATAAAAAAACCATTAGCCCCAACAATGCCCATAAAAATAGAACATAAAAAGGGACCTCCCATTGCGCCCATGCCAAATGTAAACTGTAAACTAGCACCTGCAGCAACAAACTTTTCTTTAGGAATAAAGTCATTAGTGTGTGCTAAAATTAAAGAAAACATTGGTAGACTGCAAAAAGAAAATAAAATTAAAAATATATAAAACCAAAACTTATTTGATCCCAACATTCCATCATAAAACATCGTACCACTTGCAAAAATTGCACATAAAGCAAAAAATGCTGCTGCAAATGTTACAATAATAATTACTTTTCTCCGATCATACATGTCTGACAATTTTCCAATTGGCCATTGTGAAATTGCACCCGAGATTGCAAGTAAGAAAGTTACTAATGAAATTTGAAAAATAGAAAAGTTCATAGTAGTTGCATACACTGCTAGTAGTGTAAATAATGCTGACTGAATAGTTCCATAGAAAAAAGAACTCACCATTCCAAAAGGAGATGATAAATAAGCTTCTTGCAAAGACATCGTTGATATCTTTTTAAATGTTGGAGCTTTTCTTTTGGTAAGTAAAATTGGAATTAGTGCAGCTGAAGTTATAACAGAAATCAATATAAAGGGTTGAAAGTTAAGTGGATCACTAAAGTTAAGTAAAAACATTCCAAGTCCCATGGCACCATATAGAATCACCATGTAAACAGACAAAACACTGCCTCTATTTTTGTTGCTTGCTCTGTCATTAAGCCAACTTTCAGCAACAGTATAAATTGAGACCATGCTAATCCCGGTAAGTACTCTTAGTAAAAACCAAATAAAAGGACTTACATATACTGCGTGAATTAAAACTACTAGTGATGCAACTGATGCAAATGCCGCAAAAACTCTAATGTGTCCTACACGTGAAATTATTTGAGGAATAGTTTTAGCTCCAATAAAATAACCAACAAAGTAACCGGACATCATAAACCCAGTTGCAACCAAACTAAATTCTTCTTTAACCGCTCTAACTCCAAGCAATGATCCTTGAAATCCATAGGCAAGCATAAGAGCTCCCATTCCTAAAAATAAAGCCCATGAATTTTTTAATACTTTTTCCATTTGAATCGGTATCTATTTCTGATTTGTGGCCAAATCAAGTTAATTGTCTTTTAGGATTTACGATTTTTTAAGCTTAAGAAAGGAGTGAATTGCAATTGTCAAAATGATGACCGTTCCACCTTGGATGGTTTCGATGCTTGGTTGTTCTCTAATTATCATCCACACCCAAAAAGGGCCTATAATGGTTTCCAATAGAAAAAATAAATTAACTTCTTCAGCTGGAATAAATCTTGGCGCAATTGTTACTAATACAAAAGGAATAGCAACACACATTACACACATTAAAGGTACAATTATTAAATCTGTGCCTTCTAGAGAAAAACTATCTACGAAAAAAAAGGCAAAAACTGCAACACAAAGCTTACCAATTACAGCAGATGGTACCAAATCTCTATTCTTAGCATATCTTGCAATAACAGCGTTACAAGCAAGACCAAAAGCAGTAATTAAACCAAATAAATCTCCATAAAAATTACCCATCTCCATTGAATCGTGAAAAATATAAGTCACAGAAATTAAAGTTATTATTATAGCAATCCAAGTTTTTTGGTCGGGAACTTCTTTTAAAAATATGCTGCCCAATATAGCTGACAACATTGGTGCCATTGCAATCATTACTAAAGTATTAGCTACGTTAGTATTTTGAATAGATATTATGAAAGTAATATTACAGATAGAAAAACTTATAACGTAAAAAATACCAGGATATCCAATACCTACTAAAGCTTTTAAGAGATTATTTTTATAAAAAAAAATAAGCCCTATAAGTACAACTACAAAAGGGATTACACCTCTATAAAAAAGCATTCCCCAGGTTTCAATATTAGAAAGTCTAATAAATATAGAGTCTGGAGTTATTAACATGACAGCAACAAACGCTAATAAAGATCCTTTATGTTGGTTTGATAAATTTTTCATGCTTTTAATTCTTTCCAAAATATTTTTGCAAGATTAATTCCTGATAAATCATACAATGTTTTTAATCCTGTAGGAGAGGTTACATTAATGTCCCCATTTAATTTCTGATCAATAAAATCAATTCCTGCAAAAAAGATATTTTCTTTTTTAAGATCTTTAGCAATTAATTTTGAAATTTTATTTTCTGTATGAGTTAGTTTGATATTAATTGGTTTTGCTCCTTTACTCATGTTGCTTAAAAAAGAACCTTGTTTTGGAACTCGAGATATAGCGCCACAAATTTTACCATTTATTAAAAATACTCTTTTGTCTCCTTTAGCAATCTCAGGTAAAAATTTTTGACACATAATATGATCATGTTTTTTAATAAATTGATTAATTAATTTTGAATTAAATTTACTTAAAAGATGTATGTCATTTCCACTATAACTATGGATAGGTTTTAAAATTACTTTTTTATGTATTTTAAAAAAATTTTTAATCTCATTGATATTTTGAGTAAAAATAGTGCTTGGCATATATTTTAGATATTTAACTGAATAAAGTTTTTCAGATACATTTCTTACTGCAGTAGGGTTGTTTAAAATTTTAACCTTATCTTTAATAGTATCTAGAATATAAGTTGCTGAAATATATTCTAGGTTAAATGGAGGATCTTGACGAATTAGAATAAACTTACATTTTGTAAGATCTAATTTTTGTTTTTTTAATATTTTAAAAAATTTCTTTTTTGAATAGTCAAATTTAATAAAAAATCCTGAAGCTATAACTTTTGAATTAATTACTGATAAATCTTTAGGATCGTAATAAAAGATTTTGTAGTTTTTACTTTGAATTTCGTTTGCAAGAAAAACACTCGTATCAGTAATAGGGTTTAGTTTAGAAGGGTGATTTCCTTGAACAGCAACGATTCTATTTGTCATATAATTCACTTAAATCTTCATTTTTAGAAAATTTACTAATCATATGATCTGCGTTCGTTACTTTGTTATCAATTACTTTTTGTAAATGATTTAGAAATAAAGTTTCATTTTTACCGCTTTTATTTAAAATATCTCTTTTCTCTAAACCTTTTCTAGATAAATCCAACAAAGCCTTCGCCCAGTAAAGAAGATCTTTGCCCATTAATTGAGTATTGAAACCTTTTTGAGGAGCTTCAAGATAGGCGTTAATAATTTTATCTTTATCCCAACTTGAAATTACTTCATGAACTTCATCTAAGTTTCCATAGAGCATTCCAACATTAAATGCTGGGCCTGCGCATAGGCAATCCCAACCACAAGTATCCATAGATCTAAGTTCAATATATTTTTTAAGTCTGTTTTCGGTAAAAATTGTACTTAAGTGAGTGGTTAAATCATTTTCTGAAGGTAACCGGTTTTCTATTTCATCAATTTTACCATCCATAAAATCTTTAAAGGTATATTTTCTTCCTGAAATGTAAGTGTCTTTGTGTTGAATAAATAAAATTGGAAAGTTCATTATGAATTCAGCATATTTTTCAAAATTTAAATTTTCTAAAAATAGTTTTGGCAATCCTCCTCTGGAAGTGCTTTGCCAAACTTTTGATCGATAAGATAAATAACCACTATCTTTTTTCTCAACTATTGATGAGTTTGCAAATAAGGCGATAGAAATTGGAACAATAGAGTTAACTACTTTAAATTTTTTAATAAAATCATTTTCTGAATTGTAATCAATGTTTAGTTGAGTTCCGCAGGTTCTATACATCATATCCAAACTAAGCTCACCACCTAATGGCATATCTTTAGTCATTAGCTCATATCGCTGTTTAGGATTATTTGGAATTTCTTCTAACTTTGAGATTGGATCAAAACCAGCGCTAATAATATTAATATCTAATTTTTTAGTAACTTGTCTTAACTCAAATAAATAATCTTGAGACTCGGCACATGCCTCATGTATATGGTTAAGTTTTTCTCCTGATAGTTCTATTTGGTTTCCAGGCTCAAGAGTAATATTTTTACCACCTTTATTTAATCCAATAATATTATCTTTTTCTAAAATAGGATTCCAGCCAAACTCTAATAAAGCTGCAAACATTTCTTTTATTTTTGAATAACTAATTCTTTTATTACTATGATTATTAAAAAGAAATTTTTCATGTTCAATTCCTATTCTAAAATCGTTTGTCTGTTTGATGCCAGATTTAAAATATTCAATTATTTGTTCTTTAGACTTAATCATGGATAGTTAGATAGTATCTTATTATATAATTTAAAGATAATAATAAGGTGTTTTAGAAAATATTCTTTTAACCATAGGTGAAAATTCATCTAAACTCATACTTTTATAATTTGGATCAAAAGAGGATTGGTCATAATTTTCGCAGAAATTAATAGTTGCCTGATAATGCTCATGATCCTTAAATTTATCCCTAGCATTTCTATCTCCACCTAAATGATGAGCGCTGTAATAAGTTTGAAATAATCCATGGTGTTGAATTATCCAGTATGTTTTTTCTGATACGTATGGTCTTAATATTGAAGCAGCATATTGAGAGTGGTTCATTGGAGCTAAATCATCACCAATATCGTGTATCAATGTAGCAACAACCATCTCCTCACTCTCACCATTTTTATAAGCTCTAGTTGCAGCTTGCAACGAATGTTCTAATCTTGTTATTTGGTATCCTTCAAGAGTTGATGTTTGTGATGCTAAATATTTTAAAATTCTATCAGCAGTTTGTCTTTCAAAATCTTTTTCATATTTTTCTAACAGTTGATAATCTTCTTTAGTACCATTTTTCATCTCTGTGAAATTTACTTTTTTCATTTTTAATTATTAGAGGCTGTACTTAGTAAAGATAATTGAGTGATTTTATTATCCCCAAGTTCATCAATAGGTTTTACAGGGTAGTCCCCAGTGAAATAATGATCAGTTAGTTGAGGATAAGTCTCATTTCTGTTGTCAAAACCAATAGCTTTATATAATCCATTAAGCGATAAAAATTTTAAAGATTTTGCTCCAATATATTCACAAATTTCATCATTAGTTTTATTAGCGGCTAACAATTCTTTTTTTGTTGGAGTATCAACTCCATAAAAATCTGGATATCTGATTTCAGGACAAGCAATTTTAACATGCACTTCTTTAGCTCCAGCATCATATAGCATCTTAACAATTTTGTGCGAAGTAGTACCTCTTACAAGCGAGTCATCTATTAAAATAATTTTTTTATCTTTTATAGTGGTTTGATTAGCATTTAATTTTAATTTAACACCTAAGCTTCTAATTTTTTGACTAGGTTCAATAAATGTTCTTCCTACATAATGATTTCTTATTAAACCATGTTCATAATTCATTTTTAAATATTGAGCAAAGCCAAGAGCTGCAGCATTACCGCTATCTGGAACAGGAACAACTATATCTGCATCTATATCATTTTCTTTTGCAAGTTCAGCTCCAATATTTTTTCTATGCTCATAAGCGGTTTTGTTGTCAAGAATACTGTCAGGTCTTGCAAAATAAATATATTCAAAAACACATGGTCTTACTTTTTTAGGAGGAAAGGGCTTGATACTTTCTAGTTTATCATTTTCAATTAAAACAATTTCTCCATTTTCAACATCTCTTACAAATTTAGCACCAATAATATCAAGCGCACAAGTCTCAGACGCAAGAACATAACTGTTACCTAATTTACCAATTACAAGTGGTCTAATACCGTAAGGGTCTCTAACTCCAATCAATGAATTTTGTGCTAACATAACTAAAGCGTAACCACCCTGAATTTGAAATATAGCATCAACCACTTTGTCAATTGTTTTTGCTCTTTTTGATTTTGCAATTAAATGAACAATGGTCTCTGTGTCAGAAGTTGAATAAAAAATAGCTCCATCCTCAACTAATTTTTTTCTAAGAGCAATAGAGTTTGTTAAATTTCCATTATGGGCTACTCCAATCCCACCTGCATTTGTATCAGCAAAAAAAGGTTGAATATTTCTTAAAGTATTTTCGCCTGTTGTGCTGTACCTGTTATGACCAATAGCATGATTTCCTATAAGGTTTTTAAGTACTTTTTCTTTATTAAAATTATCACCAACCAATCCAAATCTTTTTTCTGAATAATATTTTTTTCCATCAAAAGTTACTATTCCACAACCTTCTTGACCACGGTGTTGAAGTGCATGAAGACCAAGAGCCGTTAATGCTGAAGCATCCTTTGCATTGCTTACTCCAAATACACCACACTCTTCTTTTAATTTAGGATCAAAGTTCTTCAATTTTTTCTTTAGAATCTTGATATGTTTTTTCATTAGGAAATTCTTTTATGAGATAATTACTACCTTTTTTAAGGTAAGGAAAGATGTATGATTGATCTTTATTTATCGGCCATTTATCGTGATTGTAGACAATGTGAAAACCTGAAAAAATACAAACTGAAATTATATAAGCTCTGATAAAACCAAAAAAGAATCCAAATGTTGTATCTAGTCCACCAATACCAGTATAATTTACAGCTTTACTTATTCCTTTATTGACGAGTAATACTAAGAAAATTACCACTACAAATATAATAATTCCAAGACCCACATCCAAAACATACTCATTATCAATGATATTTTTGAAATAAGGTTTTACCCTTGGAAATAAAATTAAAGTGATAACATAAGCAAGCAACCACTTAGCCATTGATAAAATACTTAAAACAAATCCTTTTTTATAACAGGTGATAAGAGAGAAGATGGTTATTACTAAGTATATAAGGTCAATGATAGATACAGCGTCATAAAAATCTTTTAAAGTATCAATCATAAAATTATTTTCCGAAAGGTTTTATTGTTAAAATTAAAGCAGGTAATAGTGTTAAAACTGATATCATTGCAAGTAACATTGCAAGACCAGTGAACATTCCAAAATAAATTGTAGGAATAAATTTAGATAAAACTAAAATTGAAAATCCAAAGACAATAGTTATGGATGTATTAAGTATTGCAACCCCAACTGTTGAATGACATTTTTTTAAAGTTTTATTGTAATCTTTAATTTTACTAAACTCTTCTTTAAATCTATAAATATAGTGAATGCTATTATCTACTGCTATTCCAATAGTAATTGCTGCGATAGTAATTGTCATCATATCAAGTGGAATTCCAAGGAGACCAATAATTCCTAAAATAAAAAAAGCTGCAATAAAGTTTGGAACAACCCCGATTAAGGATAATCTTATATTTCTAAATAAAATTATAAACATTAAAAAAATTCCAACCATTACTAAACCCAAGGTTAAGATTTGTGATTTAAATAAACTTTGAAGTAAATTATTAAATAATATTAAAACTCCTGCTAGTTTAAATTCACTTTCATCTAAGCCAATCTCATTTTTGAGATCAAAATTTATTTTGTTAATTAGATCGTTTCTTCTTAAATTTTCTTGTGAGTCTATAATTCTTAAACTTATTCTAGCTTCATTGTCTTTAATGGATAAATAGGGATCAATAATTTCTGTTTTAATACTTTCTGGAATTTTAGAATATAAAACTCCCATTTCTAAAGTTCCAAGAGGTTTGTTGTTGTTTAGTTGTGTTGCAACATCAATGATTGATGAGAAGGATAAAACTTTACCAACTTGAGGAAGACTGTCTAAATAATTATGGACTGAAGCAATTCTGTCAATTTTATCCTTAGTAAACCAATATTTTTCATCATTTACATCTTCTTCATCACCCCAATCTTCAAATTCATCATCCTCAGTTGATGTTTTTTTCTTTCCCTCTTCTTTTGCTGGAAATTTTAAAATTATTTCAAGGGGAGTTGTGCCTCCTAACTCTTCATCTATAAGTTTCATACCTCTATATATTTCCGTATTTTTATTGAAGTAGTTGATAAAACTATTCTCCACTTCAAGTTTACTGATACCAAAAATACTTAAAATGATGACTATTCCTGTTATTCCAAAAATTGTATTTTTATTATTAAGCGAAACTGATCCTAAAAAAATCGTAATTTTAGACTCTTGTTCTTTCTTGATAGAAATATTTTTTGTTGGTGCAAAATTTAAAAGGGTGGGGAGCAAAGTAAAAGTTATTATGAATGATGTAATTAAGCCAAAAGTCATCATCCACCCAAAATCTATTATCGGTTTAATTCCACTAAAAATTAAAGACAAAAAAGCAAACACAGTTGTAAGCACTGTATAAATAATAGGCCAAAACATTTTATTACTAGTTAACGTAATGATTTCAAAGTTATTTTTATCTGGAAAATCTTTTCTAAGTTGAAGAAAACGAGTGCTCATATGAATGTTCATTGCCATCGTTAGGATTAACATTAAGGCGATAAAGTTTGATGAAATTACTGTTACTTTCCAGCCAAGAATTCCAAGTAACCCCATCATAATTATAACTGAAAACAAGCAACTACTAATTGGAACAATAATCCAAATTAATTTTCTAAAAACAAACCATAAGGTTGCAATTATAAATAAAAGAACTCCTAAACCAAAAACTACAATATCACTTTTAATGAAAGTCATCATGTCGTCAGCTATCATTGGAATTCCTCCAAGATAGATGTTGCCTACATCTTGATAACTTTGAATAACTTGTCTTATTTCTAATATATTTTCATGATTTTGTTTTTTTAATTTATCTTTGTAAGCTTCTATTTCAACTTTTGATAAATTTTCAATGTTGTCTAATTTTTTATTTTCCTTGATGTTAACGATAATTCCACTTGTATTTCCATCTTCACTAATAACAAAATTTCTAAAAACAGGACTGTTTAAAATTTCTTTAAAACCACGATCTTTATCAACTCCTTCATCTTTAAGGGTTTTAAAATTTTCCAGTCTTTCTTGTAATGGTGATTCTGAATTACTTAAAAGAGGCACGTCTAAAAGTGTGATGACACTATGCACCCAATTTAAACTTTGAATTTTGTATTTTAAGCTTAGTAGATTATTTATTGAGTTATCAGATATCATTCCCTCATTTGGAGTATAAGTGAGAATTAAAAAGTCTTTTGAACCATATCTATCCGTAACTTCTTTTAAGTATGCTAAATCAGGATCTCCTTCTATTAATAAGGTTTCAGATGACGCATCTAATCTAAAATCTTTGGAATAATAACCAAAGCTTAATATTGTAATAATTAATAATATAAAAACTGTTTTTGGGTTTTTTAGAATTCCATTTTGATACAACTGAGCAAACATTAGCTCTTTTATATTTGAATTTAATTAATTTGAGTATCTTTAAATTTCGTAAATCTTTCTTCAAACTCAAGGGTTACATTACCTATTGGTCCGTGTCGTTGTTTTCCAATAATAATTTGAGCTAAGTGTGCAACTTCATTCATTTTTGCTTGCCATTCAGCATGCTCAACAGTTGCTTCTCTTGGCTCTTTTCTTGATAAGTAATATCCTTCTCTATAAACAAACATTACAACATCAGCATCTTGTTCAATTGAACCAGACTCTCTTAAATCAGACAATTGAGGTTTATGGTCATCTCTTTGTTCAACTTGTCTCGAAAGTTGTGATAGAGCAACAACTGGAACTGCCAATTCTTTTGCAATCGCTTTTAATCCTTGTGTGATTTGTGATATTTCCTGAACTCTTCCATCTTTGTTAAATGTAGTTCCTCTCATTAATTGAATATAATCAACCACAACCATATCAAGACCAAATAATCTTTTTATTCTTCTAGCTCTATTACTCATTGCAGCAATACTTATCGCTGGTGTTTCATCAATATACAATGGAAGTTCGGCTATATTTTTTGAAGTTTCTAAAAATTTATCAAATTGTTCATCTGAAATTCTGCCTCTTCTAATATCATTTGAACTTATACGGGCCTGTTCTGAGATAATTCTTGTAGATAGTTGTTCAGAAGACATCTCTAATGAAAAGAAAGCTATAGAAGATTTTTTACCACTTTCCTGTAATTTTTGCGCAGCATTGAATGCAATGTTTGTTGCAAGAGATGTTTTACCCATTGATGGACGTCCTGCAATAATAATTAAATCTGACTGATGAAGGCCACCAAGTTTATCATCTAAATCTCTAAGTCCTGTTGGTACTCCAACAATACCTTCTTCATTTTTATAAGCTGCAGATGCCATCTCAATGGTTTGTTTCATGGCTTCATCAAATTTAACCAGTGAAGAATTGAACGAACCTTTTTCTGCTAAATCAAATAATAGTCTTTCTGAATTTTCAATAATGGTTTGACCATTAGTATCTAACTCATTTAATTTTGCACTATCGATTGTTTGTTCGGAAATTTTAATTAATTCACGTCTTACAAACATATCATAGATTATTTTTGAATATTCAACTGCTTGTCGAACTGATGTAGAAAATTTTGTAATTTTGACTAGATATTCTGGAACATTTAAATCATCTTTCTCATCTTCAAAATAATTTTTAAGTGTAATAGGGTTCGCTAACATTCCTTTATAAACTAAGCTTTCGATTGCCTCATAAATCTTTTGATGCATTGGGTCATAAAAATTAATACTTGAAATTATTGTGCTAATTTCATCAAATATATCATTACTAACTAATATGGAGCCTATAACAGCCTGTTCTGCTTCAATGTTATTAGGTAATTCTTTAAATTGATCTTTGACGATGCTTAAATTGTTTTCCATAAAGTCTAGTTTACAGAATTATCTTTTAAATAAAATTACTATTAAAGCTTGGGGAAAAGAATGTATAATTATTGAATTGTATCTGCTGAAGTAACGTTAACTGTAATTTCAGCATCAACTTCAGAGTGTAAAGAAACTTTTACTTTAAATTTTCCTAAAGATTTAATTTCTTTAATTGGTTGAATCATTGATGGCTTGATATCAATTTTATTTTTTTCTTGAATTAGTTTTGCAATTTCAGTTGGTTTAACTGAACCATATAATTCGTTATTTTCAGTACTTAGTTTTTTAACTTCGTACTCTTTACTATTAATTTGCTCTGAAATTTGTGTCGCCTCTTTTTTCTTTTCATTATCTTTTTTTGATAAATCTGCTTTTATCTTTTCAACTTCTGAAATATTTTCTTTTGAAGCGTATAATGCTTTTTTGTTGGCAATTAGAAAATTTCTTGCATAACCTCTTTTAACTTCTATCACTTCGCCGATAGAACCAATTCTTTTTACGTTTTCTAGTAAAATAACTTTCATTTTATATTAATGCTAAATTTCTAGCTCTTTTGATTGAAAGGGATAATTCTCTCTGTTTCTTTTGTGAAACATTTGTAATTCTTGAAGGTAAAATTTTACCATTTTCAGACATATATTTTTTTAAAAGTCTAACATTCTTGTAATTAACTTCTGGAGCACCTTTAGCTGATAAGGGACAAGTTTTTTTGAACTTGTATTTATTTGGTTGAAAAATGCTTAGCTTTGCAAAATTACTTTGTTTACCTTTTTTATTTCCACTTTGTCTCTTTGGCATAATTAGTTTTTATTACTTTCTTTTTTGTCATCATAATCTTTTTTTATAAAATAATTTTCTTCTAAATTAAATTTTTTTACTCTAACAGTAAGATATCTTAATAATTTTTTATCAATTGCTTCATTTTTTTCTAGTTCATCAATAACATTGCCTTTACTCTTAATCTTAAAGTGAATGTAGCTCCCTTTTTTATTTTTCTTGATTAAATAAGACAGGTCAAGTAAACCCCAATTTTCAGTTTTAACAATCTCACCTTCAAATTTTTCAACAATTTTAGAATATTTTTCTGTTAATTGCTTAATTTCACTCGGAGAAGCATCTTGTCTGGCAATAATAGTATGTTCGTATAAATTCATTTAAGTTCTTTAATAAAAAGTGAGGATATACTATTATAAATGTTCAATTACAATAGTTAAAAAGGCGAAATAAATAGTTTTTTTTATATGTTTTCAGTAATTTTTCCAGGTCAAGGTTCTCAAATAGTTGGAATGGGAAAGGAATTTTATGACAAGTTTGATCATGTTAAAAATTTATTTAAAGAAGCTGATGAAAAACTCAATTTTTCACTTTCAAAGCTAATATTAGAGGGTCCTAAAGAAGAATTGGACCTAACTACCAATACTCAGCCTGCAATTTTTCTAATTAGTTACTCAATTTTCAATGTCATAAAAAAAGAATTTAATATTGATCTTAATAAAGCAAAATATTTTGCTGGACACTCATTAGGTGAATATTCTGCTTTATCTTGTGCTGGGTATTTAAGTTTTTCAGACACATTAAAAATTTTAAGAATAAGAGGAGATGCTATGCAAAATTCTGTTCCAAAAGGAGAGGGGGGTATGGTTGCAGTTTTAGGCTCAACAGTTGGGATGATTGAAAAAATATTAAAAGATAATGACCAAAACTTTAAAGCTCAAATTGCAAATGATAACTCCGAAGGTCAAATAGTTTTAAGTGGCAAAATAGATGATTTAGATAAATTAATTTTAATTTTAAAAGATAATTCTATTAAAAATATTAAGCTACCAGTAAGTGCTCCATTCCACTGTAGTTTAATGAGTAAAGCAACAGAGATAATGAGTAAAGAGTTAAATAAACTAAGATTTAATCAAGGTAATAATAAACTAATTTCAAATGTTACCGCTAAAGAAATCTCAAATACAGATGAGCTAAAAGAATTATTAATCAAACAGATAGAAAATAGAGTTAGATGGCGAGAAAGTATAATTAATATGATTAATACTGATGTTGATCATTTTATTGAAATTGGACCAGGGAAAGTTTTATCTGGTTTAGTTAAAAGAATTAATAGAGAAGTAAAAATTAATACTATAAATAATCAAGGAGATATTGAAGGTTTAAAAATATGAGAGATTTAAAAAAAAAAAATATCATTGTTACTGGTGCATCTGGCGGAATAGGTAATGCAATAGTTAAAAGGTTAAATGAAGCAGGAGCAAATATTATAGCTTCTGGAACTAGAATTGAAAAACTAGAAGAACTTAAAAAAAATTTTGAAGGCATTAAAATATTAAAATTTGATATATCTCAAAGTGATAAAATTGAGGAATTTATTGAAAATGCAACAATTGAATTAGGTGGAAGTTTAGATGGTATGGTTAATAATGCTGGTATAACTCAAGACAATCTTGCAATTAGAATGAGCTTAGATGAATGGCAAAAAGTTATAAATATTAATTTAACTTCAACTTTCTTAATGAGTAAATTTGCTATTAAAAAAATGCTTAAAAATAAATCTGGAAAAATTGTAAATATTACATCGGTTGTTGGCCATACTGGTAATTTAGGGCAAGCTAATTATACAGCGTCAAAAGCAGGAATTGTTGCTATGTCTAAAAGTCTTGCGATAGAATATGCAAAGAAAAATATCAATATAAATTGTATTTCGCCAGGATTTATTAAAACAGCAATGACAGACAAAATTGATGATAAGTTTAAAGAGATTATAGTATCGAAAATACCATCAGCTCGTCTTGGAGAGCCTGATGATATTGCAAATGCTGTGTTATTCTTAAGTTCAGATCAATCTAATTATATAAATGGGGAAACATTGCATGTTAATGGGGGCATGTATATGGCTTGACAAAATAGCTTTTTAAACTATTAAGAATTTATAACAAAAAGGATCAATATGTCAGAAGACGTTTCAAGCAAAGTAAAAAAAATTGTAGCTGATCACTTGGGTATCGATGAAGCAAAAGTAACAGAAGAGTCTAGTTTTATAGATGATTTGGGAGCTGATAGTTTAGATACAGTTGAATTAGTGATGGCTTTTGAAGAAGAATTTGGATCTGAAATTTCAGATAGTGAAGCTGAGAAAATTTTAACTGTTGGCGATGCAGTTAAGTTTATCGAAGGAAAAGCGAACTAATAATTTAAATGCCCTCAGAAAATGATGGCGTAATGATTGTTTTATCCTCTCCGTCTGGAGCGGGTAAAACCACATTAGTTAAAATGTTATCTAAAATAGATAATTACGAAATTTCCATTTCACACACAACCCGCCAACCAAGACCTAGTGAAGTACCTAATAAAGACTATTTTTTTGTTGATGAAGGTGAATTTAATAGACTAATTAAAAATGAGGAATTTCTTGAGTATGCAAAAGTGTTTAATAATTTTTATGGCACAACGAGAACACCAGTAATAGACAAACTTAATAAAGAAAAGAATGTTTTATTTGACATAGATTGGCAAGGAGCTGACCAGATTAAAAATAAAAAATTAGATTATAAGTTAATTACTTTTTTTATACTTCCTCCAAGCAAAGAGGAGTTATTTGATAGGCTTTCAAATAGAGATATGAAAGATAAGTTGATAGTTGAAGAGAGAATGAAACAATTTGAAAGAGATGTATTGCATTGGATTAATTATGATTATGTTGTTATAAATGATAATTTAGAAAAATGTTTTTCAAAAATTAAAAATCTTATAGATGCAGAAAAAACAAATGGCTCAAAAGACTATGATTTAGAGTACATAAGAAGTCATGTGAATAAGTTAACTTCTTGAATTCTCATACAAGCTTGTTAATTGATAATATGTATCAAAATCCAAATTTTGAGGTCTTAAATTTAAATCAATTTTAAGTTTGTCTAACACTTTTTGATTTCCATTAAATAATTGGTTAAATGGTTTTTTTAGCATTTTTCGTCTTTGATTAAAAAAAACTCTAGTAACTTTCTCTAAATTTTTTGGATCTTTAATTTTAAAAAATTTTTCTTTAGGTGAAAAAAGCAACAAAGAACTGTCAATTTTTGGTCGTGGTGAAAAACTTTCTGGTTTAATGTCACAAATTTTTTCTATTTTTAATTTCCAGTGACTTAATATAGATAGCCTACCGTAAGCTGAGGTATTAGATTTAGCAATTATTCTATCTGCTACTTCTTTTTGAAACATTAGAATTAAATGATCAAACCAATAATTTTCTTTTAAGTTTATGATCCATTTACTTAATATTTCGGTTGAAATATTGTAAGGAAGGTTACCAAATACTGTTACTTTTACTTTTTCCTTAAACAAGGAAGTTTCATCAACATTTAAAATATCATCATTTACAATTGTAATTTGTTCGTTAAAAATTTTATCTAGATTGTTTGCTAGCTCTTCATCTTTTTCAATTACTAACATTTCTTTTGGATTATTTTTAAGAATAAACGATGTTAGATTCCCGGTTCCAGGTCCTACTTCTAGAATATGTTTATCTTTTATAGGAACTGTTTGTGTAATTTTTTCTAAAATATTTCTATCTATTAGAAAATTTTGACCTAAACTTTTTTTTGCTTTAATCAATTTTTTTCTAAAAATTCTATTGCTCTAACTAAACTTAGAGGATTTGATTTATTTTGCCCAAGCATTTTTTGATTAGGACCATGATCGGGTGAAATTCTTATAAAAGGTAAACCTAAAGTTATATTAATTGCATCATATTCATACAAAGTTTTGATAGGTGTTAAAACTTGATCATGATACATTCCAATAACAACATCAACATCCTTTCTATTTTTTTTTAAAAAAGCAGTATCCGCTGAATAAGGTCCCTTAATTTTGATCTTTTTATCAGATAAATATTTTATAGTTGGTTTAAGTATTTTTTCATCTTCGTTAAATTTATTAACACTTTCACAATGAGGATTTAATCCTAGTACAACTATTTTTGGTTTAAAGCCTAAATAATTTTTATAAAAATTATTTATTAAAGTAATTTTTTCTATCAATTTTTTTTTTGTTATATTTTTAACAACAGATTTTAAGGGTAAATGAGTTGTTATTGGGCAAACAGATAATTCTTTATTATAAATAAGCATTGCATACTTGTTAGCTTTAGTTTTTTTGGCTAAATATTCAGTAATACCTAAAAATTTTTTATTTAAAAATGAGTTTTTTGAAATAGGTCCATTAATTAATTTATTTGTCACTCCTGATTTTAAAATTTTAAATGATGTTTTAAAACAATTCTCAATATATTTATTTGATTTGTTGTCAATTTTTTTAAACGATAATCTTTCACTATAATTAATATTAATAATATTTATCATTTTATTATTCAATTTAATTTTATTAAGTAACGATGGATTAATTATTTTTATACCCATTTGAAATTTCATTTTTTTCATTTGAAATTTTAATATTTTTAGAGAGCAGATTAAGACCAATGGATTTTTAAATTTTCTATATTTAAGTGATTTAAAAAAAATTTCTAAAAAAACACTGTTAGGTTCTCCATGAACAATTATTATAGGCTTATAATTCATTAATCTGCATTTTTTGTTTCACTTTACTAAAATAAGCCAAAGAAAATCTTTCAAGCTGTTGGTTTCTTTTGAATAAAATTTTATTCGATAAAATTTTTTCTTTATCAATTTTTTGTTTATTAATTTTTGTATCATCAATTTTAAGTATGAGAAAATTTTCATTAATCCTTATAGGTTTTGAGATTTGTCCTTTTTCTAATTTAATTACATTTTTTTGTATTTGTTTTGACAAAGAAGTTTCTTTCACCCATCCTATTTTTCCTCCAATTTTAGATGTACTAGATTTACTAAAAATATTTGCAGTTGTAGCAAAACCAACATTTTTAATACTTTCTAAAATTTCTGAGTAAACTAAATCTAATTTTAAATCTTTAGAATTTCTTATCAATATTTCTGATAAAAATAACTCTCTTGAAAAATTTAGATTTTTTATTTCTTTATCTAGATTATTTTTTATCTCAATTTCATCAATAGCAACGCGGTTGTTAAATTTTTTAAATATTAGATTGTTCCAAAGCATTTCAATCGCTAATTTTCTTTTTATTGATAAGAATTTTAGATTTTGAGACTCTAAATATTTTTTAAATTCGTTTTCATTTTTAAACCCAATGGTTTGATAAAGATTTTTCAATATTTTTGCCAAGTTTGCGTCATCTAAAGCTTTTTCTAATTGATAATAATTAATTAATTCAATCTCTTTTATTTTTTCTTTAATAATAGAATCTATTGCAAGGATATTTAATTTATTTTGGTCTATTTTTTTTAAGTTTTTATTTAGAACTATCAAATATTTTTTCTCTTGCTCAATATCAAAAGTTGTTATTATTTTATTATTTACTTTTAAAATTATCTTATTTTCTAGGCTAATTACTTGCTTCGTACATAGATGAAAAATGATTAATATGTAGAAAAATATTTTTGTTTTCATTAATTTGCTGTTGTCAAACCACCAAATGGTATCAAACTTAATGTAAAGAAAATTTCTTTCTCTGGTTCTAAATCTGAGTCTTTATAGAACTCTTTATTAAATTTGACTGATGCAACCAAACAATCATTTTTATAATTGTATATCAAATTATAGAATTCAGTAGCACTTTTTTCATTATTTCTTCTTAAATTAAAATTAATACTATTATTTTTGTCGATTTTAAAAGATGATGAATTTGATGTGAAGCTTTCATTTATTAAATTATTTTTTTCATCAGAATATTCAAAAGAAGTTACAAATTTATTAATCTTAAGTTTTGATGATATGCTATCATAATTTGTTTTGTCAAAATTATTGTCGATAGAAAAATTATATTTTAAAGATAAATTTTCATTAGGATATAATTCTATATTTCCAAAAATATCTGACATTTTTTTTCCAATTGTGCTGGAATTTGATAAATCAGGATTTTCTTTTATTCTTAAAAGTGATGAAATTTCAAAATTTAATGTTTCTTGATTAGTTTTTTTATTTATTTTATTAAAAATTGTTCCATAAGTTAAAGAAGCTCCCCCTTCAACGGTTTCATTATTTGCAATTCTATTTATAGAAAAAATATTAGTTGTGTCCATTCTTCGATTATCTGACCTTATATTTTTTGTTTTATTTGGACTATACATAAACGCAACTTTAGGAGTAAAATTGTTTATAAATTCTAAACCTTCTTTTTTTAAAGGTAATTCCATGTTGTATTGTACTACTGAAGCTAAACTTTGTTCAAATTTATCTTTATATTTATTTGAGTTTTTTGCATCAATATTAATATTTTTAAATAATATTTTGTAATTAGTCACAAACCCTTCATTTGAGAATTTTGAGAAAGCATTAAATTCTAAATCATTTATTATAATTCCTTCATATACATTGGTATTATACTTTCTTTGACTTCCATAAGATTTTAAAACAAAATCATTACCTTTTTCAGATAAAATTCTTTTTTGAATAGTGTAGTTAGGGTAAATAAATTCATGTCTACTTTGTTTATCTTTTGTTAAATCTTCATAAACTTCAAGCGATGTATTAAATTCGATATCATTTTTTTCAACATCGATTGATAGATATGAGTGTAATGTATTTGTGTTGATTTCAATCTGATCACTATCAATCTTATAGATTTTTAAATACTCGTCATTTGTCACATTTTCTATATTGACCTCAATATTGCTTTGATTAAAAAAGTCATTGTTTAATTCAAATTTAGAATTTGAAAAAAAATGAGATTTTGTTGTGTTTTTTGAAGAAAGAAAATCTGATGAAGAGATACTAAAGTCGGCTATATGGCTACTATTTTTGTTTTCTTGTCTATATTCGTTTTGCAAAACAACCTCATTATTTAAAAATAGTTTTGGTTTAAATGTCATATCTTTATTTTCAGATACCACATGAAAATAAGGAATAGTTACAGAGGACCCAATATTTTTTGAGCTACTAAATGTTGGAGGTAAAAAACCAGATTTTCTATTAACGGTTGGATCTGGATGAGAAAATTTTGGAAAATATACAGTTGGTATATCATAAATTTTTAACCAAGCATTTTTATATTTTATTGTTTGTTCAATTTTATCATGCTCAATTTCTTCAGCATACATGCTCCATGGAGGGCAATCATTATCTTTGCTACATGAGGTAAATACTCCTTTTCTTAAAAAAGAGGACTGATCTTTTATTTTGACACTTTTTGCTTTTAGTCTTGGGTCGTTATCATTATTACCAAATAAGGATTTGTTGAACTCTATGTTTAAATCTTTACCATAAAGATTATCATTATCAGTATTAATTATTACTTCATTTAATAAATATTTATTTTGTTGATTATCAAGAAACTTTATTTCTTTGCCATAAAGTTTGTCATTATTAGTATCAACCATAACTTCATTTAAAAAATATTTATTTTGTTGATTATCGATAAATTTTATTTCTTTACCTAAAAATTTATTTGTTTTTAAATCAAATAAAAATTCGTAAAGTTCAAAATAATTATTTATATTATCTTTAATTTTTACAAAATCATCAGAGTTTATTTTTTGATCATTAATATCATACTCAAAGTTATTAAGTTCAATATTATAAGTTTCATTGTAAATAACTTTAGATTTTGTATTTGATGAAATTTTATTGTCAAATGAAGAAAAAATAAATTCTGATCCTGAAGCTTCGATATTATTTTCACTATCTTTAAATTTAACATCGTTAAAAATTCTATATAGACCAGTTTCATTACTGTACTCAAATGTTTCAGAGCTAATAAATATATTATTATCAATTATAATCTGCACATCCCCCTCACCAGAGATAACTTTTCCATTTTCTAAAATTTTTATTTTATTACTTGAATAGTCAATTCTTTCACTTGCCAAGCCAATATTAAAAAAAATTGTTATTATCAAACAAGAAAATATAAATCTTTTTTTATTTTTCATTAATCCTCACCATACCAATTCCAGTTAAGATAGAAACAATAACATGTGGCAACCAAACAGATAACATAATTGGAAGTTTATTATTTTCTCCCAGCAAAGAAGAAAAATGATTTATATAAAATATTAATACAGATATAAAAATGCCCATTAATAAATAAAAAAATTTTGGTTTATTAATAGGCAGACTTAACATTAACACAGATGCAAAAACAGTTAATATTGTTAAATAGATAGGAAAAGAGTAAATTTTTTGCAAATGTAAATTTATTTCTTTAACAGAATAGCCTACTGAAATATACTCATTTTTAAGTCTAAACAATTCCCATATCGTTAAAGATGTCAAGTTTGAAAAAAGAGTATTAATTTTTTCAGAATTAAAATTAGATTGAAATAAAAAATTATCTTTTATTACTCTAACATTATTTTCGATTATGATTGCTTTTTCAATAATCCATTCTTTTTTTTTAATATCTACTTTTTCACCATATATATATTTTTTGGGAGCAAAACTATTGTCAAATTGAGTAATTACTACATCTTTTAAAATATTTCCTTCAATTAAATTAGCATTAATTATGACTTTTTTGTTCTCAATCTCATCTTTAATCCAAATTCCATTTTCAGTAATGACTGCAAGATATTTATTGTCATTTGCAAAATCATTTTTAATCTCAAGATATAAATGTTTTAATTTTGCTGAAAAATTATAAAAAAAAATTATTATTATTAGGCTGGCAACAAATGAAACCAAAGATAGAATAGCAATTAATTTAATATTATCGATTCCAAAATTTTTAAGGATTATTAGTTCATTTTTTTCGATTAAATTAATTAGTAAAAACTGTGCTGATATTAAAAAAATGAATGGGAAGATATTAATTAAAATTGTTGGAGCATTAAGAATATTTAATAATAATGGGTAATATAAACTTTTATCGGTAT
>JAOIVP010000058.1 GCA_028224115.1 Candidatus Pelagibacter sp. | reverse complement strand
TGAAAAATTAAATAATTTGGGTATAGATTTGGTTCAAAATTTAAATGGTGTTGGTGAAAATTTACATGATCATTTAATGTTAAGACCGATTTATAAAATCAACGGATTAAAATCACTTAATAAAAAAATCAACAGTTTATTTGGAAATTTAATGATTGGATTAGAATATGTTTTTAATCGAAGCGGTCCAATGACTATGGGTGCTAGTCAACTTTGTATGTTTGCAAAAAGTGATTCATCACTCGAACTACCGGATTTACAGTGGCACGTTCAACCGATGAGTATGGATACATTAGGTGCAACTAAAAACCATGACTTTCATGCATTCACCCCTACTGTCTCAAATATAAGACCTACAAGTAGAGGACATGTGAGTATTGTAGACAAAGACTCGAGAACTTATGCAAAAATTAAACAAAATTATCTCTCTACAGATCATGATCGAATGGTAGCTGCAAGAGGTCTTAAGTTAACAAGAAAAATTATATTAGAGTCTGAGACTTTTAAAAAATACACACCTGAAGAATATAGACCAGGTATAGATATAAATGATGATGAAGAACTTGTTAAAGAGGCATCTAATTATGCTCAAACTATTTTTCATCCAGTTGGCACATGTAAAATGGGTCAAGATGATATGGCAGTTGTTGATGAAAAATTAAGAGTTAAAGGAATCAAAAACTTAAGAGTAATAGATGCATCGATAATGCCCAACATAACTTCTGGAAACACTAATGCACCGACAATAATGATTGCAGAAAAAGGTGCAGATATGATACTAGAGCACTAAATGTTTGCAGAATTAATTACACCTGAACAACTTACAATTTTAGGACAAATCATATTTATTGATTTAGTTCTTGCTGGAGATAACGCAATTATTATTGGAATGGTTGCATCGAAATTTCCCGTAGAACAAAGAAAAAAAGTTATTTTTTGGGGTATTGGTGGTGCAGTAATTTTAAGAATAATCTTAACCATGTTAACTGCTTACCTCTTACAAATTACAGGTTTAAGATTGATCGGTGGATTATTACTACTTTATATCATCTACAAACTTTATACGGATGTAATCAAAGGCCAATCTAACGAAGAAGATATAAAGGTAGATAATTCTAGTTTTATGAAGGCTATATGGACAGTTCTGCTTGCTGATTTTACAATGAGTTTAGATAACGTTTTGGGTGTTGCTGGAGCTGCAGGTGATCACTATGGATTATTAATTTTTGGATTAGCATTATCAATAGTTTTAATGGCAACAGCTGCAAATTTAATTTCAAGATGGATTAAAGAGTATAAATGGATCGCTTGGGCTGGATTGCTAGCAATATTAGTTGTTGCTGTAGAGTTGATTTACACAGATATTAAAATATTATTTCTATAATGTATTTACAAAAGATTAATTTAAAAAATAAATATGCATTAGTAACTGGCGCAGGTAAAGGATTAGGAAAAGCTTGCTCTATTGCTTTAGCAGAAGCTGGTGCAACAGTTATAGCATTAAGCAGAACTCCATCTGATCTTGATAAATTAGAAAAGCAAATCAAAAAAATTAAAGGAAAAATTATTAAAGTTCCTTGTGATGTAATGGACTATGAAGATTTAAAAAAGAAGATAGATAAAATTAAAATTATAGATGTCTTGGTAAATAATGCAGGCACAAATATTCCAGAACCTTTTGAAAAAATTAAACAAAAAAGTATGAACTACTTGGTTGATCTTAATCTTAAAGCTGCTTTTAACGTTGCTCAACTTGTAGTTAAAAAGATGTTAAAAAATAAAAAAAGACCAGGCTCAATAATCAATATGTCTTCTCAATTAGGTCATGTAGGGATGAGCGGTAGAAATGTGTATAATATGACAAAATTTGGGATTGAGGGACTAACTAAAGGTATGGGTGTTGAATTAGCTAAAAATAATATTAGAGTAAATACTGTTGCACCAACATTTGTAGAAACTCCAATGGTTAAAAAATTCTTTAAAAATAAGAAATTTAAAAAACTTGCTTTAGGTAATATTCCATTAGGAAGAGCTGCAACTGAAAGCGATATAGCAACAACAGTTTGTTTCTTGGCATCCTCAGCTTCCTCAATGATTAC
>JAOIVP010000057.1 GCA_028224115.1 Candidatus Pelagibacter sp. | reverse complement strand
TTGCTGATCCATCCATTAATCTCAATTCAAATCTTCCTTGATCTGGAATCCTAATCATATGCGTTCTGTTATTTCCTGTGTATGAAATACTACTTGGCGACCAAGTGGCTCCAGATTTTGTTGGTGGAGCATTAATTCTTCGATAACTGTTAATTGTTGGGTTGAAAAATGCTGACAGTGCTTGAGTATTATTCATTATACCCCCTAAGAAATTGTAGGCTAATTTACTTAGACCAAGCGCATCTTTTTTGTCTAAAAATTTATTGTTCTTTCCATTCCAAACGGAAACATGTGCATGACAACCATTTCCAGTTAAATTATGAAAAGGTTTTGGCATAAAAGTTGCTCTTAAACCATGTTTTTCAGCTAAGCTTTTAACCATGTATTTAAAAAATACATGTCTATCTGCTGTAACAAGAGAGTCTGTATAATCCCAATTCATCTCAAACTGACCATTAGCATCTTCATGATCATTTTGATAAGGCTTCCATCCCATCGCAATCATGCAGTCACAAATTTCTTTGATTAAATCATACCTTCTCATTAAAGCTGATTGATCATAACAAGGTTTAGATTGAATATCTCTTGGGTCAGCAATTGATGAACCATCTTCTGAAATTAAAAAATATTCACATTCCACTCCAGATTTCACCTGTAATTTTTTTTGAGACATTTTTTTAATTTGTTCTTTAAGCATTACTCTTGGTGAGGCTTTTACAGGTTTGCCATCCATATATAGATCAGACGCCAACCAACCAATTTCTTTGTTCCATGGTAACTGAATCAAACTGTCAGGATCTGGCACTCCAAACATATCACTATCTGCAGGAGTCATATCCAACCAAGTAGCAAATCCCGCAAATCCCGCTCCATTTTTTTGCATCTCAGCTATAGCTTGAGCAGGAACTAGTTTAGATCTTAAAACTCCGAATAGATCTACAAAACTTATTAGAAAATATTTTATTTTTTTTTGTTTAGCAATTTGGGAAAGATTTTTTGGCATAATTAATCCTACTTGTTTAAAAAGTGTTAATCAATTATTTTTTTCCAGGGATCCAATCGGTGCCAGCCAAAGGCACTCTTGCCATTGCAGCAGCCTCTACTGTTAAAGCAGCTAAATCTTCTGGTTCTAAATTTCTAACATCTGATTTCCCATTAGCTCTAGCTAAAGTTTGCAACTCTAAGGTTAAAGTTGTTAGATAATTTTTAATTCTTTTTCCAGCTTCAATTGGATTTAATCTTTTTTCAAGCTTTGGATCCTGTGTTGCAACACCTACTGGACATCTGCCTGTATGACAGTGATGACAATAACCAGGTTCTGTTCCAAGTTTTTTATAGTCTTCAACATATAATTCAGCATTACAGTTTAAAGCCATCATTGCAGCAGAACCAATTGACACTGCATCTGCACCCATTGCCATTGCTTTTGCAACATCTGCTCCACTTCTAATTCCTCCCGAAACAATCAATTGAACTTTTCTATGCATATTTAATTCTTTAAGAGCATCTACTGCTTCCCTTAATGCACCTAAGGTTGGGATTCCCACATGTTCAATGAACACATCTTGAGTGGCAGCTGTTCCACCTTGCATTCCATCAAGTACAACCACATCTGCTCCTGCTTTAACAGCTAATGTTGTATCGTAATAAGGTCTTGCTGCTCCAACTTTTATATAAATTGGTTTTTCCCAATTAGTAATTTCTCTAAGTTCTTGAATTTTAATTTCTAAATCATCAGGTCCAGTCCAGTCAGGATGTCTACAAGCACTTCTTTGATCTATTCCTTCTGGTAAAGTTCTCATCCCTGCAACTCTTTTATTAATTTTTTGACCAAGCAACATCCCACCACCTCCTGGTTTTGCTCCTTGTCCAACCACCACTTCAATAGCATCCGCTTTTCTTAAATCATCAGGATTCATGCCATATCTAGAGGGTAATAGTTGATAAACTAAGTATTTAGACGAACCTCGCTCCTCTTGTGTCATACCCCCGTCACCGGTAGTTGTTGAAGTTCCCATTGCAGATGCACCTCTACCTAAAGCCTCTTTTGCATTAGCACCTAATGCCCCAAAACTCATACCAGCAATTGTAATTGGGATATCAAGTTTAATAGGTTTTTTTGCAAATCGATCTCCTAAAATAACTGAAGTG
>JAOIVP010000056.1 GCA_028224115.1 Candidatus Pelagibacter sp. | reverse complement strand
AAATGTTCACAAACAAAATCCACCAACAGATCTAACAGTTTTTTTGAGTAAAGCACAGTTCTCAGAAACAGATGAGCAATTTATTCTACCCGATCCTTTAAGTGATCCAATAGTTGAACAACTTGTTAAAAGAAGAACTGCAGAAACTTATGAAGTTAAAGCTGGTGAATATATTCAAATTATTGATACGGGTGGAAGGCAATGCTCTGATTTCTTAGCTTTTGACACTCATAAATTAAATGATGGTATTGAAAGTATAATTGATGATAAAGCAACAAGAACTTTCATGGGTAGCGCATATCCAGGGCCAGGTTTATTTTCAAAATTTTATGATGGAAATCATGAGGCAATGGTTGAAGTTGTGAGAGATACTGTTGGAAGACATGATACTTTTAATTTGGCCTGTACTTCTAAATATTATGAAGATTTAGGTTACATGGGACATATCAATTGTACCGATAACTTTAATAAAGGATTAGAAAAATATGACATCAATGCTCGAAAAAGTTGGTCAGCAATTAATCTTTTTTTTAATACTGCAATTGATGCAAATAATGTTGCAACATTTGATGAACCTTGGTCAAGACCGGGAGATTATGTTTTATTTAGAGCTTTGAAAGATTTAACATGCGTGTCATCAGCCTGCCCTTGTGATGTTGATGCTGCTAATGGGTGGAACCCTACTGATATATTTGTTAGAACTTATGGAAAAAATAATAAGTATTCAAAGGCTATTGCATTTAGAATGAAAACAGACTCAGAACCAAAACTTACTCAAGAGACAGGTTTTCATAAAAAAACATCTGAACTAACAAGAAATTTTGTTGAGTATAAGGGTTTTTGGTTAGCAAATAATTTTACCAATTCAGGGACAATAAAAGAATATACTGCTTGTAGAGAGAGTGCTATCGCAACTGATCTTTCTCCTCTTAGAAAATTTGAAATACTTGGTCCTGACGCTGAAAATTTAATGCAATACACTTTAACTAGAAATGTTAAGAAATTATCTGTAGGTCAAGTTGTCTATACTGCGATGTGTTATGAAAATGGATGTATGTTAGATGATGGTACTCTATTTAAATTTGGACAAGATAATTTCAGATGGATTGGTGGAGACGAATACAGTGGTGAATGGTTAAAAGAACAGGCTAAAAAGAAAAATTATAAAGTTTGGATAAAATCTGCAACAGATCACATTCATAATATTGCTGTTCAAGGGCCAAACAGTAGAAAGATTTTAGAAAAATTTGTTTGGACTGCCCCTATCCAACCATCAATAACAGAGCTTGAATGGTTTAGATTTAATATTGCAAGAATAGATCACGAAACAGGAACACCAATAGTAATTTCAAGAACTGGTTATACTGGTGAGCTTGGATACGAAATCTGGTGCCACCCAAAAGATGCTGGGGAAGTTTGGGATAAAGTTTGGGAAGCTGGAAAAGAATTTGACATTAAACCGTTGGGTTTGGAAGCGTTAGATATGGTTCGTATTGAAGCTGGTTTAATTTTTTATGGTTATGAATTTGATGATCAAACTGATCCTTTTGAAGCAGGAATTGGTTTTACTGTGCCTCTTAAAACTAAAGAGGATGATTTTATAGGTAAAGAAGAATTAATTAAAAGAAAAGCAAATCCACAAAAAAAATTAGTTGGCCTGGAACTTGTTGGTCACGAACCAGCTGTTCATGGAGATTGTGTTCATGTTGGGCGAGCACAAATTGGAGTGGTAACAAGTGGAATGTTATCACCGAAACTTGGTAAAAATATTGCGCTTTGTAGAATTGACGTCAAATATTCTGAAATTGGAACAGACGTTGAAATTGGAAAATTAGATGGTCATCAAAAAAGAATTGGTGCAAAAGTTGTTCCATTTCCATTCTACGATCCGACTAAATCAAGAGTAAGAGCTTAAATATGCCAGATAAAAAAAAAAAGTCTTTTAGACTTCTGGGAAGATCAAGTCAAAAAATCACATACCTCAAGCAATTATTTTTTTAGAAAATCACCTTCTCATTACCATATGATGTTACTTGTAATGTCAGCATACAAACTTAATAAAAAGCTATCTGTAGAAGAATTAAAAACAAAACTTTTTAAAACCTCTCGACCAAAATCAGCTTTAATAATTAATGAGGCTTGTGAAAAAGGATTCTTTCTTTTGGAAAAAACTTCAACTGATCA
>JAOIVP010000055.1 GCA_028224115.1 Candidatus Pelagibacter sp. | reverse complement strand
CTTCAGTAATTAATTTATATTTTGAGGCTTCTTCAGCTTGTTTCTGAAGATTGGCTAGTTGTTTTTCTTGCTGTCTTCTTAGTTCATCAGCTCTTTTAAGATTATTTTCTGCAGCCCCCAATCTTAATTCAGCCTCATGCCTTCTAACATGTAAACCAGAAATTCCAGCAGCTTCCTCTAAAATAGCTCTTCGATCAGTTGGTTTTGCAGTAACTAATGCGCCAATACGTCCCTGACTAATCATTGAAGGTGAATGAGCACCAGTTGATAAATCTGCAAAAAACATTTGTGCATCTCTTGCTCTTACTTCTTTATCGTTAATATAAAATTTTGAGCCTTTATCTTTTTCTATTTTTCTTCTGACACTTATTTGATCCAAATCACGATATTGAACTGGTCCTTCATTATTTTTATTTTCTACATCAATTGAAACTTCTGCGATATTCTTTGAGGCTTTATTGGAGGTTCCTGAAAAAATTACATCTTCCATTCCTGATCCACGCATGCTTTTTGCGGAGGTTTCTCCCATGACCCACCTTAGGGACTCAACTATGTTTGACTTTCCACAACCATTAGGTCCAACAATTCCAGTGAGACCCTCTTCAATTAAGAAATTTGTTTTATCAGCGAATGATTTAAATCCATTTAATTGGATTTTTTTAAACTCCATGCACTAACTTATATCAGTTTTTCTAGAGCTTTTTTTAAATTTTTGTAAGTTAGAGTTTTTTCAAACTTTTGATTATTGATTATTATCGTAGGAGTAGCATTAACATTGAAGTTTTTTACCCCATCGATTCGATCATTTAAAACAAAATCCTCGATTTCTTTGTTATTTATGCAAGTTTCAAAATCAACATCAATTCCTTCACTAGTTAAAAATTTCTGAAGATTTTTATTTGCTTCTTGGACAGAACTACCTTTGACCCATTTTTGTTGGTTTGCATACAATGTATTTAAAATTTTCGAATCACCATCATTTTTACATTGTGAAACTTTTGCAGCATTAAAAGCCGCAATATCTAAAGGGAAGTGTCTAAATTCAATTTTAGCTAAACCTGTATCAAGATAATCTTTTTTAAGTCCAGGATACACATCTTTATGAAAATTTGCACAGTGACTACAAGTTAAAGATTCAAAAGCAATTATAGTTATTTTTGCGTCTTTACTTCCTACAACAATTCTTTTTACTTCATCTGCGCTAATAGCTGAAATGGTGCTAAAAAAAATTGTTAAAATAATTATAATTTTTTTCATTTTTCTTTAAATACTTTAGTTAATTCAATAAGTGATCTTTTAATTTTATCATTTTTAACATCATTAATTTTACTTTGGTATTTATTAATTGCGACATTTTCACGATTAGCTTCTTTCTTAAAAAAGATTTTTTTCTCATCATCAAAACTAATAAATTTAAGCTTTTCTACAACTGAATAACCAAAAAAACTGTTCATCTTGTCTAAAATTTCTTTTTTAGAATATTCTAAATCAACTTCATGACCTCTTTTCACCATTACCAATAAAGTACTTACTCCAAACCTGTTAGAATTCTTAAATGTCTTTGGATAACAAACTTTAAATAACTCATCTCCAACAATATATCTCCAGTTACTTAGTGTTTCAGAATATATATGACCCTTTTTATTGATGATTTTTTTTACATTTTTAGGCAAAGTGTCTTTAAAAGATCTTAAACCTTGAATGGTGACATTTCCACGCTTAGTGTTATTTTTAAAATGCATATGAAAGATCAAACAATATCAAATAAAATTCTTAATTGGTACGATATTAATAAAAGGTCATTACCTTGGCGAAAAAAAACTTCTTCAAAAAAAAAGCAATTTTACACCCTGGTTAGTGAATTTATGCTTCAACAAACTCAAGTTATAACGGTGATACCCTATTTTAATCGATTTATTAAAAATATTCCCAATTTAGAAGCTTTAGCCAGTTTTGAAAATCGAAAACTTTTTAAACTATGGGAAGGACTTGGTTATTATTCAAGAGCTAGAAATTTAAAAAAAACTGCACAAGTTATTATTAAAGATTTCAATAAAAAATTACCTAATGATTTTTTAGACTTAAAATCATTACCTGGTATTGGAGATTATACAGCAAGCGCAATATCAGCTATTGCATTTAATATGCCCATTATCCCCTTAGATGGCAATATCGAAAGAGTTTTAAAAAGATATTTATATTTAAAAAAAGAAAGTCAAATTCAAAAAGAAAATTTACTCAAAAGTAAAAAAGTTTTAGGAACATCAAGTAGATCTGGTGATTATGCTCAAGCTTTGATGGAACTAGGTGCACTTATTTGCAAACCCAATAATCCTATTTGTGAAAA
>JAOIVP010000054.1 GCA_028224115.1 Candidatus Pelagibacter sp. | reverse complement strand
CTTAATTATTTTTTTTTCAATTACATCTTTATTAAAAGTTAAAACATAAGGCATAAATATTGCATTGGATAAGCCATGATGAACATTATTTAAGGCATTAACCGGATGACTTAATGAGTGAATTGCGCCTAGGCCTTTTTGAAATGCAGTTGAGCCCATACTAGCTGCTGACAACATATTCTGTCTTGCTTCAATATTTGATCCATTATTGACAGCTTCTAATAACCAATCATTAATTATTCTCATACCTTCTAAAGCAATTCCGTCAGCCATTGGATGATATCCTGGTGCACAATAAGCTTCTAAATTATGTGCTAGAGCATCCATACCTGTTGCAGCTGTAATTTTTGATGGAAGTCCAACTGTTAAAACTGGATCTAAAATAACTATAGAGGGCAAAAATTTAGGATGAAAAATTATATTTTTAACACCCGTTTCCTCATTTAAAATTACAGAAGCACGACCTGTTTCTGAGCCTGTTCCAGCAGTAGTTGGGACTGCAATAATGGGTGCGATTTCATCATCATTCGCTTTAGTCCAATTATCTCCCACGTCCTCAAAATCCCAAATAGGTAGTGTTTGACCTGACATAAAGGCGATTGCTTTTCCAACATCAAGGCCACTACCACCTCCAAAAGCAATTACTCCGTCACAATTATCTTTTTTGAAACTTTCTACACCTTCGTTAACATTTTTACCAGTTGGGTTTCCAACAACATTTGAATATAATTTTGTAATTATATTTTTTTCTTTTAGTATTAATATGGTTTTTTTAACTATATCGGTTTTTGCCAAACCTTTATCTGTTACTAGTAATGGTCTAGTAATACCTAAACTTTCACAAGCAATTGCAATATCATTAATTCTATTCTCACCAACCCACATTGTTGTTGGATAATTCCAGTTGTATTTTTGCATTATAATATTTAGTGTTATATGAAATTATATGTTGTATATCATTTTCTTAATCAATTTTAACTAAATTATTTATGCAAAAGACAATTACACCAATTGATAATACTGTCTATGTTGAAAGAGAATATCACTCAGATCAAATTGAACAAACTATAGATAATTCAATGAAAGCGCAAAAAACTTGGGCTGAACTAGAGGTAAAAGATAGAGTTAAACTATTATCAAATTTTGTTGAAGATTTTTTGTCTAAAGGCGAAGTGATAAGTGAAGAGCTAAGTAGACAAGTAGGTAGACCTATTTCGCAAGCTGCTGGTGAATTAAATGGTTTTAAAGAGAGAGCTGACTACATGTTGTCAATTGCAGAAAAAAAATTAGAAAATATTGATGTCACTAAAGATAGTAATTTTAAAAGTTATATTAAAAGAAGAGCTTTAGGTGTGGTATTTGTGATTGCACCTTGGAACTATCCATATCTCGTTGCTGTTAACTCTATAATTCCAGCAATGGCATCTGGTAATACTGTTATTTTAAAACATTCTGCACAAACACCTTTGTGTGCTGAACAACTTTATCAATCTGCAAAAAAAACTTTGCCTAAAGATGTTTTTAATTATCTGCATTTAAATCATGAAGATAGCTTAAAAGTAGTTTCTGATAAACGAATTAACTTTGTATCATTCACTGGTTCAGTAAAAGCTGGATACGATGTGCAAAGAGCAACACATACCAAGTTTATAGATATGGCTTTAGAATTAGGTGGTAAAGATCCAGCATACGCAAGATACGACTGCGATTTAGAAAAAACTGTTGAAAATTTAGTTGATGGGTCTTTTTTTAATTCTGGTCAGTCTTGTTGTGGAATTGAAAGAATTTATGTTGATGAAAAAATTTATAAAAATTTTATCGAATTGTTTGCATCTAAAACTTATAATTACAAACTTGGAAACCCTTTAAATAAAGACACCAATTTAGGTCCAGTTGTTAAATTATCAGCAGCTGATTTTATTTTAAATCAAATGAATAGTGCTATTGATAAAGGTGCAAAAAAAATGATCGATGAAAGTAAATTTGATTTTCCTAATGAACATAAAAATTATTTAATACCTCAGGCATTAATTGATGTTAATCATGAAATGAGTTTTATGACAGAGGAAACTTTTGGGCCATGTGTTGGTATAATGAAAGTTAAAGATGAAAACGAAGCTGTAAAATTGATGAATGATAGTCCATATGGTTTGACAGCTTCTATTTGGACTAATGACATAGATATTGCAGAAAAAATAGGTAACCAAGTTCAAACAGGCACATTCTATATGAATAGATGTGATTATTTGGATCCAGCTCTTTCTTGGACTGGTGTCAAAGAAACTGGCAAAGGCTGCTCATTATCTGAAATTGCTTATGAAAAATTAACAGCTCCAAAAAGTTTTCATTTAAGAAAAGAACAATAATATGAAATTAAGCTACAAAGGAAAATCAGCTATAATT
>JAOIVP010000053.1 GCA_028224115.1 Candidatus Pelagibacter sp. | reverse complement strand
AGCAAAAAAATTTACTAATTATTTAAGCAATAACAATTGGGTTATTCAAACATTTGGTAAAGATGCAGGGCCATCAAAGAACTATTTAAATCCAAAGTTTAAGGGAAAATTTGGTGTTATAGCTCCCTACTCTAAAGATTTTTGCAAAAGTTGTAACAGGTTAAGAATTACTGCAAAAGGTGATTTAAGATTATGCCTTTTTGGAAATACTGGAATTAATATTAGACATTTAATGCAAAAAGATAGTCAAATAGATGAGTTGAAAGATTTAATTTTAAAACAACTTAACTTTAAGAAAGAGTCTCATTATTTAGAAATTGGTGAAACTGGATTAACAAAAAATTTATCAACGACCGGTGGTTAATATGAAAAATTTAAAGGTTATAAAAAATAACGAATTAAAAGACTGGGCAGAAGAAATCTTTAACAAGAACTCTTTTAATATGGTGAATGTTTCTACTAAAAAAGAGACATTTAGAAGAGCTTTAGCATCCGGAAAAATTTATGTAGGAAATGATGTTTTTAAATTAATCAAAAATAAAGAAATGCCAAAAGGAGACCCGATAAGTCTTGCAGAAGTATCAGCGGTTTTGGGAGTTAAAAAAACTAGTGAATTGATACCTTTATGTCATCCGCTGCCAATTGATCATACAGCTACTAAAATTATTATGCATGAGGAGGATAGTTCACTCGAAGTATTTTGTATTGTGTCTGCATATGCAAAAACAGGTGTAGAAATGGAAGCTATTATGGGAGTAAATGCTGCTTTAATAACTATCTACGACTTAAGTAAAATTGTTAATCCTCATTTGAAAATTGATAATGTTAAGTTGTTGATTAAAGAAGGTGGAAAAAGTGGTCTATGGAAAAATCCCGAGGGACTTCCAGAATTTTTAAAAGAAATATTTTAATTGTTAAAATCAATGAAGGTAACGATAGAATTGTTTGGTGCTAGCAGAGATTTTAGTAATCAAGATTCCATTGAAATAGATATTGAAAACAATTCAACAATTAAAGATGTGAGAGATAAGATGTTAGGTTATCTACATTCAAATTTTAAAGGTAATGAAAATTTTATAAAAATTGTAAATTCATCAGTATTTTGCTCAAAGGATAATATAATCAGCGACAATTATAAAATAACAAATCATGAAAAAATTGCTATTATTCCTCCAATCGGAGGAGGCTAATGCTTCATACAAGAGTTGTAGATATAAAAGATAAAAAACTTTCAATTATTGATGCTGAAAAATTTATTTCATCCTCTGATTTTGGTGCATCAATATTTTTTTCCGGATCTGTAAGAAATCAAAACAATGATAAAAGTGTAACTGGAATAACTTACGATAGCCATGATGCACTTGTTATAAAAAGTTTTAAAGAAATTTATAATGAAGCAGATCAAAAGTTAAAAATTAAAGACAAAGCGGTATTTATTGAACATGCAAAAGGTTTCTTAAATCTTGGCGAAATAAGTATTATTATTGCTGTTGCATGTAAACACCGTGATGAAGCTTATGTTTTATCTAGATACATTATTGAGGAAATAAAAAAAAGATCCCCTATTTGGAAAAAAGAACACTATCAAAATAATGAAACAGACTGGTTAAAAGGAAATCCAATTCAATATGAAAAAAATTAAATATTCAGAAATTACTCCAGAAAAGATTTATAGAAATAGAAGAAGCTTTATAAAATCAATGAGTTTAGGTGCTGGATCTATCGCTTTGACTTCAATTCCATTTATTAATAGTGCTAGATCTGAAGAAGATAAGCTTACGAGTTACAAAGATATTACCACCTACAATAATTATTACGAGTTTGGTACTTCAAAGAGTGATCCTTATATTAATTCACAAAACTTTAAAACAACACCATGGTCAATAAGTATTGAGGGTGAAGTTGAAAAACCTATTAAACTTGCAATGGAAGAAATCACTGAGACATTTATCTCTGAAGAAAGAATTTACCGATTAAGATGTGTTGAAGGATGGTCAATGGTTATCCCATGGATGGGTTTTTCTTTAAGTGAATTATTATCTAAAGTTAATCCAACTAGTAAGGCAAAGTTTGTTGAGTTTGAAAGTGTTTATGATCCTGATCAAATGAAAGGTCAACGATACCCAGTTTTAAACTGGCCTTATAAAGAGGGATTAAGAATTGATGAAGCAATGCATCCTTTAACTACAGTTGTGACTGGTCTATATGGTAAAAAACTTCCAAATCAAAATGGAGCTCCACTCAGAATATTTACTCCATGGAAATATGGTTTTAAGAGTGCCAAGGCTATTGTTAAAATAAAATTTGTTGAAAAGATGCCAACATCATCTTGGATGTGGGCTTCACCTAGGGAATACGGATTTTATTCAAATGTAAATCCAAATGTTGATCATCCTAGATGGTCTCAAGCTACAGAAAGAGTTATTGGTAAAGATATTTTTGCTCCAAGGGTAGAAACTTTATTGTTCAATGGATATGG
>JAOIVP010000052.1 GCA_028224115.1 Candidatus Pelagibacter sp. | reverse complement strand
AAGACAATTCAAAAGAACTTATTATTAAAACCAAACCTCAATGGATTAAAAGCAGTTTAGCTACAAAAAGCAAATATCAAGATAAATACAACAAATCTATTAAAAACAACGATGAGTTTTGGAGAAAAGAAGGAAAAAGAATTACTTGGATAAAGCCATACAAAAAAATTAAAGATGTAAAATACAGCACTAAAGAAGTTAAGATCAAATGGTTTCAAGATGGAACTTTAAATGCTTCAGCAAATTGTATTGATAGACATTTAAAAGATAAGAAAGATAAAACGGCAATTATTTGGGTTGGGGACGATCCTAAAGATAGTCAAAAAATATCTTACAAACAACTTCACGAAAAAGTTTCTAAAGCTGCTAATGGCTTAAAAAAACTAGGAATTAAAAAAGGAGACAGAGTTACTATTTATTTAACTATGATTCCTGAACTTGCTATTCTAATGCTTGCTTGTGTTCGAATTGGTGCAGTTCACTCAATTATTTTTGGTGGATTTTCAGCAGACTCTATTTCTGGAAGAGTAAATGATTGCGAATCTGAATATATAATTACAGCAGATGAAGGTGTTAGAGGAGGAAAAACAATTCCTTTAAAATATACAACTGATGAAGCGTTAGAGAGTTGTCCTAATGTTAAAAAATGTATTGTCGTTAAACGAACAGGAAATTATATCAATTGGGATCAGGAAAGAGATGTTTGGTATCATGATTTAATCAAAGATGTTTCTAAACACTGTGAACCTGAAGAAATGAACGCAGAAGATCCATTATTTATTTTATACACCTCAGGTTCTACAGGTAAACCTAAAGGAGTTTTGCATACAACAGGTGGTTACATGGTGTATGCTTCAATGACTCATCAATATATTTTTAATTATAAACCAAAAGACATCTACTGGTGTACTGCTGATATTGGCTGGGTCACAGGTCATAGCTATATAATTTATGGACCCCTTGCAAACGGGGCAACAACAATAATGTTTGAGGGTATTCCAAACTATCCAACAACTTCCAGATGGTGGCAAATTATCGATAAATATAAAGTAAATACTTTTTACACTGCTCCAACAGCAATTAGAGCTTTGATGCGTGAAGGAGATAAACCAGTTAAAAAAACTTCAAGAAAATCATTAAAATTACTTGGTACAGTTGGCGAACCGATTAATCCTGAGGCTTGGATGTGGTATTACAAGACGGTAGGAAATTCTAAATGTCCAATTGTTGATACATGGTGGCAAACAGAAACGGGAGGAATAATGATCGCTCCTCAAACTGGTGCAATTGATTTAAAACCAGGTTCAGCCACTAAGCCATTTTACGGCATAAAGCCTGTACTTGTTGATAAAAAAGGGTTGGAAATAAAGGGTCCTGGGGAAGGCAGACTATGTATTGCTCAGTCATGGCCTGGTCAAATGAGAACTGTTTACGGAGATCATCAAAGATTTATAGACACCTATTTTTCACAGTTTGATGGAAAATATTTTACTGGTGACGGATGTAGAAGAGATAAAGATGGATACTATTGGATTACAGGTAGAGTTGATGATGTAATTATTGTTTCTGGTCACAATCTTGGTACCGCTGAAATAGAAAGTGCATTTGTTACTGATCCAAAAAATTGGAAGTAAGTAAGCTATAATTAGTACGATATATTGTGCAACCTGTGTCCAAGTTACCGCTCTCATACCCCCTAACATTGAACAAAGTAAAATACTTATTAGTCCAATATATACAGCGTATTTAAAGTCGATATCTAGAGCAACAGATGCAATAGTACCTGTAGCGTTTATCTGTGCAGTCACATAAGTAAATGAAGCAACAGTTAAAACTATTACAGCACATAGTCTCGCTAAATTACCACCGTATCTTGTACCTATAAAATCTGGAACTGTGTAACATCCAAATTTTCTTAGGTATGGTGCTAATAAAGTTGCAACTAATATGTAACCACCAGTCCAACCAACAAGTAGAGCCATATATCCATAACCTTTAAAGTAAATACCACCTGCCATTGCAACGAATGAAGCACCAGACATCCAGTCTGCTGCTGTCGCCATACCGTTGAATACAGTTGGAACTTGCCTTCCAGCTACGTAATATGCATCTGCTTGAGCTGTTCTTGATAGATAACCGATTAATGCGTAGATGAATATTGTAAAAGCTACAAAAGCAACACCTATTGCTTTAGCAGTCATACCCATCTGTTCACCAATTGCCATTAAGATTATGAAACCTATAAAACCTCCAGTATAGATTCCATAAACTTTTGGCAAATTGTCTATAAATTTACCTTTAATCATTAGCCATCCTCTCTTTCGTTGAAGCCAAATTCTTCATCGATTTTCTCTTGCCTATTGGCAAACCAGAAACATAAGATTACGAAAATTCCAAGAGATCCCTGACATGTAAACCAATATGTCCATGGATATCCGAAAGGTCCAGTAACCTCATTCATTTCAGCTGCAAAAAGGAAGATGCCAATTGAGAAAACAAACCAAATTGCCAATGTTACGAATAACAGTGACCTGGTTTTTTCCCAGTGT
>JAOIVP010000051.1 GCA_028224115.1 Candidatus Pelagibacter sp. | reverse complement strand
TCACCCGTTTTTATTTTAAAAAAAGAGTTACTTTTAATTCCAATTTTTGGTTGGTATCTAAAAAAAATCGGCTCAATATCGATTAAGAGAAACAAAGTAACCAAAGATAACTTGGGATTTTTTGAAGATATCTCAAAAATGGTTAATGATTCAAATAGACCATTAATAATCTTTCCACAAGGAACGAGAGTTTTACCAGATGAAAGACCTCCTTTTAAAAAGGGTGCGTCTAGAATATATGAGGAGCTGAAAATTTCTTGTCAGCCTGTTGCCATTAATTCAGGTTATGTTTGGCCTAAAAAAGGCGTAAAAATTAGCAATAAAGAGATAACAATTTCAATCTTAAAACCAATAAAAGCAGGGCTCACAAAAGAAGAATTTATTAAGATTTTAGAAAATAGTGTTTATGAAGAACTTAATCAACTAAATTAGCCCTTCATAGGCATCACTACAAATATACTGTCAAAATCACCTGGATCTTTAATTAAAGCAGGCGAACCTGTATCATTGAAAAATATTTCAATTCTTTCTCCATCTAATTGTGAAGCAACATCAATTAAGTACCTTGAATTAAAACTTATTTCTAAGTCATGATCAAATTTAACATTTAATGTTTCTTTACCATCACCACTATTTGTGTTGTTAACAGAAAGGTCTAGCGTATCTTTTGATAAATTAAATTTAACACCATCCTTTTTATCCAATGAGACTGAAGCAACTCTGTCAACAGAATTTAAAAATAATTTTAAATCTATTTCTAATTTTTTTTGATTATTTTTTGGTATTACCTGAATATAGTTAGGGAATTTTCCATCAATCAGTTTTGAAATCAATACGCTATTATTAATCTCAAATTTAATTTTTGATTTAATATTAGATACTTTAACATCCCCGTCATAACTATCTAACAATGAGCATAATTGAAAAATAGTTTTTTTTGGCAATATAATAGGCTCAAAATCAATTTTTTGATCTAATCTGATTTTTGAAATAGACATTCGATGACTATCAGTTGCCGCAGCAGTTAAATAATTTTTATCCTCTACTTCAGTTTGATGGAAATAAATCCCACTCAAGTAATGTCTTGTTTCATCATTAGAAACAGAAAATTTACATTTATTTAGTAGTTTTAAAAGCTGTTTAGATTTAATTATAAATTCATTTTGATTAAAATTTTCATCTGTAAGTGGAAATTCTGTAGCACTAATGCAGTTTAAGTTGAATATAGATTTTTCAGACTCAACTTGTAATTTACTAACATCCGTTAAAGATAAGTTTATTTTTTTACCTGAAGAAAATTTTCTTATTATATCATACATAATTGAAGAGGTTGTTGTTGTTCTACCTTCTTCAATAACTTCAACATTATTTAATTGGTGAATGAATATTAAATCTAGATCTGTAGCTGTTATAGTTAATTTAGAATTACTAGCATCCAATAAAATATTAGAAAGTATTGGTAGTGTACTTCTCTTTTCAATTACACCTTGGCAATAATTGAGTGCTTGCTGAAGATCTTGTTGGTTTACGTTAAATTTCATTGTCTTTATTATTATATAATATCTGATTTTTTAGTTTATTAATATTATCTACCATTTCAGGATCTTTTTCTTTAATTTTTTCAATAGTTTTAACTGAATGTATTATGGTTGTATGATCTCTATTTGAAAACTCTCTTCCAATTTCTGGTAAAGATTTTGATGTTAACATTTTTGTTAAATATATAGCTGTTTGTCTAGGTCTAACCAAATATCTAGATCTTCTTGAGGAGAGCATTTCATTTTTACTAATTTTAAAAAATTTACAAACTGTGGTTTGAATCAAGTCAATTGTTACTTTGTTTTCAGCAAGATTTAATAAATCTTTTAAAACAACCTTTGTTTCAGCCAAATTAGGAACTTTATTGTAGATTCTAGAAAATGATACTACTCTATTTATTGATCCAACCAACTCCCTAACACTTGCTGTAATTTCTGTACTTATAAAATCTTGTATTTCTTTTGATACATGCAATTGATCTGCATATAAGTTATTTAATTCCTCAGTTTTTTTTTCTACAATTTTTTTTCTAAGTTCAAGATCTGGTTTTTGAATATCAACAACTAAACCACCAGAAAATCTAGATTTAATTCTATCTTGAATTCTAGATAATTTATTTGGCGCTCTATCAGCTGATACAATTATTTGTGAACCTTTGTCCAATAATGCATTAAAAGTATGAAAAAATTCTTCCTGCATTGCTTCTTTTCCACTTATAAACTGAATATCATCAATTAATAAAATATCTGTATTTCTGAAATATTCCTTAAACTTAACCATATCATTGGCTTTGATTGATTTTACAAACTGATACATAAAACGTTCGGCTGATATAAACATTACTTTATTATTTTTTTTTAGTTCAATTCCAATCGAATTTAATAGATGGGTTTTGCCCATTCCAACGCCGCCATAAATGTAAAGTGGATTATAGTGAGATATATTTTCTGAAACCTTTAATGACGCTTCATAAGCAAGCTTATTACTTGTACCAGTAATAAAATTATCAAATCTTTTATTGGGATCAATTCTATTATATTGCAAATAAGAGTCTTTTATA
>JAOIVP010000050.1 GCA_028224115.1 Candidatus Pelagibacter sp. | reverse complement strand
AAGAGTGATTTTTTGTGAGATAGGAAGAATATTAAGTCATATTTTAAATGTAACTACACAGGCATTAGATGTTGGAGCATTAACACCAAGTCTGTGGGGTTTTGAAGAAAGAGAAACTCTTATGACTTTCTATGAAAGAGCTTCAGGTTCACGACTTCATGCAAATTATTTTAGAGCAGGTGGTGTTCATCAAGATTTGCCAAGTGGATTAGAAAATGATATTGGAAAGTTTTGTGAAACATTCCCTAAAATTATCGATGATCTAGAAAGTCTATTGACTGATAATAGAATTTTTAAACAAAGAAATGTTGATATAGGAATTGTTTCAAAACAAGATGCTCTAGATTATTCTTTTTCTGGTGTAATGATTAGAGGATCAGGAGTTGCTTGGGATTTAAGAAAGTCCCAGCCTTATGATTGTTATGATCAGTTAGATTTTAAAATCCCTGTAGGAAAAAATGGAGATTGTTATGATCGTTATTTATGTAGAATTGAAGAAATGAAAGAAAGTGTTTCTATTATAAAACAATGTTTGTCAAAAATAGAAAAAGGACCAATTAAATCTTTAGATGGAAAAATAAGTCCTCCACCAAAAAAAGATCTCAAACAATCTATGGAAGCTTTAATTCATCATTTTAAACTTTTCACTGAAGGTTACAGAGTTCCAAAAGATGAAATTTATACTGCCGTAGAAGCTCCAAAAGGTGAATTTGGAGTATATTTAATTTCTGATGGTTCAAGCAAACCCTATAAATGTAAAATTAGAGCACCTGGATTTTCACACCTTCAATCTATGGATTATTTAATAAAAGGACACATGTTAGCTGATGTGCCTGCTGTTTTAGGTTCAATGGATATAGTTTTTGGAGAGGTTGATAGATGAGCTTAAGAAAACCTGCAAAGAAACAACCTGAAAGTTTTGAGTTTAACTCATCTTCTTTAGAAGCTGCCAAATCTATTATCTCTAAATATCCAGAGGGCAAACAGCAAAGTGCTGTTATGGCATTACTTTATATAGCTCAAAGACAAAATAATAATTGGATACCTTTAGCAGCAATGAAATATATCGCAAAATTTTTAGAGATGCCTTACATAAAAGTTTATGAAGTTGCCACTTTTTACACTATGTATAATCTATCTCCTGTAGGAAAATACTTTGTTCAAGTGTGCACAACAACACCATGTATGATTAGAGGTGCCAATAAACTAGTTGAAGCATGTAAAGAAAAAATTTCTGAAAATGAGAATGAATTATCAAATAATAAGAATTGCTCATGGATGGAAGTGGAGTGTCTTGGAGCTTGTGTAAATGCACCTATGATGCAGATCAATGATGATTATTATGAAGATCTTGATAAAGAAAAAACTTTAGAAATATTAGATAAAATTTTAAATGATGAAAAACCAAAACCAGGTTCATATAGAGGACGTATTAATAATGAACCTGAAAATAATAGAAAAACATTAATGGATTATAAAAATGCTTAAAGATCAGGATAGAATTTTTCAAAACCTGTACAATGACATGGGGTCAGATGTTTCTTCATCTCAAAAAAGAGGTGATTGGGTTAATACGAAAGAATTAACAGACAAAGGAAGAGATTGGATTATTAATGAGATTAAAGACTCGCAACTTAGGGGTAGAGGTGGAGCAGGTTTTCCTACGGGATTAAAATGGTCTTTTGCACCTAAAGAAGTTGGATCAAGACCACATTATTTAGTTATCAATGGGGATGAATCAGAGCCTGGTACTTGTAAAGACAGAGATATTTTAAGGTTTGAACCACATAAATTAATCGAAGGTTGTTTGTTAGCCTCTTACGCAGTTCAAGCTCATGTTTGTTATATCTATATTAGAGGAGAATATTTTGTAGATGGTCAAAAACTTCAAGCAGCAATTAATGAGGCATATGAAAAAAAATTAATTGGCAAAAATGCAGCTGGTACAGGATGGGATTTGGATATTTATATTCACTATGGTGCAGGTGCATATATTTGTGGAGAAGAAACAGCATTACTAGAAAGTATTGAGGGAAAAAAAGGTCAACCTAGATTAAAGCCACCTTTTCCAGCTTTAATAGGTTTATACGGATGTCCAACAATTATTAATAATGTTGAAACCATAGCTGTTGTTCCAACCATTCTAAGAAGAGGTGGAAAATGGTTTGCTTCACTTGGTAGAGAAAAAAATACGGGCACTAAAATTTTTTGTATTTCAGGAAATGTAAACAATCCATGCAATGTTGAAGAAGAAATGAACATACCATTAAAAGAATTAATAGAGACTCATGCTGGTGGAGTAATTGGAGGTTGGGATAATCTACAAGCTGTAATTCCTGGGGGTTCTTCAATGCCATTAATACCTAAAGAAAAATGTGAAACATTAACTATGGATTTCGATTCTTTAATGGCTGAAAAAAGTGGATTAGGAACTGCTGGAATAGTTGTTATTAATAAAGATCAAGACATCATTAAATGTATGGCAAGAATTGCTAGATTTTATAAACATGAAAGTTGTGGTCAATGCACACCTTGTAGAGAAGGATCTGGATGGATGTGGCGTATGTTAGAACGTATGGCAAAAGGTGAGGCAACCAAAGAAGAAGTTGATATGTTAGGCGATGTTACCAATCAAATTGCAGGTCATACCATTTGTGCTTTTGGTGAAGGTTCTTCATGGCCTG
>JAOIVP010000005.1 GCA_028224115.1 Candidatus Pelagibacter sp. | reverse complement strand
ATCATCTGTAGATAATAATTCTACACCGTAATTAGAATTATTAAGTCTTCCACCAGAATTAATTATTGGTCCAACTAAAAAACCCAAATCATCAACAGTTAACTTTTTTTTTAAATTATGTTGTTGAAGCAAATGATTTAAAGCTAAATTATTTTGAATGTTTAAATTATCAATAGCATTACGTGCAATTATCTTATTAATTTTTCTTAGGGGCATTACATCGCATATGGTTGCAAGTAATACATAAATTAGGAAATCAGATATTTTATAATTTGAATTAGTTTCTTTAATTAGAATTTCTATAAAAAAATATGTTAATGCAGTTGCACATAAAAGAGATTTTTCTTTTTTAATTAATTCTTTTTTTGGATTGATAATAACATTTGATTTTGGGTGTGGCTTATTTATTTCATGATGATCAATTATTATTGATTTGATATTGTGCTTGTTTAGGTAATTAATAGCTTCATTTGAAGTAGAGCCACAATCAACCATTATTACTAATTTGGGTTTCCTTAAAATTAGTTTTTGAAAAAGTTTTATACTTGCTCCATAACCATCTTCGACTCTGTCAGGAATATAAAAAAAATGTTTTTGATTAATATGAGCAAAATATCGAACTAACAATGAAGTAGCGCAAGCACCATCGACATCATAATCCCCCAAGATACAAATATTTTCATTATTTTTAATAGTATTAATAAGAATTAGTAAAGCTTTTTGAAAGTCTTTGTCATCATTAAATGTATTTATTAATTTCTGGTTATTATTTATTCCATATATTTCTGATGAGTCATAATTTCGAGTAATAATTAACTTTGATAGAATATCTCCTAAACCAAAGTCTTGTTTAAATTTTTCAAATAAATTTTTATTAACTTTTTGTTCTGTCCATATTTTACCAGAAACAGAAATCATTCATTTATTAGATTAATACTTTTAATAATTTCTTTAAAATTAGTATTTTTTTGTGTAACCAAGGTTTCGCTTAAAAATTTGTCTCCTTTAATAATAATACCATTTAAAACTTCACTTGTGGTGATTCCTGATGCACAAAAAATAGAGTCGCCTTTTACAATTTCGTTAAGTTCATATTTTTTGTATAAATCGGTTATACCCATTAATTTTGCTTCAGCTATGTCTTTTTCATTATCAAAAATAAATCTACCTTGAAAGTGACAATTATATGCATCAAGCGCACATGCTGCCAAAACTCCTTCAGGACCACCACCAATACCTAAAAACATATCAACATTATACTTTGGATCAGAAACATATAATGCACCAAGTACATCACCATCTGTAATAAGTTTAATGTTTACACCTAAATCTTTGAGCTTATTAATAATTTTTTTGTGTCTTGGTCTATCTAAAACACAAACTGTAATTGAAGAAAAATCTTTATTTTTAAATTCTGATAAATTTTTAATATTTTTTTCCAAAGGAAAATCTAAATCAATCAAACCTTTATCAATTTTTCCAGTAGCTATTTTATTCATATAGGTTTCGGGTGCATTAAATAAATCACCTTTTTCTCCTATCGCTAAAACTGCAATACCCCCAGGCAAATTATTTGCAACAAAGTTTGTTCCCTCCACTGGATCAACTGCAATATCAAAGTCTGGACCTTTTTTTGTTCCTAAAAATTCTCCAGTATAAAGTAAAGGAGCTTCATCAAGTGTCCCCTCTCCAATTACAACTTGACCATTCATATCAATTTTATTTAATTCAGATCTCATAGAGTCAACGGCAGCTTTATCTGCTGCTATCTTATCTTTTTTTCCTATAAAATATGAAGAAGCTAAAGCTGCTTTTTGAGTAACACTGGCAAATTGATTAATAAATTTTTTATCAATTGCCATTAAATTTTTTCATCAATTATTTCTTTATCATTTATTTGGGACTCAAATTCTCTTAACCTTTTATAAACACTTGCTAATTCAATTATTGTTGGCCATGCTTTTAAAAGATATTGCATAGAACCCTCTACTCTACCAAAAGCTCTAATAATTTGCTGCATTACACCTAATGTGACTACACCAGCAACAATAGCAGGTGCTAAAAATACATAGGCAGATAATACATTTGCTTGTAAATAAGCCATTCTACCGACATTAAAATATAAATAACGAATATAACTTAAAAAATGAATTGATCGTACATCTAAAAATAATTCATTAATTGTTTTTGGTCGAACATTAAAATCATCTTCTGCAATGACTAAAATTTTTCTATATGCTGCTTCTTTTTTTTGAAGATCGTATTCAACACCAACTAATCTTAGCAACCAACCCAATCCTATTAAAAAAATTGTACCGCCAATAGTCCAAAGTAAAGCACCTGTTATTAATCCATATTGCCACTCTCCAAAAAAGAAAATTGGTATTCCGATTGATAATCCTAACAATATAGGCGTAAATTGAAACAAGACCATAACAGACTCAATAAAGCTTGTGCCAAGACTTTCCATAATACGAGTAAATTTTATTGTATCTTCTTGAACTCTTTGAGAAGCACCTTCAATTTTTCCTGCTTTATCATAGACACTATGGTACCATTCTACCATTGCCGTTCTCCATCTAAATAAATAATGAGCTGTAAAAAAACTTATAACTACATAAAGAGCAATATACATTCCTGCTAATGTAATAAAAGATGCTAGACTAGACCAATATTCTTCAATTGTTATTGCATTTGGTTTAGCTAAAGCTTTTTGAATCATGTCATAAAAAACACCAAACCATTCATTTATTTTTACATCAATTTTAACTTGAACCCATAGTGATGTTAAAATTATTATCGATCCTAACCAAGACCATAAAAACCATTTTTTTAATTTAAAGAATCTGAACATCGTCTATTTTAAAAAATTATCTGCATATGATTTTTTAACAATTTTTCTTTTTTTGGGCTCAATTATCTCAAAATCTATTTTTTTCTTTTTTGCGTAATTGATTGCTAATTCTTTTGAGGAAAATTCTAATTTTAATTCAGTTAATGTGTCTGAAGAACTTTCCCAACCCATTAAAGGATTTTTAGTTGGATCTTTAGTTTTAAATTCTAAAATCCATTTATCTTTTTTTGCAGTCCCTGACTGCATTGGATTTTTATTTGGTATATAGATTATAGCTTTATTCATAATGATGGTCGGAGTGGCAGGATTCGAACCTGCGACCCTCTGGTCCCAAACCAGATGCGCTACCAGGCTGCGCTACACTCCGATGAGGTACTAATACAGTAGATATAGATTTTTTCAAAGTATAAATAGACCAAAAATAAAAGAAATTTATTAAAAATCTGATATATAAATAAACATGATTATTAACTGCCCTAATTGCAATAAGCGGTTTAAAATTAATAGATCTTTAATTCCTTTTGAGGGGCGAGATTTGAAGTGTGGTTCTTGTGATCATATCTGGTTTTATAAAACAGAGGATGAAAATTTAGAGCCATTATCTTTAAAAGAAGATGTTATTGATAATAAAGACAAATCAGAAATTGTTAATAAAAAAATAGAGCGAACAAATGAATTAAAAAAATCTTCATCTCATAATAAAATTGACACTGAAGACCAAAAAGATTTAGACAAAATTACCGACAAAAAAATCCCTAATAAGAATAAAATAAAAAATACCAGTGGTAGATTTTTTTCTTATATAATTGTTTTCATCATATCTTTTGTGACATTAATAATTCTAATCGATACTCTAAAAATACCTTTAATTAACATTTTTCCAGGTTTAGAAATTTTGTTATTTAGCCTAATTGAGATGTTGAAAGATATAAAACTTTTTATTATAGACCTTTATTAATTTTTTATGATTAATTATTTATCCAAACCTTTTAAATGGTTTTTTAAACTTGAGGCTGCTAGTGGTTTAATTTTATTAATTGCTGCAATATTAGCTCTATTAATAAGCAATAGTGATTTTAGTGATTTGTATTTTCATAGTTTAGAAAAATATTTATTTATTGGTATTAACGAATTTGGATTAAAGTTAAGTGTCCATCATTGGATTAATGATGCGTTAATGGCAATTTTTTTCTTTTTTGTTACTTTAGAAATCAAAAGAGAATTTATTCAAGGAGAGCTTTCTAATATTAAACAAGCTCTACTTCCAATCATTGCTGCTGTTGGAGGAATGTTGGTACCTGCTCTTTTTTATGTTTTCATTAATTGGGGAAATTCGGAAACTATGAATGGTTGGGCAATACCCTCAGCTACAGATATTGCATTCTCATTAGGTATTTTATCGCTTTTAGGATCTAGAGTTCCAATTTCTTTAAAAGTTTTTTTAACTGCTTTAGCAATAATTGACGATCTTGGTGCAATTTTAATTATTGCTTTCTTTTATTCTGGAGATTTGAGTATTCCATATCTTAGTCTTATTTTATTAAGCTATATTTTGCTTTTAATTCTAAATAAATTTTCAGTAAAAATATTTATTCCATATTTGATTGTTGGTTTGTTCATGTGGTTTTTTACTTATAAATCAGGAATTCATGCTACGATAGCAGGTGTTTTATTGGCATCAACTATTCCTCATAGAAAAAAAGATAGAGATTTTTCATTACTTGAAAAAATAGAACATGCAATTTCACCATATGTTGCTTTTATGATCATGCCACTTTTTGCATTTGCAAATGCAGGAGTTAACTTAGAAGGTTTGTCATTATCTAGTCTTATGGCACCAGTGCCACTTGGAATTTTATGTGGACTATTTTTTGGTAAGCAAATTGGAGTTTTATTCTTTTCTTATATTTCAATTAAATTAAAGTTTGCAGAAGCGCCAAATAATTCTAATTGGTTAAGTTTATATGGTGTTTCTATTTTAACAGGTATTGGTTTTACGATGAGTTTATTTGTTGGTAATTTAGCTTTTGTAGAAAATACCCAGTATATAGATGGTGTTAAAATTGGTGTGTTAACAGGATCTTTATTTTCTACAGTTTTTGGATATGTAATCTTATTAATGTCATCAAAAAAATAAATGTTTAACAAAAAAATAGCAATTTATGTATTATTGATGATGTTCTCTTTTTTTAATAAAACTATGTCAGATAATCCTAAAATTTTTTTTGATTTTAAAATAAACTCAATCAATGGTGAGGAATTAGATCTTTCGATTTTTGAAAACAAAACAATACTCTTGGTAAATGTTGCTAGCAAATGTGGGTTTACAAAACAATATGATGGCCTTCAAAAACTATATGATGATTATAAAGATAAAGGACTAGTTGTAATTGGTGTTCCTAGCAATCAATTTGGTGGACAAGAACCAGGAACAGAAACTGAAATTAAAAATTTTTGTGAAACTAATTTCAATATTACCTTTCCAATTACTAGTAAGTATGATGTTAAAGGAGATAATGCTCATCCAATATTCTTATGGGCGAAGAATACATATGGAAAATCCACAGTTCCAAAATGGAATTTTCATAAAATTTTAATAAATAAAGAAGGTAAAATTGCTGATACATTTGCTTCTTTTACTGCACCAATGTCTAAAAAAATTTTAAAAAAACTAAAGGAAATTTTATAGTGTAACAGCTAAACCATCATATGCTGGCTCAGTGTTTTTTGGTAAATATTTCTTAATTTCCTTATAGTCAATATCGGTGTGAAGATTTGTTAATATAGCTTTTTTAGGTGAAAATTTTTTTATCATTTCTAGAGATTTTTCTAAATTAAAATGCGATGGATGATTTTTATACCAGAGACAATCAATTATAAGATATTTTAGATTTTTGAAATATTTATAATCTTTTTCAAATATTCTACTTACATCACTTATATAGGCTAATTTTTTGTCTATTATAAAACATATAGAGTGAACATTGCCATGAAGAACTTTAATAGGTTTTATTAAGATATTTTTTTTTTTATTCTTAATAGATATATATTTATTAATAATATTTAACCTGAGTGTTGCTGGATATTCTTGGTTATAGGTATCAAAGCAATATGAAAAAGTATCTTTTAGATAATTAGATGTGATTTTATCTGCAAAAACATTGATTGGTTTTTTATTTTTTATAAAGAAAGATCTCAAATCATTGATACCATGAGTTTGATCAGCGTGCATATGAGAATATAGAACTTTATCAATTTTCTTTATTCTTTGATTTAACAATTGTTGACGTAGATCAGGAGATGTATCAATTAAAATATTTTCATTATTTGTTTTGATTAATGCAGAGCATCTTGTTCTATAATTCTTTTTATTTTTAGGATCGCAATTTCCAAAGAATCCATCTGGGCGAGGAACACCCATTGAACTTCCACATCCAAGAATTACAAATTTCATAATATTTATTTAAAAAAGAGTTTATTAAAATTATTAGTAGTAAAATTTATTAAATCAGATTTAGAAATTTTCTTTATGTCAGCTAATTTTTGAGCAGTATAATCAATAAAAGATGGTTCATTTTTTTTACCTCTATTAGGTACAGGTGCTAAAAATGGACTATCAGTTTCTATTAAAATCTTATCCAAAGGCAAAAAATTAAATGTATCTTGTAAATCTAGTGAATTTTTAAAAGTTACAATTCCACTTGCAGAAAAATAAGCATTTAATGTTAAAAGTTTTTCTGCAAAATTTTTACTACCAGTGAAACAATGCATTAATATTTTTAAGTTTTTATTATTATAGTTGTTTAATATGTTAAAAGTTTCATCTTCGGCGTCTCTAGAATGAATAATCAATGGGGTATTTGTTTTAATAGAGGCTTCTATATGTTCTTTAAAGCTAAGTATTTGGTCATCTTTGTCACTATTATTATAATAAAAATCCAAACCTGTTTCTCCAATTCCAATAATTTTTGGATTTGAGTTAACATTTTTTATTATTGTATCTGAGGTAATTTTATTCTCAGTTGTTTCATGTGGATGTATTCCAATTGTTCCATATATCATTTGATCTTTTTGAATAATTTTTTTAATTTTATCAAAACTCTCAAATGAAGTTGAAATTGTTAATAGTTTCTTAATTCCCACTTCTTTTGAACGTTTTATTACGTTGCTCAAGTCACTTAATAAAGTCTCATGATCTAAATGGCAGTGTGAATCAATCATTGTTTTTATCTATCTTTATAAAAAGGATATCTATTTTATTTATTTTTTTTCCTTTTACTAAAAATTCATTATTTTCAATAGAAGTTAAATTAATATCTTCTTCCATAAGGTCAAATATTTTTAAAGCTTTAACCGATGACTGAGGAATTATTGGATAAAGTAAAAAACTAATTTTTCTTACTATCTCAAGAGTTGTGTATACTATTGTATTTAATCTTGTTAGATCATCTTTTTTTTTCCAAGGTTCTTGATCATTAAAATATTTGTTTGCCTCAAATAAAGAATTGATTATAAAATCTATGTAAAAATTAATGTCTTGGTTGTCAATTTTGTCTCTGATAATAGATATGTTGTCTTTATATCTATCTAAAATATTTAAATCCTCTTTCTCAAATTTTATATCTTTTGGAACTTCGCTGTTACAATTTTTAATAGCAAAAGCTGTAACACGTTGACATAAATTTCCAAAATTATTAGCTAAATCGCTATTTATGCAGTCCTCTAGTCTTTCTTGTGATATATTACCATCATTTCCAAAAGACACCTCTTTGATTAAGTAATATCTTAATGGATCTAAACCATATTCATTGATTATTTCAATTGGATCTAAAATATTTCCTTTTGATTTAGACATTTTTTCATCCCCAGAAAGAATCCAACCATGACCGTAAACTTTCAATGGTAGTTTAATTTTGGCTGCTAATAGAAAAGCTGGCCAATATACAGCGTGAAATCTTAAAATGTCTTTTCCAATTAAATGTATTGATGCAGGCCAAAAATTTTTAAACAAATCATTATCCGTATCAGGATAATTTAATGCACTAATATAATTTGTTAATGCATCAAGCCACACATAAATAACATGATCATTGTTGTTAGGTACTTTTATACCCCATGAAAAACTTTTTCTACTGACAGATAGATCTTTTAATCCGCTTTTAACAAAGCTGATAACTTCATTTTTTCTAGATTCGGGAGCAATAAAATTTGGATGTGACTCATAATAATCCAGTAATGGTTTTTCCCATTTAGATAAGCGGAAAAAATACGACTCTTCCTCTATCCATTCAACTGGCGATTTAGAAGAAATAGACCTTTTAACACCATCTATATCTTCTATTTCATCTTCATTGTAAAAGGCTTCATCAGATACTGAATACCAACCTGAGTATTTTGATAAATAAATATCATCATTTTTTTCAAGCTCATTCCACAAATATTGTACTGTTTTTTTATGTCTATCTTCAGTTGTTCTAATAAAATCGGTATTTGTTAAATTAAGTGTTTGTGAGAGATCTCTAAATGTTTGGCTAATTTGATTACAAAATTCTAAAGGATCAATATTTTGTTTTTCAGCAGAACGTTGTATCTTTAACCCATGTTCATCTGTTCCTGTTAAAAATTGAACATCAAAACCATCCATTCTTTTAAATCTAGCAAAAAAATCTGCTATAATACTTGAATAAGCATGACCCATATGAGGTTTAGCTGAAGGATAATAAATTGGTGTTGTGATATAAAACTTTTTATCCATTTAAAACCCTATCTTCAAATTCCATAAATAAAGTTTCGTCATCGAGATTAAATATCTTTGTATTATTAATTTTATTTAAAAAATAATTTTGTATAGTTAGCAGTCTAATATCTTTAACTGATACATTAATTCTAAAATAGATTTCTATTAATGAATATAATAAATGTTTAATAAATTGATCTTTTTTATATTTTTTTTCCATTAAAATCTTTTTAATAAAATCTTTAAGATTAGAATCTTTTAAATCGATATCATTATTATTTGCAAAATTTAATAAATTTAATATTAAACCTGGTGTGCTATAATTATTAAATAATTGATGATTAATTAAATCCATAAAATTTTCACCTAAGATTTTGTTTGTAATATCAAAAGATTGACTAGATGTAAGATGAATCTTGTAGTTAAGACATCTAGATTTAAGCGTTGGTAATATTTTTTTGTTATTGTTGATTAATATAAAATATATATTGTCGTTAGGTTCTTCTAGAATTTTTAGCAAAGCATTAACTGAATTAATATTCAAAAGCTCAATATTATCTATAAGTACAAATCTTGGTTTTGAATTAAATGATGATTTATTTAAGGTTAAAATCAAATTTCTAATTTGATTAATATCAATACTTTTTTTATCTTCATCAACATCTATTGAAATAAAATTAGGATTTGATTTATTTGTAACTAATATGTAAGACTTATTATCTGAGTTAATTCTGAAATTTTCAGAATCATATGAAAGATCCTCATCTGAGGATAAAATTTGATTAATAATATGGTATGCTAAAGTAGATTTTCCAATTCCTTTTTCACCTGATAGCAGTATTTTATTGGGTAGTTTATTATTTTTATAAAGATTAATAAAATTTAAAAATATATCGTGATGTCCAAATAAAGACAATTGATTTTCTGGTTTTAAATTCATTTAATAAGTTTATCAATTCTATTTAAAATTAATTTTTCATTTTTATGTATTTCTAAATTTGAATTAATTAATTGATATTTATTTTTTTGTCTTTTTGATAATTTTAAAAATCCATTTTGAACTTTGCTGTAAAAAGACATTTTAAATTTGTCGTATCTATTTAATGATTTTCTTAGTTTTAATCTTTCCTGAAGATTTTTTTTATTAACAATATTTAAAAATGTAAAATTAACTTTAATATTTTTAAGCAGGTATTTGTTTAAAGCTTCAATTAATTTTATATCAACGCCCATTCCAAAATGTTGATAAGCTATTGTTGAGTCTGTAAATCTATCAATAAGTATTATTTTTTTATTATAAGATTTTTTTATTAAATCTACATTTTCACTTCTTGCTGCCATATATAATAGCAGGTCTGTATTTTGATTAAAATTAGATTTATTATTTAAAATCAATTTTCTTATTTTTTCAGAATTTGGATTTCCACCTGGCTCTCTTACATTGATATGAGTAATCTTTTTTTTTGTAAGGTACTTAGAAACAACAGAAATATGGTGGCTTTTTCCGCTACCTTCTATTCCTTCAAAAACTATAATTGGTTTTTTAGACATCGCCCCAAATGAGATAATTAAGTGACTTTAACAATCTTGATACAAAATTTACTTTTTTAACTTCTTTTGAAGCAAGTAAATCGTATTCACCAACTAACTCATCATCATAAACAACTTTTAAAATAGCTATTTTTTCATCTTTTTTAATTGGAGCTTCAATTGGGCCCTCATATTTAACAGATACTTTTAAAAGTTTCTTTTTAGCTTTTTTGATAGTTTTGTAGATATCTTGACTGGTATAAACTGCAACTTTATCTTGTTTGCCAAGCCAAACTTCAACTTTGTCAAAAGGCTCTTTAGCTTTAGAAATGTTCACAAGATCAAAATTTGTAAGACCAAAAGTTAATAGTTTTGTGCTTTCTCTAGATCTAGAATTTTTTGAATTAAATCCACTACCAACAGCAATTAATCTTCTTCCATTTCTATTTATTGAAGAAGCTAATGAGTATTTTTCAACGGCCAAATACCCAGTTTTAATTCCATCTGCTCCTAAATTTTTATATAAAAGAGGATTTCTATTTCCTTGTGTTATTGGATCCCCTCCTGTTCGACTCCATGTAAATTCTTTTTCAGCAAACATTTCATAAAACTTAGGATGCTTTTCGATCAAATATTTAGACATTTTTAAAATGTCTCTAACTGTTGAATAATTATCAGGATTATTAATACCAGATGAATTAGCAAAATTAGTATTTTCCATTCCTATTTCTTTGGCTTTACTGGTCATTAAAATTGTAAATTCCTCCTCGGTTCCAGCAATACCTTCGGCCAAAGCAACACAAGCATCATTTCCCGATGCTATAATTATACCTTTTAATAAATTTTCAACTGATACTTCATCACCAACCATAATAAACATAGATGAATAACCGGATGATGATAATCTCCATGCATTTTCAGAAATTATAAATTTATCATTTAAATTTAGATCACCAGATTTAATTAAATCAAAGGCAATTATAGACGTCATAATTTTTGTCATAGAAGCTGGATAAATTGAAGTATCTGCTTCTTTCTCATATAAGATTTCTCCTGAGTAATAATCTTGTAAAATAGCAGTTCTTGCTTTTACGTCTACGTTAGCGCTTGCTAATTTGACGAAAAAAAAACTAGTGAATATTAGTAAAAATAATTTCTTAAGCATCTTTTAAAATTTCTATATTTTCAAAATCTAATGATTTAATTTCATTAAATGACTCTTCTAATTTTTTTATATCATTAAAAGGACCTAATAGTACCCTATATTTTGTTTTTGATATCATTTTAATAATTGGGTTTTTAATATTAGTTTCACTAATTATTCTATCTGACATGATCGTTGCTGAGTCTTTGTAATAAAAATCTGCTATTTTTATTGAATACTTAAAAAATTTTTCTTTAATAGGATTGTTTTTTTGTAGATTTTCAGTTCCTAAATTATCAATTTTTATACCATCTACAGGCGCTTTTTCTGCAATTTTTTTTTCTTCCTCAAATGTTTTTGCCTTTTTTGCAATAAAAGTTGAATTTTGAGAAATTAATACAAGATCAACATATGGTTCATACAAATCCAAAGATAATTCTTCGGCTATTCTCAATGAGATTACACAATTGTAGAAATCAGAAAACTGTACTTGGTTCGAAATAACCTCAGCTATAACTGTTTTTTGGTTAGTGGGGTTTGTTATTTTAACAAAAGAATTCTTTTTTAAACTTTTATGAAAAATTAATAAAGATCTACTATCAAGTTTTTTTGTAATTTTCTTTTTAGCTTTCAGCTCTTTATTATAAACAAGAGCAAATCCAGAATTTTTGTATTTATCAAATGTTTTCTTGTGAATTTCTATTTTGTTAAGTGTGTTTTGTTCACAACCAACTAAAAAAAAAGCAAATATTGTTATAATTAAAATTTTATAATTCATTTTTTAATTTATCTTTAAGAGTACATACCGCTAATGAAAATCTTAAAGATCTATTCCATTTTAAAATAATTTCATAATTATCAAAAACTATATATGCTGGACTTAAAGTTTCAGCATCTGGGATTATATCTTTATCAGGTGTTATCAATGAAGTTGTTAAATTATCAAATTTTTTATCTAATATATATTCATCAGAAATATATTTTCTGAAATATTTTAACTTTTTTTTATTATTTAGTTTTTTTGCAGAAACATTTAAATATTTTTTTGGAACATCATTTAATAAATTTATTTTATAAAAACATGGGAGTTTATCATTCCAGCCAATTTGACTTAAATAATTAGCAGCTGATGCATAAGCATCATTATTATTTTTCAAATCTATATAACTGTTTTTATCATAATCAATCGCATAGTTTTTCATTGTTGAAGGCATGAATTGAAAATAACCAAATGCACCAGCCCATGAACCATATAATGTTTTATAATCAATCTGATTTGTTTCTATCAATCTCAATAATGTTAACAATTCGTTAGAAAAAAATTCGGATCTACGTTTATCAAAACTTAATGTAGCTAACGAAGATAATATGTCCATTTTGCCAACATAAGTTCCAAAATTAGTTTCGATACCCATTAAAGCTAATAGAAGTTCCTTCTCAATATTATATTGAGCTTCAATAGTGTTAATTAGTTTAGAGTTTTTCTTATAAAAACTTATACCTTTTGAAACTTTTTTTGAAGAGGCTCTTTTTGAAATATAAGTTTTAGTATCTTCATAAAATTCAGGTTGATAACGGTCATATTTAATTACATCTGGCAAAAACTTTACATTAGACATGGTCATATCAAAGGTTTTTTCTGAAATATCATTTTGTAAAGCGATTTGCTTAAAAGATTTTTTCCAATTTAAAAAATCTGTTTGATTATCTGACAAAGATGCAGTGAAAATAAAAATTGTAAATATGAATAAATAGCTAATTAGTTTCATGCAAATCTTTTAAATATATAATTACAGCAATCCATATAAAAATAAAACTAACTAATTTTTCCATAGAAAATGGTTCGTCATAGTAAAAATAACCAAGTATAAATTGTAATGTTGGCGTTATATAAAAGATCATTCCTGTTGCACCTAAACCACATAATTCAACACCTCTAACATATAAAAAAAGTGGAATGACAGTCATTGGTCCAGCGAGAAAAATAAGCAACATCATTGGTGGGTTGGATATTTGGAAATCATTATATCCATTCTCGGCTATTATATAAAAAGCAATAAGAGCAAATGGTAAAATATATAAACTTTCAATTAAAAGCCCCACATCTGTATCAACATTAATTTTTTTCCTTACTAAATTATAAAAACCCCAACTTAAAGCGACTATAATTCCTACCCATGGTAAAGACTTAAAGCTTATTGTCAGTAAATATAAAATTGAAATAACTACTAAAATCATTGATAAAATTCTTTTTTTGTTAAGTTCTTCTTTAAAAAAAATATAGCCAAGCATTACACTTAAAATTGGCATCATAAAATAACCAAAACTTGCATCAATTATTCTATTTGTTGCTATTGCATATATCCATATCGCCCAATTAATAAAAATAAGAAAACCAGATAAGAATAAATATAATAAATTTTTTTTACTTTTAATTATTGTAAAAAAAATATTCCATTTTGAAAAAAAGAAAGTAGTTAAAATTAAAGTAAATGTTGTCCATAAACATCTGTGAACAACTAATTCAATATGACCAATGAAGGTGATATATTTAAAATAAAGAACTCCAAAAAAACCCCACCAGAATGAACCAAATCCAGCTAAGAATAGTCCTTTATTAAATTCTTTGTTCATATGAATTAAACTGATTAATTAGTTATAGCTTTTATTAGTCTATTTTATGGTTGAATTAAATAATTATAATAATAAAACACTCTTCACGGAAGGATGGCAGAGTGGTTGAATGCACCGGTCTTGAAAACCGGCAAAGGGGCAACTCTTTCCTGAGTTCGAATCTCAGTCCTTCCGCCACTAATTAATCTTTGTATTCAAAATCTTTAAACAACGAATTGATATAGTTTTTTTTAAACTTAAAATCACATGTCATACCATTATAGAAATTATACAAATTAGAATCATCCACATCTAATAATTCTTCTAAATCGTTAAGATCTTTAATGTTTAATGTTTCGATATATTTTTTTGTAAATGCTCCTAAAAGTTTATCCATTTCTTTAGTGCCACGATAATTAGAGCGATAGATAATTTTTTTTTTTAATTGGTCTATATTGAATGTCATAAGTATAATATATTATCACTTTATGACTAATAAAAGTAATTATGAATATTTATTATCAGATTTAACTAAACTTAATGGTGTAGGCATTAAAACAACTAACCTTTTAAAGAAAAAAAAAATTAATAATATTTTTGATTTATTATGGAAATTACCTAAATCATTTACCGATAGAAGTCATTCTACAAAAATTAAAGATTTAAAAATTGGTGAAAATCAAACAATAACAATATTTCCAAAAAAATATTCATTTCCTAGGGTAAGAAATTTGCCAAATAAAGTCTTATGTTCTGATGAAACAGGTGAAATTGATTGTATTTTTTTTAATAGTTATGAAGGATATATCCGAAAAATCCTACCATTTGGAAAAGAAATAACTATCAGTGGAAAGATTGGTTTTTTTAGAAACAAATATCAACTTACAAACCCAAAATATATTTCAGAAGACTCGTCTATTATAAAACAAAAACACAACACTTATTCTTTAACCGAGGGTATTTCTGAGAAAATTTATAATAAAATTATTCATCAAATATTAAGCAAACTTCCAATTTTAAATGAATGGCATTCAAAAAATATTTTAAATAAATTTAATGACATAAACTGGAATGACTCAATTATAGAATTACATAAACCAGAAAATATTGGGAAATATAAAAAAAATTTTTATCAAAGATTAGCATTTGATGAAATATTTTCGACTTTCTTGGTTAATTCAGAAATTAGAAAAAAAATTAAAAGAATTAAAAAGAAAGGAAAACTTTTTGATGAAATGTTACAAAAAAAAATTATTAATCAATTAGAATTTTCGCTAACTAATGATCAAAAAAAATCTTTAGATGAGATCAATAAAGATCTTTCTTCTTCAAATAAAATGTTTCGTTTATTACAAGGTGATGTTGGAAGTGGAAAAACTATTGTATCATTAATTGCAGCCTATAATACTGTAAATTCAGGATTTCAAGTAGCTATTATGGCCCCTACTGAAATTTTAGCAAGACAACATTTTAATTTTGCCAAAAAACTATTTCCAAAAAAAATTAATATAGAATTAATTTCTGGTAAATCTGAGTACAAATTTAAAAAAGAAATATTAGATAAGTTGGCAAATAATAAAATAGATATCATTTTTGGAACACATGCAATATTTCAAAAAAAGGTAAATTTTAAAAATTTAGGATTAATTATTATAGATGAACAACATAAATTTGGCGTCAATCAAAGAAAACGTTTATCTGATAAAGGTGGTGAAAACTGTGATGTATTGCTAATGACGGCAACACCAATACCTAGAACTTTAACGATGACCATATATGGTGACATGGATCTCTCTATTATAAGAGAAAAACCCAAATCTAGAAAACCTATTAAAACTTATAGTAAATTAGAAAGTAAAATTGACGACGTTATTAAATTTATAAAAAAAGAAATTAAATTAGGTAATCAAATTTTTTGGGTTTGCCCATTAATTGAAGAATCAAAAAAATTAGATCACGCATCTGCTGTTAAAAAATTTGACTATTTAGATAAACTTTTTCCAAATCAAGTATCTCTTTTGCATGGAAAAACTGATTTAGAGGATAAAGAAATAATATTAGATAATTTTTTGAATAATAAATTCAAAATTTTAGTATCAACAACTATTATTGAGGTCGGTATTGATTTTCCTAATGCAAACGTAATTATTATTGAGAATGCTAATAAATTTGGATTATCGCAATTACACCAATTAAGAGGTCGAGTAGGAAGAGGTGATAAGGAGTCTTCGTGTATATTGATGTTTAAATCAAATTTAAGCGTTAATGCAAAAAAAAGAATTAACATTTTAAAAGAGTCTAATGATGGTTTTTATATCTCTGAAGAAGACATGAAAATTAGAGGTTTTGGAGATATATTAGGGTTTAAACAAAGTGGTATAAAAAACTTTAAGTTAGCTGACCCTGTTCATAATAGTGATCTTTTTCTTTTAGCAGAAAAAGAAATCAAAAGAATTGAGAATGAGAATGAAGATATAAGTAGATTTAAACCACTTATAAAATTATACGATAGAGCAGATATTATAAACGATATTGCTTAAGTTTGTTTGTTTGAAGTTCCTGCAGATACAATAAATTTAGATGCTTCTTCAAAAGTCATATTTAGATAAATAACATCTTCAATAGGAAACATTAATAAAAATCCACTTGTAGGATTTGGTGTGGTTGGCACAAAAACATTGATTAATTTTTTGTTAGTTTTATCTGCCATTTCACCTGTATTTTCTTTAGTTGCAAAACCAACTGCCCACACACCTTTTCTTGGGTATTCAACCAATACAACACTTTTTTGATTATCATCTTTTTTAGAAAATGTTTCTGTCATTTGAACAATTGCAGAATAAACTGTTCTTAAAAAAGGAATTCTTTTGAACAAATCATCTATTAATTTTAAAATTCTTCTTCCAAAAAAAGATAGAGATAAACCACCTACTATTGTTATTAATAATATTGAAATTAAAATTTCTACTCCAGGGATATCAAAAGGCAAATAATGATTAGGGTTGAGATTTTTTGGAATTAAATTTGAAGATATACCTATTAAAATTTTACTTAGATAAAGAGTAAAACCGATAGGAATTAAAACAACAACACCGGCAATGAAATAATTTCGAAGTGTTAAAGATAATGATTTTCGTTTTGATTTTTTTTTCATATTATTAGTTAAAACTTGAGTAAATTACAAAACAAATTGCGATAATAAATAACAATAATAGAATTTTGTTATTAAGATTCATAATATAATGTTAATATCAATTTTATATGAAAATGAATAGAAGAAAATTTTTGTCATATATTGGCTGTAGCTGTTGTGGTTTAATATTGCCTTCTTGTACAAGCGCACCAATTACAAATAGAAGTCAATTAAAAATCATTCCTGAGTCTAAATTAAATGCTCAAGCTGCTGAAATTTATGAGAAAATCAAAGAAAAAGAAAAAATGAGTGATGATAAGGAAACTCTTTCTTCAATTAAAAATATTGGAAAAAAAATGGAAAATTCTATTGATGAATATTTTAATAGAAATGGGGTTGAAAATCCAACAGCAAATTTTCAATGGGAATATATATTAATTGATAATAAAAAAATGAGAAATGCATGGTGTATGCCAGGAGGTAAAATTGCTGTTTATACTGGAATACTAGATGCAACAAAAAATACAAATGGTTTAGCTGCAGTAATGGGTCATGAAATTGCTCATGCGGTTGCAAAACATTCTGTTGAACGTGCTAGTAGAAGCGTATTGTTAAATACCAGCACTCAATTAATTGATATATTTAGCGGTGGTAAACTTTCACAAGTGAATCGTGTTACCGGAATGAATACCGTAGGGTTACTCTCTCAAATAGGTCTAATGAATCCATTTACGCGTACTCAAGAAAGTGAAGCTGATTATTTAGGTATGATTTTTTCTTCTTTATCAGGACATGATATTCGAGAAACAGTAAAATTATGGGAGCGAATGAAAGAACTTAACAAAGGAAAAGAACCACCAGAATTTATGAGTACTCATCCATCATCCGACAATAGGATTAAAAATCTTAATAATTGGATGAATGAAATAATTATAAATTATCCTCCAATTGCATAATTGAATTATTGGTGAGCCCTGATGGACTCGAACCATCGACCCATTCCTTAAAAGGGAATTGCTCTACCAACTGAGCTAAGGGCCCCCATATATTCAAATTGAATAGTTGTTATATACAGAATTATTCTATTTTTTCAAACGTCAAATTGAACTAAAATTTATATATCTTCTACAACTTATCAATGTATTTGTTATGAAATTGATCAAAAGTACCTTCTGAGATATTTTTCCTAATAGCAGACATTAATTCTTGATAGAAATTAATATTATGAAGAGTTAAGAGCATAGATGCTAAAATTTCATTAGTATTAAATAAATGATTTAAATAATTTTTTGAATATTTGTTAAGATTTAGATTAGTACAATTAGGATCTAGTGGAGTATTATCGGTTTGATATTTATTATTTTTAATATTTATTCTTCCATTCCACGTAAAAGCTAATCCAGTTCTTCCTGATCTAGTAGGTAGAACACAATCAAACATATCAATACCTCTTTTAACAGCGCCTATTATATCTGAGGGTGTCCCCACACCCATTAAATAATGAGGTTTTTCATCTGGCAGATATTCTTTAATATCATCTAATACGCTAAACATTTCATTTTGAGACTCTCCTACTGCTAAACCACCCATTGCATAACCATCAAATCCAATTTTAATTAATTCATTTAGAGATTTAATTCGTAAATCTTTAAATAATCCTCCTTGAACAATTCCAAATAGGGCTTTGTGAGGATTTTTACCGAAAGATTTTTTTGATCTTTCAGCCCAATATAAAGACAAGTCCATTGATTTTTTAATCAATTCATAATCATCTGATTTACTAGGACACTCATCCATAATCATAACTATGTCAGAGTTAAGTCCTAATTGAATTCTTATGCTTTCTTCTGGACTTAAATAAAATTTTTTGCCATCAACATGTGAATTAAAAATAGCTCCTTTTTCTCTATCAATTTTATTTAACTTTGAAAGTGACATTACTTGAAATCCTCCTGAGTCAGTGAGAATTGGAAGATCACAATTCATAAAATTATGAAGACCTCCAGCAGACTGAACTCTTTCAACTCCAGGTCTAATCATTAAATGATAGGTGTTAGATAATATTATTTCTGATCCTGTTTTTTTGATATCTTCAATAGTGCAAGCTTTCACAGTAGCTTGAGTTCCAACAGGCATGAAAGCAGGTGTATTAATGTTACCTCTATGGGTTTCGATTAAACCACATCTTGCAAACTTGTCTTTACTTAGAACTTTAAAGGCAAAATCTTTTAATGCCATTTAAAGAAATTATAATGATTTAAAACTGATAATTTTATCTGGATCAGATACGGCACCATTGTTGCTATCATCACCTCTTTTAATTTTATCAACAAATTCCATACCTTCTAAAACTTTTCCAAAGACTGTATATTGTCTGTCAAGAAATGGAGCTGGTTTAAAACATATGAAAAATTGGCTGTTTGCACTATCAGGATCAGAGGATCTTGCCATAGATAAAGTTCCTCTGTCATGAGGCACACTACTAAATTCTTGTTTTAAATCTGGCATATCTGAACCACCCATACCCGCTCTACGTAAGTCAAAATCATTAGAGTCTGATTTACCAAATTTTACATCGCCAGTTTGAGCCATAAATCCATCTATAACTCTATGAAATACAACATTATCGTATTGACCACTATCAGCTAGTTCTTTAATTCTTTTAACATGATTTGGAGCTACATCTTCGAATAACTCAATTTTCACATCACCGTCTTTTAGTTTTAAAATCATTATATTCTCCTGCGCTATTGATTGTTTAGTAAATAAAAAAAATAAAATAAATATTAAAGTTAAAAATCTATTCATATTTTTCTTTTAAAGATTTAATTGTACTTTTGGTAGTAAATTTTCTTATATCACCATTTAATTTGACAATTTCCTTAACAAATCTAGATGAAATTATTTGATTTTCTACATCAGACATTAAAAAAATAGTCTCAATATTGTTGTTAAGTTTTCTATTCATTCCTGCTAATTGAAATTCATATTCAAAATCTGAAACAGCTCTTAAGCCACGTAAAATTATATTAGATTTATATTTTTTACATAAATCGGTTGTAAGAGAGCTAAATGAGACAACAGATATTTTTTTTTTACTTAATTTTAAATCTTTAAATAATGCTTTATTTACAATATTGATTCTTTCCTCAGAATTAAACAAATAGTTTTTATTACTAACATCAGAAACTCCTACAATAATCTTATCAAATAGTTTTAATGCTTTTTTGATTACATCAATATGACCGTATGTAATTGGATCAAACGTACCTGGGTAAATTGCTACCTTGTTCATTAAATTAGATTATCATCAATTTTAATAGCAGATACCACTTTTTCTTCTCCAGATAATTTAATAACTCTCACTCCCTGAGTGTTTCTACCAGCTGTTCTGATTTCTTTAACTGCAACTCTAATCACTCTACCTTTATTAGTCGATATCAGTATTTCATCTCCCTCAAATACTGGAAAAGATGAAGTTATATTTCCATTTCTTGGTGAATTTATAATACCAATAATACCTTTGCCCCCTCTATTGGTAACTCTGTAATCTGTATGTGATGTTTTCTTTCCATATCCATTTTCACTTATTGATAGGACAAATTTTTCTTTAGCAGTAATTTCTGATTTTTCATCTTTAGATTTTTTACCATTTTTTTTTGATTTATCGTTATCAATAACAGACAAAGACACTATTTCATCGTTTGAAGCTAGCTCCAAACCTTTTATTCCTTTTGATGATCTTCCTTTAAATACTCTTAATTTTTTTGCTTCAAATCTTATACATTTACCAAATTTAGTGCTTAAGATTACATCTTGATCGTCTTGACAAATTTTAACACCAACAATCTTATCATTGTTATCAAGTTTCATTGCAATTTTCCCCGATGCATTAATAGATGAGAAATCTTCTAAACTATTTTTTCTAACTTTGCCCTGTGCTGTAGCAAAAATTATTTGATAATTCTTTAGATCGGTTTCATTTTCTGGCATAGGCATAATTGAACTGATTGCTTGATGGCTTTTTAAAGGTAAGATATTGAATAAAGATTTCCCTTTTGAAGTTGATGATCCTTCGGGAATCTTCCATGCTTTTACTTTGTAAACTAAACCTTCTGTAGAAAAGAATAGAACTGAAGTATGTGTATTAACTGATAAAGTTTGAATAACTGAATCCTGATCTCTTGTAGTAATACCAGACTTACCTTTGCCACCTCTTTTTTGTTGTTTTACACCATCTAAAGAACCTCTTTTGATGTAACCTTGTAAAGTTACTGTAATAATTACTGATTGTTTTTGAATAGTTTCTTCAATATCGTAATTTAAAACTGCATCAATAATCTTGGTTCTTCTTGGTACTGCAAACTTTTCCTTAATATTTTTAAGCTCATCGCTGATCACTTTTAATAGTTCTTTTTTTGAAGATATAATTTTTTTATATTTTGTTATTAATTCAGCTAATTTTTTTATTTCAATTTCAATTTCGTTAATTCCTAAAGCAGTTAATTTTTGAAGTCTAAGTTCTAGAATAGCTAAAACTTGTGGTTCTGATAATGAATAAATACCCTTACTTTTCTTTCCTTCCACTAAAGAAATTAATTTTTGAGATTTATTAATTTTCCATTTAGTTTTTAATATAGACTGTTTGGCATCATCTGGTGTTTTTGATGATCTTATTATTTTTATAATTTTATCTAAATTTTCTACTGATACTGATAATCCTATTAAGATATGTGCTCTTTCTTCAGCCTTTTGAAGATCAAATTTTGTTTTTTTAATTACAACATCTTCTCTAAAAGACAAAAAATTTGCCAAGAAGTCTTTTAATGTACAAGTTTTAGGTTTGCCTTCTACAATAGCTAATGTGTTAAAGCCAAACGAACTTTCAATTTGGGTATTTTTATAAAGTTGTCTTTTAATTGTTTCTGGTTCAACACCACTTCTAAGATCAATTGCTACTCTGATACCTTCTCTATTTGACTCGTCTCTAATATCCTTAATTCCTTCTATCTTTTTTTCTCTTACCAACTGAGCAATTCTCTCGTTCAATACTGATTTGTTTACTTGGTAAGGAATGGAAGTGATTACCAATCTTTCTCTACCATTCTTAAGCGACTCTATAGAAACTTCACCTCGAATTTTAAAAGATCCTCTACCATTATTGTAGCCTTGTTTAATGATATCTTTACCAATAATTACGCCGCCTGTTGGAAAATCTGGTCCAGGAACGTGTTTCATTAGTTCTTTAATCTTAATATCCTTGTTATCAATTAATGCTAAAGTTCCATTAATAATTTCACCTAAATTATGCGGAGGGATGCTTGTTGCCATACCAACAGCGATACCACCTGCGCCATTAACTAAAAGATTTGGATATTGAGCAGGTAAAACTGTAGGTTCTTTTTCTGTTTCGTCATAATTGCTTTTAAAAGAAACGGTATTTTTTTCTATATCATCGATTAAAAATTGAGAAACTTTTGATAATCTTGTTTCTGTGTATCTCATTGCTGCAGCTGGATCACCATCTATAGATCCAAAGTTACCTTGCCCTTGAACTAAAGGTAAGCTCATTGAAAAATCTTGAACCATTCTAACTAGTGCATCATATACTGATTGATCACCATGTGGGTGATATTTACCAATTACATCCCCTACTATTCTTGCAGATTTTCTAAATTGTTTGGACCAATCATATCCACCTTTGTACATTGCGTATAAAATTCTTCTGTGAACAGGTTTCAATCCATCTCTTACATCAGGTAAGGCTCGACTGACAATTACGCTCATAGCATAAGATAGATAAGATGAACTCATCTCATCATGCATTGAGATTAATTTTATATTGTTATCTTTTGGAGCTTCAGTTTTTTGCATAGATACTAAAATGGAATTTCGTCATCCATATCATTTGACACTTGTGAAGAATCCTCAATATTATTTTGTTGAGTTGTGTCATTTTGAATTCCACCACCTGTGTTACCTCCACCAAGCATTGTTAAAGTCGAGTTATATCCTTGAAGGACAATTTCGGTAGAATATTTATCTTGACCAGATTGCTCATCTTTCCATTTTCTAGTAGTAAGTTGACCCTCTACATAAATTTGAGCACCTTTTTTAAGATATTGTTGAATAACATTTACAAGACCCTCGTTAAATACAACTACACGGTGCCATTCAGTTTTTTCTTTTTTCTCGCCTGTATTTTTGTCTTTCCAAGATTGACTCGTTGCTAAACTAAGTCTTGCAACACTTTTGCCATTAACCATTTGTTTAATCTCTGGGTCTGCGCCCAAACGACCAATTAATAATACTTTATTTAAACTTCCAGCCATAATATTTAATATTTGTTAAATTAATTAATAAGAACTATATCATAATTCTTCTCATTATTAATTTTATTAACTCAAAGCAACAAAAAATATGATCAAAAAGATAGTTATTAAGGGTGCTAAAGAACATAATTTGAAGAATGTTAATATTGAAATCCCTAAAGATCAATTTGTTGTAATAACTGGTCTATCGGGATCAGGAAAATCATCATTAGCTTTTGATACAATATATGCTGAGGGCCAAAGAAGATATGTTGAAAGTTTGTCTGCTTATGCCAGACAATTTTTGGACAAAATGAAAAAGCCAAATGTAGATCTCATCGAAGGTTTAAGTCCGGCTATCGCTATAGAACAAAAAAATACATCTAAGAATCCAAGATCAACTGTTGCAACCGTTACAGAAATTTATGATTATATGAGAGTTTTATTTGCAAGAGCTGGTATCCCCTACTCACCATTTACAGGCAAACCAATTACATCTCAAACAATAACTCAGATTGTAGATTTAGTAAAAAAACTACCAAAAAAATCTACTATATATATTTACGCACCTGTAGTTAGGGGTCGTAAAGGTGAATATAAGAAAGATATTTTAAGTTATAAAAGACGAGGATTTAGAAAAATTAAGATTGATAATGTTTTATACGACATTGAAAAATCACCAAACTTAGATAAGAAACTTAAACATGATATCTCAGTTCTAGTTGATAGAATTGTACTAAATTCAAAGTTGGGAAATAGATTGGCAGAGAGCATTGAGGCGGCTGTTAATTTATCAAATGGATTAGTTTTTGTTGAATATGAAGATGAAACATTACCAGAAAAATTTAGAAAAATTGAAAAACTAATTTATTCAACAAAATTTGCTTGTCCTGAAAGTGGTTTTACTATTGAAGAAATTGAACCTAGACTTTTTTCTTTTAATAGCCCTTATGGTGCTTGCGAAGAATGTGAAGGTATTGGAATTAAATTAAATGTTGATCCAAATTTAGTAATTCCAGATGATAGAAAAAGTATTGCAGATGGTGCTATAGAGCCTTGGGCTAAATCTACAACATTATATTACGCTCAAACTTTAGCATCTATTGCTAAACATTACGGTTTTTCACTTGATGATAAATGGAAAAAATTACCAAAAAAAATTAAAGATGTAATTTTATATGGATCTGATGAAGAAGAAATTAAGTTCAATTATGATGATGGATATGAAAAATATTCACATAAAAAAACTTTTGAAGGTGTAATAAATAATCTTGAAAGAAGATTTCTAGAGTCTGATAGCGAATGGAAAAGAGAAGCTATAGCAGAGTATCAGTCAGATTCTGCTTGTGAAGGCTGTAATGGAGATAGGCTTAAAGAAGAAGCTTTATGTGTTAAAATTGACGATCACAATATTAGTGAGATCACAAAAAAATCTATTCTTGATGCCGCTCAATGGTTTAAAGATTTAGAAAAAAATTTAGATAACAGACAATTTAAAATTGCTGAACATGTATTAAAAGAAATTAATGAAAGATTAAATTTTTTACTTAATGTTGGTCTAGACTATCTTACGTTGTCAAGAGAGTCAGGGACACTTTCTGGTGGTGAAGCACAAAGAATAAGACTAGCCTCTCAAATAGGATCAGGATTAACAGGTGTTTTATATGTTCTTGATGAACCCTCAATAGGTTTGCATCAAAAAGACAATGTTAAACTTATTAATGCTCTTAAAAGATTAAGAGATTTAGGTAACACTGTAATTGTTGTTGAGCATGATACAGAAACAATGGAGAACGCTGATCATATTATAGATATGGGTCCTGAAGCTGGATCTAATGGTGGGCAAGTATCTGCTCAAGGAACATATGATGAAATTAAAAAAGATAAAAATAGTATTACTGGTCAATATCTATCGAATAAAAAATCAATTGAAATTCCTAAAACTCGAAGATTAGCTAAAAATGGTAGATTTGTAGAAATTAATGGAGCTACAGGAAATAATCTAAACAATGTTAATTTAAAAATTCCAACCGGAAGTTTTACTTGTATCACTGGTGTATCAGGTAGTGGTAAATCAACTTTAATTTTACAAACTCTATATCATGCTCTAAATTTAACACTTAATAATAAAGCTAGAAAAGCGCCAAAAGCCTTTAAGAGTTATAAGGGTGTTGAATTAATTGATAAGATTATAGATATAGACCAATCTCCCATTGGAAGAACACCAAGATCAAACCCAGCAACTTATACTGGAGCTTTTGGTCCTATTCGAGATTGGTTTACTAGTTTGCCTGAGTCTAAAACTAGAGGATATAAACCTGGAAGATTTTCTTTTAATGTTAAAGGCGGAAGATGTGAAGCTTGTGAAGGCGATGGTGTTATAACTTATGAGATGCATTTTTTACCAGACGTTTACATACAATGTGATGAATGCAAAGGCACAAGATACAATAGAGAAACACTAGAGATTAAATTTAAAGGAAAAAGCATAGCTGATGTTTTAGATATGTCTGTTGATGAAGGATGTGAATATTTTGAAAATATATCAACTATTAAAACAAAATTACTTACTCTTAAAAAAGTAGGTTTGGGTTATATAAAAATTGGTCAACAGGCAACTACTCTATCAGGGGGTGAAGCTCAAAGAATAAAACTTGCAAAAGAACTATCCAAAAGATCAACAGGTCGAACAATGTATATTTTAGATGAACCAACAACAGGTCTTCATCAACATGATATTAAAAAATTATTAGAAATACTTCACACATTTGTTAAACTTGGTAACACTGTTGTAGTAATTGAACATAATTTAGATGTTATTAAAACAGCTGATTATATCGTTGATATGGGCCCTGAAGGTGGTGTTAAAGGCGGTAATATTATCGCAGAAGGAAAACCTGAAGAAATTTGTAAAGTTCCTGAAAGTTATACAGGTCAATTCTTAAAACCTTTATTGAGATAATATTATAAAAGGTTGTTAATATTTCTGATAATTTAGTGTATAAATATTAAGAATCATGAGCAATTTATTATCATCACTACCTAAAACAATTCATGCATCACTTGCATTAGCTATATTGCTGTTTATTGCTCTATTTTATTTAAATGGTGGGTTTGCATTTGATACATTGTTTTGGAGTTGGTTATTCAGATATATTCATGTGACTGTTGCCATTATGTGGATTGGCTTACTTTGGTATTTTAACTTTGTACAAATTCCAAACATGGGCAAGATCCCTGATGAACAAAAACCAGCAATAGGTAAAGTCATTGCTCCTGCTGCTCTTTTCTATTTTAGATGGGCTGCTGCATTAACAGTTTTATCTGGATTAATTTTAGCTCATTTAAATGGTTATGGTCATGATGCTTTACTTTTAGGTATTGGATCTGAGGTACCAAAATATACCGCAATAGGTATTGGTATGTGGCTAGGTATAATTATGGCTTTTAATGTTTGGTTTGTAATTTGGCCAAATCAAAAAAGAGCTTTAGGAATTGTTGAATGCGAACCAGATTTAAAAGCTAAATCTGCAAAAACTGCGATGCTTTTTTCAAGAACTAATACTTTGCTGTCATTACCAATGTTGTTATCAATGGTTATAGCACAAAATCTATACTAAGATTTATTATCATCATCTTCTTTCAAAACTGTTTTTTGTGAAACTCTAAGTCTTACCAAAACAGTATTAGCAATATAAATTGATGAATAAGTTCCAAAAACAACACCCAAAATCATAGCTAAAGAAAATCCTTTTAAAATTTCACCTCCAAAAAAATAAATGGCTAATAAAGCAAGCAATGTTGTAACTGAAGTAATTATTGTTCTAGATAAAGTTTCATTTATTGAAATATTAGTTAGTTCAAAAATTTTTATATCAGAGTATTTTCTTAAATTTTCTCTAACACGGTCAAAAATAACAACTGTATCATTCATAGAGTATCCAACTATTGTTAAAACAGCAGCAATAATAGATAGATTAATTTCCAGACTAAATAATGAAAACACACCAAGAGTAACTATTACATCATGAAATAAGGCTAGAATTGCACCAAGACTAAATTGCCATTCAAATCTAATCCAAATATAAAATAACATTATTGCCAAAGATAATGAGATAGCTATTACGCCAGATTTTAATAACTCTGCACTTACTTTTGGACCAACATTTTCAACTCTCCTAAAATTGAAATTATTACCAAATGATTTATCTAGATTAATCTTAATTTCTTCAATTACATTATCTTTATTCTCAAATTTAATTAAATAATCCTTGTCATTACCAAACTTTTTAACTGATACATCGCCAAGACTCATTTGACTAAATTTATCTCTTAATGAACTAACATTTATTTTGGTGTCTGAAGATCTTAATTCAATTAGTGTTCCACCCTTAAAATCAATTCCAAAATTTAATCCCTTGAATATTAATAAAATTAATGAACAAACAATTAGTATTGTTGAAAGTAAATTAAAGTGATTGTAATATTTGTTAAAAGGTATCATTAAATTAATTTTTCCTTATTTCTATTTTTGGACACATAAATACTAGTGAATAATCTAGCGATGAAATAAACAGAAAATAGTGTTGTAAAAATTCCTATACCAAGAGTTACAGAAAATCCTTTTATTGGGCCAGAACCCATAAAAAAAAGTATAATTGCGGCTAATAAAGTAGTTATGTTAGCATCGATTATTGCCGTTCTAGATTTAATATAACCGCTATCAAAAGCTAATATATTATTTTTTTCATCTTTAAGCTCTTCTTTAATTCTTTCAAATATTAAAACATTTGCATCAACTGCCATACCAACAGTCAAGATTATACCTGCTATACCTGGTAGAGTTAATGTTGCTTCAAATAAAGTTAATATTCCTAATAAAATAAATAAATTAATAATTAATGTTAAATTGGTGATAAGACCAAAAACTCTATATTTGACGAACATAAAAATTATAACCAAAAGAAAACCTATAGCTAAAGCAATCATCCCTGCATTTATAGAATCTTGACCCAAATCAGGACCTACAGTTCTTTCCTCAATAATGTTCAAAGGTGCGGGTAATGCACCTGATCTTAACAATAATGCTAAATCCGTTGCTGATTGAAATGTAAATCCACCACTAATTTGTCCTGAGCCACTAGCAATAGTGTCTCTAATTACTGGTGCACTAATAATTTTTCCATCTAGAACTATAGCAAGTTGTTTGCCAATACCTGTAGATGTAGCCTTGCCAAATCTTTTAGCTCCCACTCTATCTAAAGAAAAAGACACTACAGTTTGGTTATTTTGTGTATCCATTTGAGGCTGTGCATCTAAAAGATTATCTCCACTTATTATTATACGTTTGCTTACAGTCGCTTCCTCTAATCCATCCTCATATTCTAATTTTTCAACTCCAAAACTATCGTTTTCATTGTTTGTAACAAATCTAAAAGTTAAATTGGCAGTTTTACCTAAAAGAGATTTTACCCTCATAGGATCATCTAAACCAGGAAGTTCAACTAGAATACGATTATTTCCTCTCTTCAAAATATTTGGTTCGTTGGTTCCAACTTCATCAATTCTTCTTCTAACAATTTCAATTGCCTGATCTTGGGAAGAGGTTTTTAAGGAAATCAACCCTTGTGTCGAAAAATTTACTTTCAGATTTAAACCCATATCTTCAATTTCTAACTGGTGTGATTTAAATCTAGGGTAGTATGGATTTATATCACTATTTTCATCCATAAAAGTATCTAGAACTACTTGTTTACTTTGATCATCGACATTGAAGAATATTTTTTCATCTTCAATTTTAATATTATTAATCTTGATATTTTGATCTTTGAAATAATTTCTAATAGTCGTAGTTAAATTTTGAAGTTTTTGCTCAATAACAGGAGCGTTATCAATTTCAAGCAGAAGGTATGATCCTCCTTGTAAGTCCAAACCTAAATTGATTTTTTTATCAAAAAAATCATCGTCGATTTTAAATAAATTTGTTAATGCAATTAAAATAAATAAAGAAGAAAAAAGAGCTATAGATAAAATTCTTAACTTTGAAAAATAAAGCACTTTTCTTTAACTGATTATTTCTTAACTTCTTGAGTATTTAAAAGGCCTTGAACACCAGTAGCTTTAACAATCTCAACTTTAACATTTTCAGCAATTTCAACTTCAATCTTATCGTTGTCGATTAATCTTTCAACAGTACCTGTAATACCTCCAGAAGTAATAACCTTGTCACCTCTTTTTAAACCTTCAACCATTGCTTTATGTTCTTTAACTTTTTTCTGTTGAGGTCTTATTAAGAAAAAATAAAAAATAACAAAAATTAAAATTAACGGTATAAATTGTCCTATTCCTGAACCTTCCATAAATCTCCTTATAAATAAGCTGAATTATTATACTATCTTAATAATGAAAACAACTTTAATTGATCGAAATACTTTCTAAATTGTTCATATAGGGTCTTAAAACTTTTGGTATAACAATAGACCCATCTTTTTGTTGATAATTTTCTAAAACTGCAATTAATGTTCTCCCAACAGCAAGACCACTTCCATTGAGAGTGCCAACAAAATGAGTTTCTTTATTTTCATCTTTATATCTGGTCTTCATTCTTTGTCCTTGAAATGTTGCACATGATGAACAAGAAGAAATTTCACGATATTTATTTTCTGATGGTAGCCAAACTTCGATATCATAAGTTTTCTCAGCACTAAAGCCAATATCCCCTGAGCATAAAATGACTTTTCTGTAAGGTAATTCTAATTTATCTAATATATCAGTAGCGCAGTTTGTCATTCTTTCTAACTCTTCTAAACAACTTTCTTTTTCAACAATGCTCACCATTTCAACTTTATAGAATTGGTGTTGCCTAATCATTCCTTTGGTATCTTTTCCATAACTTCCGGCTTCTTTTCTAAAACAAGGAGTTGATGCAACAAATCTCATAGGCAAATCTTTACGATCTACAATTTTATCTTTAACTATATTTGTTAGTATAACTTCTGCTGTAGGTATCAAAAATTTTCTATCAGAACCTTCATCAAACTTAATTTCAAACTGATCATTTTCAAATTTTGGAAGTTGTCCAGTTCCAAACATAGTATTATCCGATGCAATTAAAGGAGGTGAAATTTCCTGGTACTGATTTTGATTTACGTGAGTATCAAGCATAAAATTTGATAAAGCTCTCTCCAATAAAGCTAATTTATTTTTTACAAAAACAAATCTTGATCCTGTAGTTTTAGTAGCAAGGTCAAAATCAAGCATATTTAATTTTTCACCTAGTTCATAGTGCGATTTAGGCTTAAAATCAAAATCGGGAATTTTACCTGATTTAGATATTTCTATATTGTCATTTTCATCTTTACCGTTAGGCACATCAGAGTGAGGTATATTAGGAATATTTGATAATATATTATCTAATTCACTTTTTACATTTTTTTGGTTTTCAGAAATTTTTTCTAAATCTAAAGAAATTTCTTTTGATCTTTTAAACATTGCTTCGTCTTTAGATTTTGAAATATCTTTTTTTTCTTTTTCTAATGCTTCTTTTTTTTGAATTAATTCTCTATTTTGCTCATCTAGTTTTTGTAAGTTTTTAAAATCTACATTTATAGATCTTTTCTCAAGAGATTTAGCAAAAACATTAAAATCTTTTCTTATTTCTTTTATATTATGCATCAGTTTTTTCTAAATTTTTATTTTCTATAAATTTTACTGAAAATATTGATAATTCATATAAAATTAATAACGGTATAGCTAAACCAATTTGAGTAATTGGATCTGGCGGAGTTAACAATGCGGCTGCAGCAAAAATTATTACAACAACATATTTTCTTCTATCTTTTAAAAACTGACTATCAACAACACCAACTCTTGCTAATAAACTAAGCACCACGGGTAACTGAAAACTTAAACCAAATGCAAAAATTAATTTCATAACAAGTGATAAGTATTCATTAACCTTCGCTTCAAGTTGAATTGGCAAACTAGTTGAAAGGCCAGTGCTTTCAAATGATAAGAAAAATTTAATCGCAAGTGGCATTATGAGGTAATAAACTAACATTCCTCCTAGAAGAAATAATATAGGAGTTAAAATTAAGTATGGCATAATAGCAATTTTTTCATGTTTATATAAACCAGGAGCTATAAATTTCCATATTTGCATTAGAATAAATGGGCACGTAACAAAGAATGCTGTGAAGAAAGATACTTTTAGATAAGTTAAAAAAGTTTCTTGTAATGCTGTAAAAATTAATCTTCTTTCAGTACCATCATCTTTTACAGCTTTTGCATAGGGATCAACTAAAAACCCATAGATATTTTCAGCAAAAAAATAACAGCCAATAAAAAATATGAATAGAAACAAAAAACTATGAATAAGTCTTTTTCTTAATTCAGTTAAATGACTTATAAAGCCACCTTCATTTTCTTCGTTACTCATCTTTTTTAATATTATCTTTTTTTATTTCATTTGTATTTTCTTCTTCAATGTCAATATTTGAAACTTCACTTTGAATATCACGCATATATTTTTTTGCGGTACCGATCCATGAACCAGCTTTTTTTAACATTATAGGAAAGTCTTTAGGGCCAAGTACAACAATGGCAATACCTACAATAATCAAAATTTCAAACCAACCAATAGTAGGCATGTAATTTAATCTTTGTTATTTGAGTCTTTATTTTCGTCGGAAATATTTTTTGGCTCACTATCGTCAGTGACATCTGACGCCATTCCTTTTTTGAAACTTTTAATACCTTTAGCAACATCGCCCATTAAACTAGATATTTTTCCTCGTCCAAATAATAATACAACTAATATTACAACAATTGCTATTTGCCAAATTCCTATGCTCATAAAAACTTATAACCTTTTTACGATTGATTTAAAAGTGACTTTTTTATGAATCTTTTTCTTCTTCATCAAGAGTACTATTCAACATTTCGTCTATATTAGAATAAATATCCTCTTTTTTTTCATCTTGTTTTTCTTTAAAAAATTTACTTGAGCCAAAAATTGCATTGTCAACACTTGTGCTATCAATTAAGCCAGCAGCCCCTAACTCATCAACTGTAGGAAGATCAGATAATTTTTGTAAATTGAAATGACTTAAAAAACCATCTGTTGTTAAATATTGAATTGGTTTGCCAGGTACATCTTTACGGCCACCAGGTTTAACCCAATCTAATTCCATTAAAATCTCTAAAGTATTTGTTCCAAAAGCAACACCACGTATTTCCTCAATTTCTGCTCTTGTAACAGGTTGGTGATAAACAATAATTGCTAACGTTTCTATTGCTGCACGAGATAATTTTTTTTCAACAGTTTTTTCTTGAGTCATTAAGCTTGATACTTTGGGCGATGTTCTAAAAGACCACTTTTCTTTAATGCAAACTAAATTTATTCCTCTATTTGAATACTCTTGTTGTAATTTTTCTAATAATTTTGCAACATTTGCTTTCTTTGAAATTTTACTTTCAATTGTATCAACATCAAGTGGTTCAGCAGCTGCAAAAATTACAGCTTCAATTTCTTTTTCAAGATCGGTTAATTTAGAAGGAAATTTAACTACGTTATCCTTTGTTATTTTTTCTTTTTTAATCATTAATTTCCCTTACATAAATATCATCAAACAATTTATCTTGTTTTATTGTTAGATTTCCCTCTTTTACTAATTCTAATGATCCAGCAAAAATTCCTGCTTTACCAGTTTTTTTATATCTAGAACCATTTTTAAAATTACTAGGTATTAAATCGTCTAAGTTTTTCCAATCCATCAGTTTACCAATAAATTTTTTTATAGCTTTAATACCATCCTCAGTAGTAAACACTGGTAATTTAGGAATACTCATTGTTTGAAAATCTTTAGTCATAACTATTGAAGAATAGGCTTTTAAAAGTTCATATAAACTTACATTATATTCAGAGCTATAAATTGATCTAATATTTCCTTTTATTCCTCGCGTTCTAATCTCTTTACCTAATCTATTTCTTTTTAACATTTGCTCTGAAAGCAATCTAATGAGTTCTAATTTTTTAAGTTGCAATTTTAATTTTTCCGCAACTTCTTGAACTTTAAATTCTTCTTCTGGAGTTCCTGGAAGTAATAATTTAGATTTTAAATAAGCTAACCACGTAGCCATCAATAGATATTCAGATGCAATTTCTAAATTTAAATCTTTTTCACTAGTAATATAATCATGAAACTGATCAGCAAGTTTTGTTATTGATATTTCTTCTAAATCTACCTTTTGAGCTTTCGCAAGATCAAGCAAAACATCAAGAGGTCCATTATAGTTATTAATATCAACATTAAATAAAACAGAATCAGACTCGGACATAAACAAATACTAACTTAAAATTTTATAAAATTGTGATGTTTTTTTAATTATAAAACTACTTATTAAGGGTGAATTGTCAGCTACAATCTTCATTTCATTGAGATTACTATTGCAATGAAGTGCAATATTGCACCCTGCTTTAAATGTTTTAATAGTTTTCTCTTTCATGTCATCTTTTAAGCTCTTCATTGAAAGATCGTCTGAAATTATAATGTTTTTAAAACCTATTTTGTTTCTAATAAATTCAATCACTTTTTTTGAATGAGTTGCGGTATTATTACTATCTAAGCTTTTGTAAATAACATGAGCTGTCATTGCAAAAAAACTTCGTTTCTTTTTAAATGGTTTAAAATCATATTGATTGAGCTGTTTAATTGACCTGTTAACTGTGGGAGTAAAATTGTGACTATCTACTTTAGCTAACCCATGCCCAGGAATGTGCTTTATTATGGTTCCAATGGAATTTTCTTGAAACAATTTTATACATAAATCTCCCATTTTAGAGACTGTATTTGGATTTTTAGAAAAAGATCTATCACCAATTATATTGCTAGCTCCCTTTATTCTAAGATCTAAAACAGGAACG
>JAOIVP010000049.1 GCA_028224115.1 Candidatus Pelagibacter sp. | reverse complement strand
CCATAATTAATGCTAAGATTAAATATTTATTCATTTCAAGACCTAATAAAAAATCTGTAAGCAACATTGGTGTACCTAGTCTAGAAAACACAGCACCAAAAAAGTTTGAAGCAGCAACCAAAACCATAATCAACGCAGAAATTTCTAAAGTTTTAACTAGCGCATCTTGCAGTTTTTTTAATGTTAATTTTTTATATGCCAGAGCTAAAAGTAAAGAACCCATTGCTCCACAACCAGCAGCCTCTGTTGGTGTTGCAAATCCAAATAAAATACTACCAAGTGCAGCAAAAACTAAAGCAGCTGGTGGAACCAATCCTAAAAAGAATTCAATCCAAACTTGCTTCATACTAGTTGCTCTTAACTCTGGTGGCAGCACGGGTCCAAGACTTGGATCAATCCAACATCTAATAGTTGTGTATGCAGCATAAAGTGTTGCAAGTAAAATTCCTGGAATAATTGCAGCTGCAAATAAATCTGTCACAGGGATTTCCATTATAGGACCCATCACTACAAGCATGATACTTGGAGGAATTAATATTCCTAAAGTTCCTCCAGCAGTAATTGTTCCTGCAGCAAGTCTTACATTATAACCTGATCTGTTCATTGATTTAGCTGCCATGATACCTAAGATGGTAACTGAGGCTCCAACAATTCCTGTAGCAGCTGCAAATACTACAGACACAAATAATACTGCGTAATATAATGAGCCTCTGACTTTAGCCAACATTAGCTGGAATGCCGAAAACAATCTTTCCATTAATCCAGCTTGTTCCATCATAATACCCATAAAGACAAAGAGTGGGACGGCAGCCAAGGTTTGTTCGGTCATAACCATCGAGAACTGCAAGGTCATTAAATAAAAAACTAATTTTCCAAAACCTAGATAACCAAACACGAATCCTAAAAAAATTAGAGTAAAAGAAATTGGAAACCCAACAAAAATAGAAAAAAGCATTACCCCAATTAAAATGAAACCTAAAACAGCTGGATCTATAAATTCCGCTAACATTTACTCTTCCTCTCCTGGCCAAACACCTTTTGTAGCTGCCCAGTAACTTTTAAATAACTCTGATACACCCTGGATTATTAAAAAAACTATTCCAAACCATAAAGAAGCTTTGATTGGCCACATATATGGCATCCAAGCGGTATCCATGCCTCTTTCGCCTCTCATAATCGACTCTTGGACAAAGCCTGTGGTCATATAAAGAAAGACAATTAATCCTGGGAAATAAAATAATAAGTATAACCAAAAATCTATTGTGCCTTGCGTTTTTGTTTTAAAATTTCTGTATAAAAAATCTGCTCTTATGTGAACACCTTTTGACAATGCATAACCAGCACCAAGCATAAATAATGCTCCATACATAAATCTACTCATGTCATAAGCCCACATCGTAGGGGCAGTAAAAAGTTTTCTTGCTAAAACTTCATAAGTCATAGCTAAAATTAAAGGCACTGTTATCCAACAAACAACATTTCCTATCCGTTTACTAAATAAATCAATTTTTGTAATTGAAGATGCCATCCACTTAGGCATGCTCTTAGGCATTGGGGCAGAACCACCTCTTCTTTCAGCTATCATCTCATCAGAGATATCAAGTTTTATAGGTTTGATTGGTTTTTTTGGTTTGTGGTTTCTTGGCATTTAAAATTCTAAAGTAATTAAAAATAAAGCGGGCAAATAATTGCCCGCTTTATAAAAGTATTTTAATACTATTTTAATGTTTCTGCGTGAGCCATTCCTAGCTTCGCATTAGACATTTGAGATCCAGACCAGAATGGAACTGCAATATCAGCAAAGTCTTTTTGAGACTGCCATACTTTTGCAAAGAACTTATTCTTCGCAGCATTAGTCTCTAAAGATTTTTTAGCTGCAGCCATGTACGCTGGGAAATAGTCAGCTGGAGTGTCATGTAAAATAACACCATGCTTACCTGTAAGTTCAGCTAAAGCTTTTCCATTTTCGTATATTCTGTAACTCATTGATTTTGATAGAGATGCATTTGCAGCAACTTCTAAAGCTTTTTTCTCTAAAGCAGACATCTTTTTGTATTTAGAGCCTGTAATATAGAAGTCAGCATTTACTACCACTTGGTGAAGACCTTGTAGGTAGTAATGTTTTAGAACTTTCTGGAAACCGAATGTCATGTCAGGTTTTGGACAACACCATTCAGCCGCATCAATTGTTCCTGCTTCAAGAGCTGGAAGAATATCTCCACCACCCATTGCAACAGAAGCTACACCAATGTCTTTATAAGTTTGTCCTGGAATTCCTGGAGGAGTTCTGAACTTATACTTTCTAAAGTCTGCCATGCTGTTAATTGGTTCTTTGAACCAACCTAAAGCTTCAGGGCCTACTGGTTGTAACATAAATCCTTTGATGTCTCTTCCCATCTCAGACCATAGTTGGTCGTAAAGTTCTTTACCACCACCGTATTGGAACCAAGATAAAAATGCGATGTTATCAATACCAACACCTGCACCTGCTACTGGCGAACCAAATAACATAGCTGCTGGGTGATCACCTGACCAATAGTGAGTCCAAGCGAAACCACAATCGATAAGACCCTTATCAACTGCATCTAAAGTTTCTTTTACACCTACTACTGCTCCTGCTGGCATAATTTCGAACTTAAGTGAACCTTCTGTTAGTTCTGTAACTGTGTCAGTGAAATCTTTTAACATTTTCACTTCATCAGCTTTAGCACTAATTACAGTTTGGCACTTAAGAGTTTGTGCAGAATTTGCTCCTGTAACTGTCATGACAGTTAAAAGAAGAGTTCCTACAACTAATGATATGATTTTTTTCATATTGTATTTTCCCT
>JAOIVP010000048.1 GCA_028224115.1 Candidatus Pelagibacter sp. | reverse complement strand
AATTTTACCTTTAAATATTTTTAAACCTATTAAACTATTTACTAAATTTGAGTCTTCAACGGGACCATTGTGCTTTAATAATCCCTCTAAGGTTTCAATAGATAAATTAAGGCCTTTAAATTTAAAATATTTATTCTCTAAAAACATAACAATTCTTAATGTTTGAAGATTATGGTCAAAACCACCATAATTTTCCATACACTCATCCAAAGCATATTCACCTGCATGACCAAAAGGAGTGTGCCCTAAATCGTGGGCAAGACTTAATGTTTCTGCAAGATCTTCATTTAAGTTTAAGTATTTTGCAATTGATCTGGCTATTTGAGCTACCTCAATTGAATGTGTTATTCTAGTTCTAAAATGATCACCTTCTGTATTAACAAAAACTTGTGTTTTATGTTTAAGCCTTCGAAAAGAAGCACTATGTATTATTCTATCTCTATCTCTTTGAAACGGTGATCTATACTTAGAAGTGGGCTCATTATTAAGTCGTCCCTTGCTTTTAAATATGCCTAACTTTAAATGTTTTTTCATCCTTTAATTTAAATAATTAAGTATTATATTAGTATTAACAGTGTTCGGTCATGATTAAAGAAATTAAATTTACAGATAATGCTCTAAAACAAATAGGAAATTTATTGTCTAAAAAAGATAAAGGTTCTTTTTTTAGAATCGCTATTAAAGGTGGTGGTTGTTCTGGATTTCAGTATGAATTTACATTTGATCAATCTAAAAATGATGATGATCTTAATTATGAAAATATCTTAATTGATAAAACATCTGCAGATTTATTAAAAGGTTCAGAGGTCGACTATGTGTCAGAATTAATTGGAGAGTCTTTTAAAATATCTAACCCACAAACCAAATCTTCATGTGGTTGTGGTGTTTCTTTTTCACTTTAATGATTATTTCTTCTTGGAATGTCAACTCTGTAAGGGCAAGAATTGAAAATATCAAAAGCTATCTATTAAAATACAAACCTGATGTCTTAATGATGCAGGAAATTAAAACTGAAGATGTCAATTTCCCATATGACGATTTTGCTTCAATGGATTATGAAAGTCATGTATTTGGTCAAAAAAGTTACAATGGTGTTGCTATTATTTCAAAAACTAAATTAACAAATGTAAGAACTGACTTAATCAAAGATAAGTTAAAACAATCAAGAATAATTTCTGCTGAAATTGAATATAAAAAGAAAAATATTCAATTGATAAATATATATACGCCAAATGGTAATCCAGTTGATACTGAAAAATATGAATACAAGAAAGATTGGATGGATCATTTAATTAAACAATTAAAATCCTTATCAAAAAAAAATTCTAATATAATACTTGCGGGTGACTTTAATGTTATTCCATCAGCAGAAGATGTTTATAATGTTAAAAGTTTTGAAGATGACGCTTTATACAGACTTGAAATAAGAAAGAAGTTTAGAGAGATGCTAAACATAGGCTTTAGTGATGTTTACAGGCATTTTAACGAAGATAAAGAGGGTTATACATTCTGGGACTACATGAGAGGTGCATGGCAAAAAAATAATGGAATGAGAATTGATCACTTTTTAGTCTCAAATTCTATAATTGATAACATAAAAGATATTAATATTAACAAAGATCCCAGAGGTAGAGAAAAACCCTCAGATCACACTCCAATTGAAATTAAGTTAGCTTAGAGATTTTATTTTATTAATTAATTCTTCGTTAATATTTCTTGGACCTTTATCAAGTCTGTTTTTGTGTCTTCTTTCACCAGGTAATCTTACTTCACCCATTGATTTCATTTTTTCAAAAAATTCTTCAGCATGTTTTTGCCAACTAGTACCTGCAGTTTTGTCGGGACAAATAGCTAGAATGAATTCACCTCCACTTGGAGGACCGCCATCATTATTATCTTTTGCTGCTGTTTCGTAACTAAAGTTATCACCCACTAAAGCACCAGCAAGTAACTCAACCATCATTGCTATTGCAGAACCTTTGTATCCACCAAAAGGTAATAAAACACCACCATCAGCTATTTCACCTGGATCAATTGTTTCTTTTCCATCTTTTGTAAGTCCAGTTCCAAGTGGAACTTTGTGCCCTTCTCGTTTTGCAACTTGAACTTCACCCATAGCCATAGATGCTGTTGCCATATCATATACAACAGGAGTTTTTCCTGGTCTAGGCCAAGCAAATGAAATTGGGTTAGTTCCAAACAATGGCTTAATTGCACCCGCAGGAGCTACAGCAGGCTTATAAGACGTACAAGCAAAAGCAACTAAACCATCTTCAGCTAATTTTTCAGTTTCTGGCCACATAGCAGCCATGTGATGTGAATTATTAATAGCTAAAACTGCAACACCATTTTCTTTTGCAGCTTTACTTAATTCAGGCAAACCTTTGCTTAAAACAACTGGTGCTAAAGAATTATTACCTTGAACTTTAATTACTGATGGAGAAATCTTTTTAACTTCAGGTTTACCTTTTCCATTAATCTTACCACTTTTTAAACCTGAAATATAAGCAGGTAATCTAAATAAGCCATGAGAAACTGAACCATCTCTTTCGGCATTTCTTATTAAATCAGATAATATAGAGGCTGTTTCATCATCACAACCATTAGCAAGTAATGTTTTTTTTGCTAAATCAAAAATCTCATCCAATGTTAAAGAAATTGTGCTCATTATTTTGATTTACATTTTTTGCATAAACCAAAAAATTCTAAATTGTACTTACTATACTTCATTCCTGAGTCATCGGTAAAATTTGATAAATATTTAGAAAGTTTAGAATTACTAATTTCTGAAACTTTTTCACAACTTTCGCAAATTGAAAAAGCAGTTGCTTTTGTAATTTGACAACTGGAATTTTGACAAGCTATAAAAGCATTACGAC
>JAOIVP010000047.1 GCA_028224115.1 Candidatus Pelagibacter sp. | reverse complement strand
TGTTACTTCAAGCATTTTCATCATTGTTTAAAAATATAGCTCACGTGAGAAATAGAAAGATATAAATATGTTGGCTCAATATTTAAGTTACGAATTTATCGCTCTTTTCATGTTCATAACAATGCTCGTTATGATGTTCACTGGACAAAGAGTATTTGGTGCTATTGGATTTGTTGCTGCAGCTTCAGCATTATTAGTTTGGGGAGATGGTTCGCTTGAAATGCCTTACACAGCTACATGGAAACTTTTTAAATGGTATCCAATGTTAACTTTACCATTATTTATTTATATGGGTTTTATGATCTCAGAGTCAGGCATTGCAAGTGATCTCTATAAAATGTTTCATGTTCTATTTGGCGGATTAAAAGGAGGACTGGCTATTGGTACAATGTTTATGATGGTAGCAATTTCTGCAATGAATGGTTTAAGTGTTGCTGGTATGGCAATAGGTGCAACTATAGCAATACCTGAAATGTTAAAAAGAAATTATGATAAAAGAATGATTACAGGTGTTGTCCAGGCAGGTAGTTCGTTAGGTATTTTAATTCCACCGAGTGTAGTTATGGTCTTATACGGGATGATTGCACGCCAACCAGTTAGTAAATTATGGATGGCAGGAATTTTACCTGGTCTGTTAATGGCTTCATTATTTTTAATATACATTTATGTTAGATGTAAACTACAACCAGAGCTTGGACCCCCTTTACCTAAAAAAGATAGAAATATTTCAACTTTAGAAAAAATTAAATTACTTAAGGCGGGTGTAATACCATTTCTAATTTTTTTTCTAATGACAGGATTATTTTTAATGGGGATTGCAAGTTTAGTTGAGTGTTCTGCGGTAGGTGCTCTCTTAGCGACACTAGCTTCTATATACAAAAAAAGGTTTAACAGAAAAGTTTTAGATGCAACTTTAAAAAAGACATTAGGAGTTTCTTGTATGTTCATGTGGATTATATTAGCGGCATTAACTTTTGGTGCTGTATTTGATGGACTAGGTGCGGGACGTGCTATTGAAACATTATTTATTGAAAAATGGCAACTTTCACCATGGGGAGTTCTAATTATGATGCAACTTTCATATATCCTTATGGGAATGTTTCTTGATGATACAGCCATGTTAGTAATAGTTGCACCTCTTTATGTGCCTTTAATTATTGCATTGGGATTTGATCCAATTTGGTATGGTGTTCTTTATACTATTACATGTCAGATCGCTTATATGACACCACCATTTGGATATAATTTATTTTTAATGCGAGCTATGGCACCAAAGGAAATATCTTTACAAGATATTTACAGTTCAATTGTGCCATTTGTATTGATAATGATTTTTGGTCTAGCGATTGTTATGATTTTTCCTGAGATAGCTACTTATCTTCCAGAAAAATATCTTTCTAGATAACATTTCAACTTATAGTTTAATAAAAATTTTATTTTCAATAAATTTTGTTGATTAAATAATGAAGTATTAAGTTCCATATCATTTGAATTTATAATAGTCTTTTATTTTAACTTACGTAAAGGAGACCACGTGAAAAAAGATAAAAAAATAATAACGAATAAAAGACGTTCGTTTATTAAAAAAGCAGGTTTACTAACGTTAGGAGCTGCTGGTGCTACTGCCATCAAGGCACCATACGCATACTCTGCATCAAACCCAATTAAATGGAGGTTGCAAACTTATTCAGGAGCTCCTCTTGGTGCACACGTTATAAAACCACAAATAGAAGCTTTTAATAAAGCAGCTTATGGTGAGATGGAAATTGAGCTTTATTATGCGGATCAATTAGTACCAACCGATGAGTTATTTAGAGCTATGCAGGCAGGAACACTTGATGCTGTTCAAAGTGATGATGCTACAATGGGATCTCCAGTAGACATTTCAGTGTTTGGGGGATATTTCCCGTTTGCTACTAGATACAGCTTAGATGTTCCAGCTTTATTTAAATATTATGGTTTAAATGAAATCTGGGATGAGGCTTATAGCGAAGTAAAAGGAGTTAAATGGTTAAGCACTAGTGCTTGGGATCCATGTCATCTTTTCACTGTTAAGAAGAAAGTTACTTCTTTAAAAGACATGAAAGGATTAAGAGTATTTGGTGTTCCTACAGCAGGTAAATTTTTAGCTCAATATGGTTTAATACCAGTTACTGTTCCATGGGACGATGTTGAAGTTGCCATGCAAACAGGAGAACTTGATGGAGTATGTTGGTGCGGATTTACAGAAGCATATGAAGTGGGTTGGGCTGATATTTGTAAGTATGCATTAACTAACTCAGTAACAGGAGCATGGTTTGGTTCATATTTTGCTAACCAAAAAAGTTGGGATAAACTAAGTCCTAAACTTCAAGCTCTTTACAGAATGTCTATCAATGACTCTCATTATTATAGACAAGTTTGGTATTGGGGCGGTGAAGCTAAACTTCGTGTTGAAGGAAAGAAAATGGAGCTTACTAGCTTACCAGATAGTGAGTGGGGAAGAGTTGTAGAAGATTCTAAAAAGTTTTGGGATGATACTTCTAAAATTAGTCCTCGAGCTAAAAAAGTTGTTGATGCATTTAAAGCTTACGCTTCAACAATGGATAAAGCAGGATATCCTTACAGATAAAGATTATTATTTTAGGCGCCTTTTACAAAGGCGCCTAATTAAAATTAAGGCTTAGATGTAATACCACCATCAACAATTAATTCAGTTCCAGTTATATAGTTAGCCTGATCACTTAGTAAAAACATAGAAGCATTTGCTATATCTTCTGGCTTACCAACCTTATTTAATGGAATAAATTTTTCTAAATTTTTTTTAGATTTTGGGTTTTTTTTCCACCTAATTTGCATACCAGTATCAATAGGTCCAGGTAAAATTATGTTTGATCTAATCTTATTATTTGCAAACTGAATAGCAAATGATTTTGATAATCTAATCATTGCAGCTTTAGATGCACCATATGCATCTTGGGGTTTATCA
>JAOIVP010000046.1 GCA_028224115.1 Candidatus Pelagibacter sp. | reverse complement strand
CAATCAGAAAAATTTGGGGGAAACTCATCTATAATTTTATATATAATTTTATCTTTAAACTTTTTATATTGAGAAAAATCAAAATTAAGTTCTTTTTTATTTCCTTGGTGATCAAACCTTGACTCTATAATCACAAACTTATCTACGTATTGATTTAAAATATTAAGTCTCATATCAAGTACTAAATCTTCGTCATGATACATAAAACAGTCAAAAAATTTCATTTATTTTTCTTTGCTGATTTTTAAAACTCCGATAAAAGCTTCTTGAGGAATTTCTACTCTTCCAAACTGTTTTGATCGAGCCTTACCTTTTTTTTGTTTTTCAAGAAGCTTTCTCTTTCTGTCTGTCGCTCCTCCACCATGAATTTTAGTTAAAACATCTTTTTTAAAACCTTTGATAGTCTCTCTCGCTATTATCTTGCCACCAATTGCAGCTTGAACTGGTATCATAAAATTATGTCTTGGAATTAGATCTTTTAATTTTTCACAAACTTCTCTTCCTGTTCTTTGAGCAAAATCTTTATGAATCATCATTGCTAATGCATCTACTGGTTCTGCATTAACTAAAATTCCAAGTTTTACTAAATCACCTTCTCTATGTTCAATTATTTCATAATCAAAACTAGCATAACCGCTAGTCATTGATTTTAAACGATCATTAAAATCAAAAACAACTTCATTTAAAGGCAATTCATAATTTACGACTGCTCTATTTCCAGAATAACTTAAATTAGTTTGTACTCCTCTTTTATCCTGGCACATTTTTATTATTGAACCCAAATATTCATCTGGAGTAATTATTGTTGCTTTTATCCATGGTTCTTCAATTAATTTAATTAATGTTGGATCTGGTAAACTTGATGGATTGTGTAGATCAATCATATCTCCATTATTCATATGAACTTTGTATACAACTCCCGGGGTAGTTGTTAACAAGTTTACGTCAAATTCTCTTTCTAATCTTTCTGTGACAATTTCTAAATGGAGTAATCCTAAAAACCCACATCTAAACCCTAATCCCAAAGCTGAAGATGACTCAGGCTCAAATGAAAAACTTGCATCATTTAATTGTAATTTAGCTAAACCATCTTTTAATTTTTGATATTCAGAACTATCTACTGGAAACAATCCACAAAAAACTACAGGTTTACTTGGTTTAAAACCTGGCAGTGCTTCTATTAAAGGTTTGGCAGCATCACATATTGTATCACCAACTTTTGTTTCTGATAAAACTTTTATTCCAGTTGTTATAAAACCTATTTCTCCAGCGTTTAATTCATTAATATCTGTAGCTTTTGGAGTAAAAACACCAACTTTTTCAATAATATACTCTTGATTAGTAGACATCATTTTAATTTTCATATTTTTTGAAATTTTACCATCAATGACCCTTACAAGGATAACAACTCCTAAATATGTGTCGTACCAACTGTCAACCAATAAACATTTTAAATCACCTAAACTCTCACCTTTGGGGCTAGGTAAAACTTTAATAATTTGCTCTAAAATATCTTCTATACCCTCACCTGTTTTTCCTGAACAAGGAATTGCTCCCTCTGTATCAATACCTATTACTTCCTCAATTTGCGTTTTTGTTCTATCTAAATCTGATGCCGGAAGATCTACTTTATTTAAAACTGGAACAATTTCATGATTAATATCAAGAGCCTGATAAACGTTTGCAAGAGTTTGAGCTTCTACTCCTTGTGTGCTATCAACAATTAAAATTGAACCCTCGCAAGCATAAAGAGATCTACTTACTTCATAACTAAAATCTACATGTCCCGGGGTATCTATAATATTTAAAATATAATTTTTACCATCTTTTGCTTTATAATTAAGTTTTACTGTTTGAGCTTTAATTGTAATGCCTCTTTCACGCTCAATATCCATTGAGTCTAGAACTTGAGCTTTCATTTCTCTTTCAGTAAGTCCACCACAACTATGAATTATTCTATCTGCTATTGTGGATTTACCATGATCAATATGAGCAATAATCGCAAAATTTCTAATATTATCAATATTGCTCATTTGCTTTAAGAACGTATCTTAGCGCCAGTTTTACTTTCAACTGTTTTTATTATTAAATTATTTATGTTTTCTAGATCATTATCATTCAATGTCTTTTCAGTAGACTGTATGGTTACACTGATTGCTATTGATTTTTGATTTTCTGGAATATTTTCACCCTCGTAAACATCAAAAACTTTAATATTACTAATTAATTTTTGATCTACGCTTGAAACAGCATTAATTAAATCCTGAGCTTTTACCTCTTTAGCAACTATAAATGCAAAGTCTCTCTCAGATTTTTGATAATCTGAGACTTCGAATTTAGTTTTTTGATCATTTAGTGTTTTTTTTGGTAACTTTAAATTATCTAAAAAAATTTCAAAACCTACCAAAGACTCTGTTTTAATATCTATCTTTTTTAAAATATTTGGGTGTATTTCTCCAAAATAAGCTGCAACTTGATCTTTACCTCTATTTAAAAACAATCTACCTGACTTGCCTGGATGGTAATAATTTGGAATTTCACTATCTATAAAAAATTTATCTGCGTTGTAGCCTGCTTCAACTAAAGTTTGAACTACATCTCTTTTAACATCAAACAAATCTACATTTCTCTCTTTTTCAATCCATGACAATCTTGATTTTTTGCCTGCTGACAAACCACAGACCACAGTATTTTGTTCACCTGGATTAGAACCAGTAAAAACTGGACCTATTTCAAATATTGATAAATCTTTAAAACCTCTGTCTAAATTCTTATTCATATACATTATTAAATTTGAAAATATTGAGTTTCTCAACACTCCTAGCTCTGAACTTATTGGATTAATAATTTTAATTTCTTTATTTTTGTCTTTAAAATGATCATTATAATTTGAGTCAGTAAATGACCATGTTATAGCTTCTAAATAACCTTTTGAAGCAATTGCTCTTTGTAAGAAATGAAATAATTTTTGTGATTGAGTTAAAGTAGATTTAGTTCTTTCTTTAATTGGATTGATAATTTTAATTTTATCATAGCCAGTTATTCTAACTAACTCTTCAACAATA
>JAOIVP010000045.1 GCA_028224115.1 Candidatus Pelagibacter sp. | reverse complement strand
ACTTCCAATAATTGTCTCAACTCCTGATGGAGACATAAGGGTAATTTCATCTCCTATTTTAAGGTCCAAACTAAAACTAAGTTCATTACCAATAGATATAAAATCTTTATCTAATTTAGAATTATTGCCTTTGAATTTATCATTTTTAATGATGGTTAAATTTGAAAAATCTTTAGATTGATATCCTCTTAAAACTATTCCTTTTGAGGTGTTATTTTTTAAAATAATGGCTTCACCTGAGTTACTAAAAATTAAATTTTTAGAAATAAGTTTAAGATTATTATCATCTAATTTATCACCCTGAATTCCATTATCATCATAAGATTTTACAGTTATATGTGAGTTAAATCCTACTATCTTATTTATTAACTCTGTCCTAAATCCGTTCATTACTGACATAACAATTATTAGGACTGCAACACCGAGGCTTATTCCTATAAAGGAAAAAATTGATATAACATTTAAAAAGCCATCTTTTTTTCTAGCTTTTAAAAATCTTAAAGTAATTTCTTTTCTAACGTAGAAATCAATTTGAAACTTTTTGTTTTGTTATAATTTCTATTATTTTATCTAAACTCAAGTTCTGAGTTTCACCACCTGTTTCTTTAAATTCTAGAAGATCACCCTCAGATTTTTTTCCAATAACAATTTGATATGGAGCTCCAATTAAATTCATTTTTTTAATTTTTGATGAATAATTTTCATCAGTATCATCAATAATTGCTTCAATATTATTTTTGATTAGCTCAGAATTTATATTTTTAGCCTTTTCAAGAGCAGAGGTGTCATTTTTATTTATCATAGGAATAAGTGCAATATCATATGGAGCAACAGACAATGGCCATTTCATGATTTCATTTTTATCATCATATTTTGCCTCTATAATAGCCCCCACTAATCTCGACACACCAATTCCATAAGATCCCATTTTTACAAAGTCTTTTTTACCTCCAGGAAGATCAACAGCAGCTTCCATGGCTTTAGAATATTTGTCACCAAAATAGAATATATGACCTACTTCAATACCTTTTGTTATTAATCTATTTTCTTCAGAAACTATTTTTTCAAATTCATCTTTGTTAAATTTCTCATCAGTTACAGAATAAAATTGTTCATATTTTTTACGCATTTGTTCTAATGAAGATTTTTCTAAATTAGTACCGTCACTATTTAAATCAAAGATTCTTTTATCAGTAAAAATTTTACTTTCACCTGTATCAGCTAAAATTATAAACTCATGTGATAAATTTCCCCCTATAGGACCTGTGTCAGCAGCCATAGGAATGGCAGTTAATGATAACCTTTTAAAAGTTCTTAAATAAGATAGAAAAAATTTATTATAAGAATAAAATGCATCTTCATCTGTAACATCAAATGAATATGCATCTTTCATATAAAATTCTCTACCTCTCATTATTCCAAATCGAGGTCTAATCTCATCTCTAAATTTCCATTGTATGTGGTAAAGAAGTTGCGGCAATGATTTATAAGACTTAAATGAAGATCTAAAAATCTCAGTAACTTGCTCTTCATTAGTTGGTCCATAAAGCATCTCTCTATCTTGACGATCTTTAATTCTGAGCATTTCCTCACCATAATCATCATATCTGCCACTTTCTTTCCAAATTTCACTTGATTGAATTGTTGGCATTAAAATTTCTTGTGCGCCAATTTTATTTTGTTCTTGTCTAACTATAGATTCAATTTTTTTCATGACTTTAAATCCAAGCGGTAACCAAGAGTAAATACCAGCTGAAGCTTGTTTAATCATTCCAACTCTTAACATAAGTTGATGAGATTTAATCTTAGCCTCAGAAGGATTATTTTTTAAAATTGGAATAAAAGATTTTGATAAAAGCATCTTAATTAATAATATTTCTTAAATTTAAATATTCAAATTTTATTAATAGATAAATTATAATGAAAATAACTGTAGTAATTCCAGTACAATATAAGAACTTTTTCAGCATTTTTGGATTTTCTGGTGATCCAGGATCCTCTCCATCAATTTTAACTGTTTTTGTTCTTTTTACATCTATTGGCAATATAACAAAAAATACAATCCACCATATTATTATGTAGATTATTGCTAAGCCTGTAATGCTCATTAAATTCTAACTAGGTTAATATTTGTAAAAGGTTTTTTTCCAGTCTTTTCTTTTGAAAATTTTCTACATGCTATCTTAAGAGCATCAATTAAATTATGCTCTTGTTGTTTACTTCCTAATTTAAAAGTTCTTGTAATTTCTTCAATTGCATCCTCTAAACCATAAACAAATTCTTCAGTATCATCAACTGGGATGCCTCTAAATGTTAAAACAGGTCTTTTGTGAATATTGCCCTTTGGTGTAATTAAAATTGTAGCTTCAATATATCCATTAGCACTTAAGTTTTTTCTATCCTTTATTGATTGAGCGTCCTCAATTACACTAATGTTTCCATCAACATAAAGCCTACCACTCGGTGCTTTATCGTATACAACAGGCTTGCCTGGGTATAGTTTTACAATGTCACCATTTTCTACTTGAACAGGGTTCGGGACATTCATTTCTTTAGCAAATTTAATATGTTCAATCATATGTCTGTGTTCACCATGTACTGGGATAACACATTGTGGTTTTACCCATTCATACATTTCTCTTAAATCATCTCTATTTGGATGTCCTGAAACATGAACAAATTCATTTTCTTCAGATATAACTTCAATACCATCTTTAACCAATTGATTTTGCAAATTATATAATTTTTTTTCGTTACCAGGAATAATTTTAGATGAAAATATTACAGTATCGTCCTTTTCGATAAATACATCTGGATGAGTATATTTTGCAATTCTCATCAATGCAGCCATTGGTTCACCTTGGCTACCTGTGCAAAGATAAACTATTTTTTCTCTTGCAATATTTTTTGCCTCACGTGAATCAATTGGTTCTATAACATCTTTTAAATAACCACATTGACGAGCTGCTTTAAATATTCTGTGCATTGATCTACCAACTAAAGATATTTGTCTTCCAGTTTTTTCAGCACAGTAAAAGGCTGTTTCTAATCTAGCAACATTTGATGCAAAAGAAGCAATGATAATTCTTTTTTTTAAACTGCCCATGATATTTAGCATACTTTTTCTAACATCTAATTCAGAACCTGCTTTACCCAAACTAAAAACATTAGTTGAATCGCATATCATTGCTAAAACACCTTCGTCACCTATTTCTTTCAATCTATTTGAGTTTATCTTTCCACCAATTAAAGGCTCTGGATCAATTTTCCAATCACCTGTATGCAAAATTACACCAGCTGGCGTTTCTATTCTTAAACCATTTGGTTCAAGAATTGAGTGAGTTAATGTAATGTATTCAATTTTAAATGGATTTAAATCTATGGTTCGATTTAATTGAACTATTTTAAGATGTCTTGTTATATCAATATGTTTTTCTTTAAATTTTTCTTTAATTAAAACAGCAGTAAAAGGGGTTGCGAATATTTTACATTCAAGTTGAGGCCAGAGATGAGCAATAGCGCCTATATGATCTTCATGAGCATGGGTTAAAACAATTCCTAAAAGATCTTCTTTTCTATCAACTATAAATCCAGGATCTGGATAAATTAGATCAATGCCCGGTAAGGTGTCATCAGCAAAAGTAACACCTATATCCACCATAATCCATTTATGTTCTCCTGGCTTACCATAAGCGAACAAATTCATGTTCATG
>JAOIVP010000044.1 GCA_028224115.1 Candidatus Pelagibacter sp. | reverse complement strand
TTTACTTTTAGAATATAAGGTAATTTTTTTTAGAGATCAGCCTATTACTAAAGAGCAACAAATTGCCCTTGCAGAAAAGTTTGGGCCTTTAGAAACTCATGCTTATGTCAAAGGATTGGATAATTTTCCTGAAATAGTAAGAATTATAAAAGGAAAAGAAGAAAAAAACCAATGGGGAGAAAATTGGCATAGTGACGTTAGCTATAATTCAAAGCCTACAAAAGCTGTAATACTAAAATCGATTAAAATACCTCCAGTTGGTGGTGATACTTGTTTTTCTAATATGGAATTAGCATGGGAAACCTTAGATCCTAAAATTCAAGAAAAAATAAAAAATAAAAAAGCTATTCATAGCTCACTTGGAGCAGAATTTTTCATTGATAACTATAAATATATGGAAGGAAATGAAAAAAGAAATTACGATTCTTATTCTAACGAACACCCAATTGTTAGAACTCACCCAGAAACAGGTAAAAAAATCCTATACGTTAATTGGACTTATACAAAACAAATTATTGGTCTTGATAAAGAAGAAAGTGATCAAATTTTAAAAGAAATATTTGAACACCAAGCAAGATTAGATTTAACTTGTAGATTTAATTGGACTGAAAATGCTGTTGCTATCTGGGACAATAGAAGCGTTATTCATTATGCTATTGCAGATTTCTTTCCTGGTCGAGGGTTAGGGCATGAACGAATAATGGATCGTATTGCAATTGAAGGTGACCGTCCTCAATAAATTTAATGCAAATAATTGATAAAATAATTTCAAATTTTACAAGTAATAAATCTCTCTACATTGGTGAAAAAGTTACAATGTCAGAACATATGATACAAACTGCAATGCTTGCAGAAAAAGCAAAATGCAATTATGACTTGATATGCTCTTGTTTATTACATGATTATGGTCATTTCATTTTAGAAAATCCTGATGAATTAGTAAAAGAAAATTTAGACGGTAAACATGAAGATATTGGTTATGAATATTTAAAAAAAATATTTAAAAAAGAAATTACTGAACCAATAAAATATCATGTTCTAGCAAAACGATATCTTGCTAAAGATAAAAAATATTTTGATTTATTGTCGGAAGCCTCAAAGACAAGCTTGAGATTACAAGGCGGCATACTTAATGATAAAGAATGCATAAAATTTGAAGCTCAAGAATACTTCAAATCATCAATACTTCTTAGAAAATTTGATGAAGCTGCTAAAAAAATTGATATCAAAATGAAATCTATTCATGACTATCAAAACTTGCTAACGTCAAAATTAATATGAAATTTGATTATTTAATTATAGGTGCTGGTTCAGCGGGTTGTGTGCTTGCAAATCGATTATCTGAAAATAGTCAAAATAATGTTGCTATTTTTGAAGCTGGAAAACCAAGTGATATTTGGAAGGTAAACATGCCCCTTGCTATTTTGTATACGATGCATGATCCAAAATATAATTATAAATATTATTCTGAACCGGAACCTCATCTACATAATAGAAATCTATTTTGCCCAAGAGGTAAAATGATTGGAGGTTGTTCTGCTCATAATGGAATGGTTTATGTTAGAGGAAATCCTAATGACTATCAAAGATGGGCTTCATTTGGATTAAAAGACTGGTCTTATGAAAAAGTTTTACCTTTCTTTAAAAAAATTGAAACTTGGTCCGAAGGTGAAAATGAATATCGTGGCGGAAATGGAATTTTGCCAGTTAATCAATCTAAAAACAAAAATCCTTTATTTAAAGCGTTTATCGACTCAGCTGGAGAAGCTGGATACAAAATTAACAATGATATGAACGGCAAAGATCAAGAAGGTTTTGGGATGTACGATGTAACTATTCACAAAGGTGAAAGAGCAAGTGTTTCAAAATATTATTTAAACCCAGCTAAAAAAAGAAACAATTTAAAAGTTTTTACAGAAGCCTTTGTTGAAAAGATAATTTTTGATGGAAAAAAAGCAATCGGTATTGAGGTAAAAATTAAAAATAAAGTAGAAAAGATTTACGCAAACAAAGAAGTGATCCTAAGCGGAGGTGCAATAAATTCTCCACAGTTATTAATGCTTTCAGGAGTTGGTCCGAGTGATCATCTTAAAGATAAAGGGATAGAAGTGGTTCATAATCTTGATGGTGTTGGAAAGAATTTGCAAGATCACTTAGAAACATATGTTCAACAAGAATGTAAAACTTCAGATACTTTGTATTCATATGTGAATAAATTAAATATGATGAGAATTGGTATTCAGTGGTTTTTATCTAGAACTGGTCCCTGTTCTACTTCTTTTTTAGAGGCTGGTGGTTTTTGTAAATCATCTCCTGAAAGAGAATATCCAAATATACAATTTCATTTTTTTCCAGCTTTTGTAATTGATCATGGATTAGTTGATCCCGATCGTCATGGTTATCAACTACATGCAAGTCCTAATCATCCAAAAAGTAGAGGTCACATTACATTAAATAGTTCTGATCCTTATGATTACCCGAAAATTCAATTTAATTATTTAGAGCATGAAGATGATCTAAGACAGACAATAGAATGTATTCATGTAGCAAGAAAAATTTTAGGTCAAGATTCGCTAAAGCCTTTTGCAGGAAAAGAAACTGGACCTGGTGAACATGTTCAAACTGATGAACTGTTTGAAGAATATATAAGATCAAAAGCTGAAACTGCTTATCATCCTTCATGCACACTTAAAATGGGAGTTGATAATATGGCGGTGGTAGATGAAAAACTTAAAGTGCACGGTTTAGAAAATATTAGAGTGGTCGATGCATCAGTGATGCCTGAAATTACAAGTGGAAACCTAAATGCACCTACATTAATGATTGCAGAAAGAGCGTCTAATTTTATTCTCAATTCATGACATCTGCACAAAGCAATTCTAAAGGAATCCTGTTTATTTTAATGGGGATGGCATTGTTTTCAATCCAAGATGCTTTAATTAAATATATATATGAAGATGCAGCATTATATGAATTATACTTTGGTAGAACTCTTGTTGCATTAATTTTGTTGGTTGGGTATTTAAAATTTTCAAAACAAAAAATAAGTTTAAAAACTCACTATCCTTTTTTAACAATTTTAAGAGTTATTTGTTTCTTTTTTGGTTTTAGCTTTTTCTATATTTCACTTACTTATATGTCACTTGCTATGGCAAATGCTTTATTTTTCTCAAGTCCATTCTTTGTTTCAATATTGGCAACTTTTATTTTAAAAGAGAAAGTTGGGATTAGAAGATGGTCTGCAATTTTTATTGGTTTTTTAGGGGTATATATTATTTTAAATCCTGATTTTAATAATTTTGATTATATGAAGTTAGCTCCTGTTGCATGTGCATTGTGTTACGCGGTATCAATGACTATTACCAAAATTACTTCTGATAAAGACAATGTTTACACTCAAATGATACATTTATATTTTGGTGCACTGTTAATTAGTATTTTATTCTATATTTTCACAGGTGATGGACAAATTAATAATTTTAATGATCCTACCTTTCAATTTATTTTTAGAGAATGGTTCACAAATCCATCTTATGCATGGCCGTTTATTATAGCGATGGGATGTATTGGGGCTTTTGCATTTTATTTTGTCTTCAACGCATACAGCATAGCATCTCCTTCTGTTGTTTCGCTTTATGAATATTCTCTTATAATCTGGTCAATTTTAACAGGATTTATCTTGTTTGATAATATTCCAACAACAAGAACTTTTATTGGTGTTTCAATAATAATTGGAGCCGGA
>JAOIVP010000043.1 GCA_028224115.1 Candidatus Pelagibacter sp. | reverse complement strand
TTTTTTTTTCTTTTTTTCAGCCAAATTAACAACTGCAGCTGTTTTTTGATAAGCTTTTCTGAAAGACATGGAGTGATTTTTAACAAGATAGTCTGCCAAATCTGTTGCAGTAATATACCCATAATTTGCAAGCTCAATCATTTTTTTTTTATTTGGGCTAGAATTTTTTAATACTTCATCAAAAATTTTAAGACAGTTGATTAAAGTATCATTAGATTTAAAAGCAATTTCCTTATCGTCTTGGAGGTCTTTGAAGTAAGATAGTGGAAGACCTTTCAAAATTGTAAGCATTGAAAATAAATTTCCATAACTACTTCCAGATTTTCCTCTCAAATATTCTAATAAATCAGGATTTTTCTTTTGAGGCATTATTGATGAACCAGTTACAATTTTGTCTGAGAGGTTGATTAAGTTGAAACCATCTGAACTCCAAATAATAAGTTCTTCTGCAATTCTTGATATATGCATTGAACAAACAGAGACACTATATAAAAAATCTAAAACAAAATCTCTATCAGAGACAGTATCAATTGAATTATTTGTTGGTTTTTTAAATCCAAGTTTTTTACTAGTATAATTTCTATCTATATTAAAAGAAGTTCCAGTGAGCGCAGCTACTCCCAAAGGATTTTCATCTAAACCATCTAAATTGTTTGTGAATCTTTTTTTGTCTCTATTAAACATTTCAACATAAGCCATTAAATAATGAGCAAAAGAAATGGCTTGTGCATTTTTAAGATGTGTAAAACCAGGCATAATGGTATCTATATTTTTTTCCGCTAATTTTAATGTGCTTTTAATAACTTTATCTAAATTAAGGTTAATCTCTTTGGTTGAAGATCTTATCCAAATTTTAAAGTCTGTAATTACCTGATCGTTTCTAGATCTTGCAGTGTGAACATAGCCCGCTTCTTCTCCAATTATTTGAAAAAGTCTTTTTTCTATATTCATATGAATGTCTTCATATTTTTTGTTGAATTCAAATTTTTTATTAGAAATTTCTTTTTCTATCTTTGTAAGACCATAGATAATCTTATTTTTAATTTTGAAAGATATTATTTTTTGTTTAAACAGCATCTCAACATGAGCAATTGATCCCTGAATATCTTCTTTATAAAGTCGTTTATCTATATCAATTGAGTTACCAACTTTTTGAAATAAAAATGATGCATTTTTTTTTATACGAGTGCTCCATATTGCTTGGTTGTTTTTATTTTTTGCCATGATATTTAATTATAACTATTTAACATGAGATTTTTAATATTATTTATTTTTTTGACAACTAATGTCTTTGCTAATGATGTATCTCAAATAAAAAATATTGTCATTCATAAAGACCTAAAAGTCTATGATAATGTAATCTTTTTAGATAAAAATGATAAAGAAATTAATATCAAAGAATTTAATGGAAATTTACTTTTATTAAATTTTTGGGCAACTTGGTGTGCACCATGTAAAGAAGAGATGCCATCTTTAGATAGACTTCAAGTAAATCAAAATTTGAGTAATTTAAAAATTATTGCGATCAATGTATCACAAGAAAGTAAAAAAAAGGTTGATAATTTTTTTGAAGATTTGAATATTAAAAATTTCAAACCGTATTTTGACTTACCAACAACTCTAGCAAAAACATTTTCTTTACGTGGAGTTCCGACTTCAATTCTTATAGATAAAGATGGAAAAGAATTTGCAAGAATTATGGGCTCAATAGATTTTAATGATAAAATATTTATAAATTGGTTAAAAACTTACAATTAGTTCTTAAAAAAATAAGCAAATCCAATCAGAACTAGTATTGCTATAAATTGAAGGAGAACTCTTAGTTGCATTAATTTATTTGAATATTTTTTGCTAACCTCTCCTCCTTTAAAAAGAGTTCCAATCCCCAAAATTAAAACAATTCCTACTGCCAACAAAAGAACTATAGAGAGGATTTTAACAAATATTCCTGAAATCATATAAATACTGTAGATTGTTTTTTAAAAATAAAAAACATAATTAATCAACTATGACATTTTGCCTAGACTCAATAATCATTAAGCCTGAAGAAGGAGTGGAAATAAAACATGCTGTTATTTTGTTACATGGATATGGAGGAGACGGTAAAGACATAAGTATGTTAGCTTTAAACTGGAAAAGACACATGCCAAATACAGTTTTTATTTGTCCTAATGGACATGAGGCTTGCCCTATAAATCCGTCAGGATTTCAATGGTTTGATCTTACTAAAGATGACACAGATTATATACTTGATCAATCAATTAAGGCTGAAGAAAAGATTAAATTATTTATTAATGAGATTAAACAAGAATTTAATTTACAAAATAATCAGATATGCTTATCGGGTTTTAGCCAAGGTTGCATGATGTCTTTAAATGTTGGATTGACATCAGAAGAAAAATTTTCTTGTATAGTAGGGTTTTCTGGAAAAATAATTAATTCTACTGATACTTTATTAATTCATGGTGATGCAGATCAAGTGGTACCTTCAACTTATCTTTTAGAGGCAAAAGATTTTTTAATTAGAAACAATGTTGGAGTTGAAACACTTCTTTTAAAAAATTGTGATCATCATATTCCTGTAGAAGCTTCAAGTACAGCCCTAAATTATATTTTAAAAAAAATTAGTATCTCTTATTATTGATAAAATTGTTTAAGTAAGTTAAAAATAGTTAATGAATAATTTTATTGAACAAAATGCTTCATTAGAAAAGTGTCCAGCTTTAGTTCTTAATGCTGACTACAGACCACTAAGCTACTATCCTTTATCTTTATGGTCGTGGCAGGATACTGTAAAATCTGTTTTTTTAGATAGAGTGGTAATTGTTAGTAGTTATGACAGAATTATAAGAAGCCCTTCATTTAACATGCAATTACCAAGTGTTATTGCATTGAAGGATTATATAGTTCCACAAACAAGGCCTAGTTTTACAAGATTTAATGTTTTTTTGAGGGATAAGTTTTCTTGTCAATATTGTGGAAGCAATGAAGAACTAACCTTTGATCATTTACTACCAAGATCAAAAGGAGGCGAAACTAATTGGGACAATGTTGTAACCGCATGTTCTGCATGTAATGTAAAAAAAGGTGGTAAATTATTAAAAAACTCAGATATGAAACTTAATCAATATCCTTATCGTCCATCAACTGAGGATCTACATAAAAATGGTAAAAATTTTCCCCCAAATTATTTACATAAAAGCTGGATGGATTATTTATATTGGGATGTTGAGTTAGAAGCCTAAATTTTCTCAGAAATATTTATTGCAATCTTTGAACCTGTTTTAATAATTTTGTCTAATAAAAAATATGGACCTTTTTTAGTAGCACCTTCATCGTAAGCTATATCTTTGTGATCTATTTCATCTTGTCTAAATTTTGTAATCTTTTTTTTTAGGTTTTTTTCGCTAATATCTAATTGATTAATCTGATTTAAGTAGTGTTTATCTATGACTTCTTCGACAGACGCGGTACAAAGCATTGCAGCTTTTTTTCCTAACAATGTTGAGCCAAATCCTAAACCAACCCCAAGCAAATCCCATAAAGGTAAAAATTTTGTTGGCTGGATGTTTCTTTTTTTAATTTCATTTTCAAAAAAATCACAATGTTCTTTTTCATGAACTTTCATTTTTTCAATAGTTTTTTTTAGATTTTCATCTTTTACAAAAGTATTTAAGGCTAATAATTGCCCCTCGTAGATCTTAACAGCCCCACGCTCTCCAGCATGATCTACTCTAATGAACTCCTCTACTTTTTTTTTATTAATTTTTTTCATAATTAAAATAAACTTTTCCAGTACTAATAGTAATTAGTAAAGATATTAAAATATTATAACTTGTAAGTGATAATCCAAAAATTTTGAATGTTACATCTTTGCAGCTAACATTCTTTTCTTGTAATTGCTTTAAAATTTCCTCTTTTGATAATAAGTTTGAGCCAC
>JAOIVP010000042.1 GCA_028224115.1 Candidatus Pelagibacter sp. | reverse complement strand
GACTGGGTCTAGTGATTTTAAAACGTGCTTCTTTTTTTGGATCTAATACAGCTGAATTAATATTATCAATATCTAGATAATTATATTTTGGATAAAATTTATTAAGAACAAACTCTGGAGATAAAAAAGAAATAGATATTATTAAAAAAATAATTATTTCATGCCATCTTAATTTATTAATAAACCAACCTTGTGTTGCTGATGTAAACACCAATATCCCTGCTAATGAAGTTGTTATTACAACTAATGCATGCCAAATATTTTCTATTCCTATTAGAAGTAACTCATGATTAAATAAAAAAACAATAGGTAGTATACCTGTTCTTAAACTATACCAAAAAGCTTGTAATCCTGTTTTAAGTGGATCGCCCCCAGAAATAGCTGCTGCTGCATAAGAGGCTAGCCCAACAGGTGGGGTAACATCTGCCATTAATCCAAAATAAAAAACAAATAAATGCACCGCTATCAATGGAAAAATAAATCCTGATGCATTACCAACATCTACTAAGACTGTTGCCATTAATGATGCCACGACCACATAATTTGCAGTTGTTGGTAATCCCATTCCTAGTAATAAACACAATATGATTGTTAAAAATAATAATATTGTGACATTATCTTTAGCAATAGACTCTATAACAATAATTAAATTTGTACTTAGTCCTGTTGACCCAACTGCCCCAACTATTATTCCGGCTGTTGCTATGGCTATTCCAACTCCAACCATATTTAAGGCGCCTTTTTCAAAACCAACAATAGTTTGGTTAAACCATATTTTAAGAGAGTCTTTAGAAAAAGAATTTTTGATTAGTAAATTAATTAGATTTACTAAAATCAAAGAAACTGTTGCATAAAAAATAGAATATGAGGCAGTGAACCTTAAATAAACTAACATATAAATTAAAACAAAAATTGGGATTAAAAAATGAAGTCCTGATAAAAATGTTTTTTTTAAATTTGGTACATCTGCATCATCCATCCCTTTTAGATTTAATTTTAAAGCTTCAAGATGAGATATGTAAAAAAGAGCAATATAAGAAATTATTGCTGGTAAAAATGCATGTTTTACTACTTCAAAGTAAGTAACACCTATAAAACTTGCCATAACAAAAGCCGCAGCACCCATAACTGGTGGCATAATCTGACCATTAACTGAAGAGGAAACCTCTATTGCTCCTGCTTTTTCTTTTGAAAATCCAGTTTTTTTCATGATTGGTATTGTGAACGTTCCAGTGGTAACTGTGTTTGCGATTGAAGACCCTGATATTAAACCTGTCATTCCAGAACCAAGAATTGCAGCTTTTGCTGGTCCTCCTCTCATTTTACCAACCATTGCAAAAGCTAAGTCTAAGAAATATTTCCCACCACCTGCCGTTTCAAGAAGAGCACCAAATAATACAAATAAAAAAATAAAATCTACAGAAACTCCTATGGGAATTCCAAATATGGCCTCTTGATCCAGCCATTGAAAACCAACTAATCTATTAAGCGAAAGTCCACCATGAGAGATTATTTCAGGTGCATACCTTCCGAAATATGAAAATAATAAGAAACAAACAGCAATAATTACTAATGGTAGACCTATTGCTCTTCTTGTGGCTTCAAGCAAAATTAGAATACCAAGACTTCCTATAATTAACTCAACTGGTAATTTAAAACTATCTCCTATTAAAATACTTAATAGAACACCACCACGATCAACTAATTGATCATAAAAAAAATATATATAAAAGCACGAAAAAGCTCCAATTAAACTAATCAAAATATCAAATGCAGAAATTTTTTTTCCTTTTGAAACTGGATAGATTAAAAATGCCAAAGTTAATGCAAAGCCTAGATGAATTGCTCTTGCGGGTAATCCTTTAAACATTCCAAAATTAAAAATAAATGGAAATGGAGATGCATACCAAAGTTGAAACAATGACCAAATAATTGCAATTGAAGCAACAATTTTTAAATGTAGACCTGTAAGATTTTTTGTAGGAGACAAATCCTCATTGATTTTATCTTTTACTTTTGTACTAAAGCTTTGACTCATTATAAATATGATACCTCATTATAAAAAAAAGGCCCGATTAAAAATCAGGCCTTTTAATTTAATTAAGATTTTGGATTACATTAATCCAGCTTCTTTGTAATATTTGATTGCACCTGGATGTAGTGGAGCAGATAAACCATCTTTAATCATATTTTTCTTTTCCAAAAATCCAAAAGCTGGATGTTGTTTTTTGAAATCATCAAAATTTTCCATTACAGCTTTTACTACTAGATAAACAAGTTCCTCAGAAACATCAGCAGAAGTTACTACAGTAGCTTTTACACCAAATGTAGTCGCATCTTTTTTTTGTTTTGTATAAGTCCCTTTAGGAATTATTGCTTGTGCATAATAATCAGCGCCATCTATTAAACCTTGAACTTCAGGGCCTGTAAGATTAATTGGTGATGCTTTAGCTGCACAAGTTGCTGCCTGTTCCATCGCTCCATTAGGAAATCCTACAGAATAACCGAAAGCATCAATTTTGCCATCACACAAAGCTTTTACCTGCTCAGATGAAGTAAGTTCAGTTGTTGATTTAAAAAAACTATTATCAACTCCCATTGCTTTCATAAGCTCTTCCATAGTTCCTCTTTGACCAGAACCAGGATTACCAATGTTAACAACTTTTCCCTCTAAATCTGAAAAGTTTTTAACTTTAGCCTTTTTTCTAGCCCAAATTTGAAAAGGTTCGTTATGAACTGAAAATACCGCTCTTAAGTCGCTGTATTGTTTACCTTCCCATTTGCTTGAGCCATTTACAGCATGATATTGCCAGTCTGATTGAGCTACACCAAATTGAAACTCACCTGCAGCGATTTGACCAATATTGTAGTTTGATCCACCAGTTGAAGGTGCAGTACATCTGTATGCTTTAGCTGTACCTTTGCTTCTTCCATGTTCGGCACTAATTGCTGATTTATGTAACATTTTACAAATAGCGTTACCAGTTTGGAAATAAACTCCAGTAGGTCCACCAGTTCCTATCGTAAAGAACTCTGCTGATTTTGCAACACCAGTTAAAGACAAAGATGCAACTAATATCAGTAAAGCACTTGATAGAGATGTAATTATTTTTTTCATTTTTCCCCCTCTATATCGTTATTTTTATATTATAATTTTAACAGTAATTGTTTAGCTATGTATAGTAAGATTTTATATTGATTCGGACCATTTTTTTAACTTATCAACACCCTCTATAATTTTCGGAGCTAAATTTGCTATATAATCATTCTCAATTTTCTGATTATCGTCAATTGTATTCATAAATTCTTGGCCATCAAAATCAGTAAAGCTTAATCTTGCTAACATTTGGTCTTGATCAAAACCAAAATCAGAACCAGGTAGTAAAGCTACACCTGTATCGTTCAATATACTGTCACACATATCTGATGAGGTATTAAATTTTTTATTTAAAAATTCTGGCATTAAATAAAATCCTCCTTGAGGCTTATTAATTAGAACTTTATTTGATCTTAAATTTTCATAAACATAGTTGCCAACTGCACTCAAAATATTTCTAGATTTATTAATATAATTTGAATGATCGTTCTCATATGCTTTAATTGCTGCATATTGAATGGGCGCACTGACAGCTGAAAAAGTTTCACTTGCTAGTACATTAATCATATTCTTAATTTCAATTAACGAATCTGGTACTAAAAAATAACCTAATCTCCATCCCCCAGCTCCACACCATTTACTTAATCCTGTGCTAATAATTGTTTTTTCAGGACAAAAATTGGAAATAGATTGATAATCATCCATAAAACTTAACTCGGAATATATTTCATCAGACAAAATAATTAGATTATATCTTTTAGCAATACCGGCTATTTCTTCTAAATTTTCACAAATTTGACCAGATGGATTATTCGGTGAATTTAAGAATAACAAATAATTTTTATTTTTATCTTTTAAGACAATCTCTTCAATTTCTGTAGCAGTTGGAAACCAATTATTTTCTCTTTTTGTTTGTAATATTTGTACTTTATTTCTACCTAATATTGCC
>JAOIVP010000041.1 GCA_028224115.1 Candidatus Pelagibacter sp. | reverse complement strand
TTGTTGAATATCTCTGTCATTAAACATTTCACACATTAGTTCTCTTTTTTCTATACCAACTCCATGCTCTCCGGTTATAACTCCACCTAATTTTACACAAAGTTTGAGAATTTCTGCTCCAAACTCTTCCGTTTTTCTTAGTTGTTCTTTATCATTTCCATCAAACATTATTAATGGATGCAAGTTTCCATCTCCTGCATGAAAACAGTTAGCTACTAATAAATCATATTTTTTAGATAGTTTTTTAATTTCTAGTAAAGCCTCTGCAAGTTTTCCTCTTGGTATAACACCATCCATACAATAATAATCAGGTGCCATTGCTCCACAAGCTGGAAAAGCTGCTTTTCTGCCGGCCCAAAATTTTAGTCTCTCTTCCTCATTTTTACTTAATTTAAGACTAGAGCAGTTATTTTTTTTTGAAATTTCGCTAACTTTTTTTAACAGTTCATTAACTTCTGACTCTGTTCCATCTAGCTCAACTATTAACAGCAACTCAGCATCACGCGGATACCCTGCTTTACTAAAATTATCTGTTGCTTCTATTAAAGCTTTATCCATAATTTCCATGCCTGCTGGAACAATCCCATTAGATATAATATCTGATGCAGCATTCCCCCCTTCTTCAATAGTTGGAAACCCAATCAATGCTGCTTTTACTACTTGTGGCTTTTTTAAAATCTTAACAGTTACTTCTGTCACGACTCCAAGCAATCCTTCAGACCCACAGATTAAACCCATTAAATCATAACCTTCTTGATCCAATGTCTTTCCACCAAATCTACATATAGTTCCGTCCATTAAAACCATTTCAACACCTAAAATATTATTAGTAGTCGTTCCATATTTAAGTGAATGAACTCCTCCAGAGTTCTCAGCAACATTACCACCTATAGAGCAAGCTAATTGACTTGATGGATCAGGAGCATAGTAAAATCCTTTATGCTGTACTGCATGAGTTATTCCTAAATTAGTTACACCTGGTTGGGTTACAACACATTTATTTTCGTAATCAATATTTAAAATTTTATTGAATTTGCCCAATCCCAATATGACGGCATCTTGCAATGGTAATGCACCACCTGATAAACCTGTACCAGCACCTCTAGGTATCACTTTTATATTTTCTTTATGACAATACTTTAATATCTCACTAACTTCATTTGTATCTTTTGGTAAAATTACTGATAATGGAGTTTGTGTATAAGCTGCAAGTGCATCCGTTTCATAAGGTTTTACTTCATCGGGATGACTTAACACATTATCTGATCCTGAAATTTTTGATAAATTTTTTACAATCTCATCTTTACGATCAATTATTTTTTTATCAATTTTAGGTAGCGCTAGCTCTGTCATAATCTTAGCCTAGCATTTTTTTGATATTTTCCAATGCATTAGAAATGTTATCTTGAGAAGCTGCAAAACTAAACCTTACATAATCTTTAGAAGTTTTACCAAAAGCGGTTCCTGGCACTATCGCAACTCCTGCTTCATGCATTGCTCTTTTGCAAAATTCTGATCCATCCATTCCAGTGCCTATAACTTTAGGAAAAGCATAGAATGCTCCACCGGGTAAACTACATTCAATACCTGGCAAACTATTTAGTCCTTCATGAATTAGTTTTCTTCTTTGAGTAAATTTTTCCATCATTAGATGAATAGAGTCATCTGGGCCGTCTAGAGCAGCTATTCCTGCAAATTGGGCAGCTGCATTAACGCACGAGACACTATTAATTAATAATTTGTTTACATGTTCAATTAAATTTTCTGGCCAAAAACTCCAACCTAATCTCCAGCCAGTCATGGAATAAGCTTTACTCCAACCTTCAAGAACAATTAATCTATCTCTAAGTTCTGGATAATTGAAGAAAGTTGGCATTTCTTTACCATCAAAAATTTGTCTACTATAAATTTCATCACTTAAAATAGTAACATGAGGATGTTTTTTTAATCCCTCAGCCAATTTATCTATTTCTGATTTTTCAACAAAACTTCCTGTTGGATTATTTGGATTAATCAAAATTAACAATCTAGTTTTGTCAGTTATTAAAGATAAAATTTTATCCGCACTAAATTTTAAATCTTTGTCTTCTGTCAAATCATAAGAAACTGCTGTAGATCCAGTATAATTAATCATGGACTCGTAAATTGGAAATGCTGGTGTTGGATGAATAATTTCTGCTCCTGGCTCTCCAAAGCATTGTATAGCGTAGTGCATGGTAGGCTTGCCCCCTGGCATAATTGTAATTCTTTCAGGGTCTACTTCTGCGTTATAACGTTTTTTTATCCATCTTGTTACAGATTGTCTGCACTCTAGAATCCCATTAGATAAAACATATCCATGGTGACCATCGTCTAAAGCTTTTTTAGCAGCCTCAACTACGTGTTTTGGAGTTTTGAAATCAGGTTGACCAAGTCCTAAATGTATCATTGGATTTCCTGCAGCTTCTAATTTTTTGGCCTCTGCTAAAACACTAAATGCTGACTCGGTTCCTAGACGATCTAAACTTGCTGCTAATTTCATATTTTATTTCTCCTTATTGTCTATTTTCTGTAAATTAATTTTGATCTATTTAATTCTTTAATATTTTTACAACCCATTAATACCATATTTCGATTTATTTCATCATGCATATTCTGCAACAGACGTTCAACACCTGGTTGGCCTCCTGCGCCTAATGAAAATAAGAACATTTTTCCAAAGCTACATGCAGTCGCACCAGCAGCTAATGCTTTTAAAACATGCGTTCCTCTTCTAATTCCACCATCTAAAATAATTTCAAGTTTATCACCTACCGCGTCTGATAGTTCTTTAACTTGATCAAACGGTGACCTTGAGCCATCTAACTGCCTACCTCCATGATTTGAAACCATTATGGCAGTGCAACCAATATCAATTGCTCTTTTTGCATCCTCAACTGACATCACACCTTTTAATGCAAATGGTTTATTCCATTTTTTTACACAATACTCTGCATCCTTCCAGTTCATGGCTGGATCATATTGTTCATTAATATATTCAATTACCGACTTTGCAATATTAGTTCCTTTATCTGTTTTCTTTGCAACATTAGACAGTTCAAATTTTTTATGAGTAAAGTAATTAAAAACCCACTCAGGCCTCATTGCAAAACTCATTAAGCTTTGTAGAGTAAGTTTTGGAGGAGTTGTAAAACCTGTTCTGTGATCTCTCTCTCTGTTTCCAGCAACTAAAGTATCAACTGTTAAGCACATCCCATCATAACCAGATGTTCTGCATCTCTCAATTAAATCATCTGTAATTGATTGATCTTTATGAACATATAACTGAAATAGTTTTGGGCCTTTAGAAATTTCAGCAATTTCTTCAATGGTATTGTTTGCCATGGTGGACATACTATAAAAGGTTCCAAATTTTTCTGCAGCTCGAGCTGAAGCCTTATCACCATCATGATGATAAAGTCTTTGCATGGCTGTTGGAGATAAAAATAACGGCATATCAATTTTTTTACCAAAAACAGTAGTTGATAAATCTGGTTTACCTACACTTGCTAAAACATTTGGAATTAAATCACAGTCATTAAATGCATCTGTATTTCTTTTTAATGTAGATTCATCGTCTGCACCACCATCAATATAATGGAAAATAGGTGAGGGTAATCTTTTTTTTGCTAATTTTCTAAAGTCACTAAAATTATAACAATCTTTTATATTCATAATTGTTATTAAAAGTTTTTAATAAAATTAAACATATAACTATTTGCCCCAGGATTTTTGTCTCCTAAACTTGCATTAGATATATGATTATATGATAAGCCAATATTTGTATCTTTTGATAATTCATATGAAAATTGAATTTCAGATTTAAATTCTATAACATGTCCTAAATCTTTTCCATCTCCTTCATGGTAAAGTCCAGGTGCAAAACTTGGTGTAAAAGTTAAGGCGCCCATATCAACATTCCATTCAAATCCTGTATAAATATATACAGCAGAATTTACTGTTATAAATCCTCCAGTAATCGGTGAGATGTTTCCTATTAATGTATCTCTCTTTAAGCTTTCATTTTGATGTTGAAGT
>JAOIVP010000040.1 GCA_028224115.1 Candidatus Pelagibacter sp. | reverse complement strand
GTTTCTTTTGTCAGTTGATCAAATGATTTTCCAAAGTTTTCAATCTTTTCAATAATTGACGGGGGAACAGTGATGATATGGCAACCCAATTGTTTTGCTTGCAAGTAGTTGTAGGGCTCTCTAACACTTGCCCATAAAATCTGAACATTTTTATATTTTTTAGACAATTTAATACTTTTAATAAATTCTGGTACTGGATCTTTTCCAGTATCTCCAGCTCTTCCTGCAAAAATCGAAATTATTACTTTTGTTTTTTTATTTATTAACTTTAAAATTTTTTCAGTTTGTTTGGCATTATAAACAGCTGTTATATTTAGTTTTATATTTTCGTTGTTTAATTCTTTAATAATTTTACCCATAAATTTACCCTTAGAATTTGCTACTGGCACTTTTACATAAACATTTTTTCCCCAAGTATTAATCTTGATTGCTTGTATTTTCATTTCATTATACTCATCAGCAAACACTTCCAGAGATACAGGTTTGTTGTTGCAAATTTTAAGGATTTTTTTTGAATATGATTTATAATTTTTTGCTCCAGCTTTCCTCATTAAGCTTGGATTAGTTGTAAAACCTTTAACAATTTTTTTTTGGTTAAATTTTTTTATTTGATCTAATTCAGCAATGTCACAAAATATTTTAGTATTCAAATTTCTACCTACAGATTTTTAGTAATATCTTCAGTCATTTTTTTTGCATCTGCAAATAACATTAAAGTATTTTCCTTATAAAATAGATCATTATCAATACCTGCGTAGCCAGGTGACAAACTTCTTTTGACAAATAATACTGATTTACATTTTTCAACATCAAGTACTGGCATACCATATATTGGACTTTGTGGGTCTGTTTTTGCAACAGGGTTTGTTACATCATTCGCACCAATCACAAAAGCCACATCTGCGTTTGCAAAATCATTATTAATTTCCTCTAATTCAAAGACTTCATCGTAAGGAACGTTTGCTTCAGCAAGCAAAACATTCATATGACCTGGCATTCTTCCTGCAACTGGATGAATAGCATAAGAAACTTTTATGTCATTTCTCTTTAACGTATCAACCATTTCTCTTAAAGCATGTTGTGCTTGAGCAACAGCCATTCCGTAACCTGGCACAATTATTACTGATGATGCGTTTTTCATTAAGAAAGCAGCGTCATCTGCATTTCCACTTTTAACTGGTCTTTGTTCTTTATTTTGTTGTGAAGCTGATTGCTCAGTTGCACCAAATCCACCTAAGATCACATTAAAGAATGATCTATTCATTCCTTTGCACATTATGTACGATAGTATTGCTCCAGAAGAGCCAACTAAAGCTCCTGTAATTATTAATGCAGTATTTTCCAGAGTAAATCCAATTCCAGCAGCAGCCCAACCAGAGTATGAATTAAGCATAGAAATTACTACTGGCATATCTGCACCGCCAATTGGAATTATCAGTAGAAAACCAATCAAAAAAGATACAGCTAACAATATCCAAAATAAATTAGAAGATTGTGTCGAGCAAAGGAGGTAGGTTAATAGAATTATTGAAATTAAAATTAGAGCATTCAGGGGATGTTGTCCTTTAAAAGTTATAGGCGAACCCGACATTATTCCTTGAAGTTTCAAAAAAGCTATAATTGAACCTGAAAAAGTTATTGCACCCACTGCTGCACCGATTGACATTTCTATTAAGCTACCGAGTTTAATATTCCCTGGAGATCCTAAATTAAAAGCACCTGGATTTAAGAAAGCTGCTATTGCTACAAATACTGCGGCAAGACCAACTAAACTATGAAAGCCAGCAACTAATTCTGGCATCGCAGTCATTGGAATTTTATAAGCTATAAAGGCCCCAATTAATCCTCCTATTAAAAGAAAGATTAAAACAATTACTAATCCAGTTGAAAAATTACCAATAGATAAAAAAGTAACTGTAACTGCAATAATCATCCCTAAAATTCCAAAAAAATTTCCTTGTCTGGAAGTTTCTGGTGAAGAAAGTCCTCTTAAAGCTAAAATAAACAATACTCCTGAAATTAGATAAAAAAGTGCTGATAAATTTGCTGATAACATTATTTATCCTTTTTCTTTTTTTTATACATTGCGAGCATTCTTTGAGTTACTAGAAAACCACCAAAAATATTAATTGCTGCTAATGATATTGCTAAAAAACCAAAGATACTTGAAGTATTGAATATGGTGTCAGAGTTTCCAGCTAATCCAGCAATAATTGCTCCTACAATAATCACGGAAGAGATAGCATTAGTAACTGACATTAAAGGTGTGTGAAGCGATGGAGTTACGCTCCAAACCACATAGTACCCAATGAAAATTGAAAGGATAAAAATACTTAATCTGAATATAAAAGGATCTATTTCCATAATTTTATTTTATTAAAGTTTTTTTAATTATTTCATCATCTAAATTTATACTTACCTTTTTATTTTCTTTATCATATAAATTTGATACAAAGTTAAATACATTTTTTGCATATAAATTTGATGCAGAGGTTGGGAGTTTGTTTAAAATATTACTCTCCCCCATTATTTTAACACCATTTTTATCTACAACTTCATCAACCTTAGTATGAGCTGTATTTCCACCTTGAATTGCAGCTAGATCATAAATAATTGAACCAGACTGCATATTATTAATCATGTCTTCTTTAATAATCACTGGTGCTTTTTTTCCTGGAATTAAAGCTGTACAAATTACAATATCTATTTTTTTTAGTGTTTCTGATAATAATTCTTCTTGTTTCTTTTTAAAATCAACTGAAGCTTCTTTAGCATAACCTCCCTCTGTCTCTAAATTCTCTGCTCCATCGACTGTTAAAAATTTTCCCCCTAAACTTTCAACCTGTTCTTTTGAAGCCATTCTAACATCTGTTGCAAACACAATCGCTCCCATTCGTTTTGCTGTTGCAATTGCTTGCAATCCTGCAACCCCTGCACCAACTACTAATACTTTTGCTGCTGGGATTGTGCCCGCTGCAGTCATCATCATTGGAATTGCTTTCTCAAAATTAGCAAACGATTCCACCACAGCTTTATAACCTGCAAGATTTGCCTGTGAAGATAGTATATCCATAGACTGGGCTCTCGTTATTCTTGGAAGTAATTCAAGAGAAAAAATGTTGATATTTTTTTTAACTAAATTACTTATTATATCTTTGTTATCATGCGGATTTAAGACTCCAATAAATGTTTGATTTTCTTTTAATAAAGAAATTTTATCATTATCCAATAAAGCCAATTGGGCAATAATATCTGTGTTAGTTATTATTTCTTTTTCATCTTTTAAAATTGTTACCCCCAATTCTTTATACTCTTCATCTTTGATGCCAATGTGGTTTCCATAATTTTCAGATAAAGAAACTTCAAGACCAAGTGAAATATATTTTTTTGCAATCTCAGGTGTAATTGCTATTCTTTTCTCAATTTTTTGATTTTCTAAAATAGAGGCAATTTTCATACATTGATCTTATAGTAAGAATATTGCCATTAAAACTAAAACACCAATAACTGCGACGGTTCCCCACAACACAAATTTTGTAAAATTGTTCCAGGTATTTTTATGGTCTTCATTGTCCATAAAAATTACTTTTGTCTTGCTTTAAATTTTGGGTTAGTTTTATTAATTACGTAAACACGACCTCTTCTTCTAACAAGTTTAGAGTTAAGATCTCTTTTTTTAATTGATTTTAAAGAACTTTTAATTTTCATAATATTAATGCCGGTAACGTCCTACTCTTCCGTGTCTTAAGACAAAGTACCATCGGCGCTGAAGGGCTTGACTTCCGAGTTCGGAATGGGATCGGGTATAACACCTTCGCAATAATCACCGGCATCGCCGTTATACCTATTTAATTTAGATTGTAAACACTGAAATTTCGCTAATTTTTCAGCTTTTAATAATGTCTTTTAAATAATTTTTTAAATGGATTTTTCCAAATAGTTTATAAACTTTAGTAGATAAATTCATACTAGTTAGGGCAGAAGCATACCTCTCACCAGGTCTCAAGGGTAAATATTTAATTTTATAATTAAACATTTTGGCTACTTCTATAATACTATAACTTTTTCTATTTGAAATACTGTAATGTCGACATTTATTTAGTTTCCAAGCCTTATAACACGCTTCAACTGTATCAGTAATATGTGTAAATCTCCTAGTTTGAGAACCAGGTCTTACTACAGTTAAAGGTTTTTTT
>JAOIVP010000004.1 GCA_028224115.1 Candidatus Pelagibacter sp. | reverse complement strand
TCTAATAATAAAATAAAACCTGCTTATAATAATTTAATTGCAATTAGGGGTAATATTTCAAAAAATAATCTTAATCATTTAAATAAAAAAAATATCTCTTTATTTATGGGGCATGATTTTCATTATGTTACCTATCCAGTAAATAATGACAATGAACCATGTAATTTCATTGGAGTTTTAAAATACAAATTAACTACAAATGAGCTTAATAATTATGATCTTTTTAAAGAGGAAACTTTTGTAAGAGCTATTAAAGATAAACTAAAAAATAAAATTTCAACAATTATTCTAGATAATATTGATAACTTTAAATGCTTCCCTGTTTTTGTTAGTAAAGGTTATCTTAAGCCAGGTAAAAATATCTTTTTAGTGGGAGATGCTTTTTTTGCCTTCCCACCTTCATTTGCCCAAGGAGCATCACAATCTATTGAGGGTGCATCAGAACTATTTGATAACATTGTAAATAAAAAAAGCAATTTCTATGATAATAGGGTTAAAAAAGTAAAAATGATTAATAACAGATCAAAATTAAATCAATTTGCTTTTCATTTATCTAACCCGATTTTAATTTTTTTTAGAAATATCATTTTAAAATTATTAACAAAAAATAAGAAATTTTTAGAAAATTATTTAGGTAAAATTTATAAAAATTAATTTTTTGAAATTAATCTTTGTCTTAAATAATCAATTGGATGTATTCTTCCATTAATATCACAATGCCAATAAGTCCAGCCATTACAGCTTTCAGCACCTAAAATTGTTGCAGCTACTTTATGAATAGATCCTTCAGCTAGATTATGTTTAATGCTTCCATCTGCCATTATTCTTGCTGTAATTTTTTTCTTATGATCAAAAATATTTGTACCAGGCTTAATTATGCCAAGTTCCACTAGAGAACCAAAAGGTATTCTTGGTTTAGTTCGATTATTTTTTAGGGTATCCAATAAATCATCTTCAATTTTTTTTGTATTTTTTATTCTTTGTTCAGCAGCTTTAAAATAACTTTTTTCTTTTTCTATACCGTAATAATATCTGCCTAATTTTTTAGCTACAGTAGCTGTAGTTCCAGATCCTAAAAATGGATCTAAAATCATATCATCTTTATTTGATGATGCTAGTAAAACTCTATGAAGTAGAGACTCTGGTTTTTGTGTTGAATGAACCTTTTTGCCATTTTTTTTAAGTCTTTCAGATCCATTGCAGATTGGTAGATTCCAGTTAGATCTCATTTGTAGATCGTCATTTAAACATTTTAATGATTGATAATTAAAAGTGTATTTTGATTTCTCACTTTTTGAAGCCCAAATTAAAGTTTCATGTGCATTCGTAAATCTTGTTCCCCTAAAATTTGGCATCGGATTATTTTTATTCCATATCACATCATTTAAAATCCAGAATCCTAAATTTTGAATGGCTGTTCCTACTCTAAATATATTGTGATAACTACCTATGACCCAGATAGCTCCATCCTTTTTTAAAATTCTTTTGCACTCGGTTAACCATTTATATGTAAATTCATCATATTTTTTAAAATTTTCGAATTGATCCCATTTATCGTTAACAGCATTGACTTTAGATCTGTCAGGTCTAGTAAGCTCACCTTTTAACTGTAAATTGTATGGTGGATCCGCAAAGATCAAGTCAAAAGTTTCGCTTGGAATTTTTTTTAACTCTTCAAGACTATCCCCATTAATAATTTTGTTTTTAAAATTAGTTTCCATTTGTATAAAATAATTAGACTCCAAATGGATTCTTGGGTCAACCTGTGATTGAATTATTTGGATTCGATTTGTGGCGACTTAAAAATAAGCAACTAGATATTGTGTGTCTTAAATTTCGATACAGGAGAAAAGGTTTTTCTATGATGCTTATTAATGCCAAGTTTTTTGATTGCCTTTAAATGCTGTTTAGTTCCATAGCCAAAATTTTGATCCCATCCATATCCTTTATTGTTCTTAGCAAGTCTAGTTATAAATTTATCTCTTGAAACTTTAGCGATTATAGAGGCTGCTGATATTGAAGGAATTTTTTGATCACCCTTAATTACTGCTTTTAATTTATAATTTTTTAAATCAGGAAGTTTATTTCCATCAATTAAAATATGAGATGGTTTTTTTTTTAGTTTTTTTATTGCTCTTTTCATAGCAAGTAAACTTGCTTGTAAGATATTAATCTTATCTATTTCTTTTACAGAGGCTTTACCAATTGCCCAAATAGAATTTTTTTTTATATAATTGGATAATAATTCTCGATTATTCTTATCAATACTTTTAGAGTCTTTTAATAATTTTTTATCTATTGATTTATTTAAAATTACAGCAGCAGCATAAACAGGACCTATCAAACTACCTCTTCCAACTTCATCTACACCAGCTATAATTTTCATTTAAATTGCAATTAAGTGATAAATTAGTAATCCCACCAAAACACCTTTTATAAACGAAATCCATAGAAGACCATAATTAGAAATATTTAGTTTTTTCTTCCACCAAGAAATATATCTCTCATGTAGTTCGATCATTTTTATTTAAATAACAATCTTCATTTCACTAATTTTTTGTTTAATTTTTTTCAAATCTTCCCAAGAATATTTTTTATTTTCTGGAAATCTAATTAGATAAGATGGATTAAATGATATCATCACTGGATAAGTTTTATTTTTTAATATTGTTTCTTTCCATTTACCTCTTTCAGAGGATATTTTGGTATTAATGCCTGTGACAGCCTCCATTGCCGAACTTCCCATTAAAAAAACAATTTTTGGATTTATAATTGAAATATGTTCTTTTAAGAAAATTGAATATCTTTTTATTTCTTGAGATGTGGGTTTTCTATCCTCAGGAGGTCTAAAGTTGATCGCGTAACTGCAATAAATATTTTGTCTATTAATGTTTATTGCTAACAGCATTTTATTTAATAAATCTCCAACTTCTCCTTTAAATGTTGTGCCAGATTTATCCTCTTCAGGTCCTGGAGCTTCACCAATTAACATAATTGGACTATTTATATTTCCATCACCTAAGACAAGATTTTGAGCATTATCTTTTAAATTGCAATTTTCGATTGAATCTATTTGTTTTTTTAATTCATTTAGAAGTTCAGCTTTATTAGCTTGATTAAAATTATCGCTATTCTTGATAATGTTAAATCTATTTATTGGCTTATCTTGAAACACAAAGTTTGGCTCTATAGTATTTAATAACTCCTCGTTGAATTTGCCTTTTTGATTTATCACTTTTTTAGTCATAGAATGATTAAATGTATAATAATCTAATAAAAATATTAGTAATCTTATCTGTATTCTATCAGACCCCTGTATATTCTAAAAGTGCTAGTTTTAACGATATAAATTCAAGAGATTTAACAAATTATTTTTCTGGAATAATTGCATATGAAAATAAGAATAATACTGATGCTTTAAAATTTTTTAATGCTTCTAAAATCTTAATCAACAAACATGACTCATATTTGAAAAGATATGTTTATTCTTTAGTTCTAGAAAACAAGGTAGCTCAAGCTATTAATATAATCAATAACAGCAAGGATAAAAATAATATTGATTTTTTTAATGCTTATATTCTTTTAGCGGTAGATAGTTTAAAAAAGAATAATTTTAAAAAAGCTGATGAGTATTTAACTCAAAGTTTAAAATTTCAAGATCAGAGAAGATTTAATTTAGTAATATCTGAAACTTTAAGACAATATGTCTATACATTTAAAAATAAGAAAATTTTATCTAATAAACAAAATTTTGGAAATTTATCTTTAATAGCTCAAACATTTCAAAAATGCTATCTTCAAGAGAATAACACAGGATCTTTTTTTTTAAATTTGATTAACAATCAGCAAGGAGATTATTCTAGATATATATTTTTCTATATTAATTATTTAATAGAAAATAAAAAAATAGATGAAGCTAGAGCGGTAGCTGAACAACTTGAATATATAAATTCTACACTTTTATTAACTCAAAGTAAGAGTTGGATAGATAATAATAAATTTAAAGAATTTAATAAAATTTTTAAATGTAATAATCATAATGATGTTGTAAGTGAATTTTTATTTTTAATTTCAAATCTCTATTCATCTCAGGATGATTTTGAAAAATCAAATTTTTACTTAAATTTATCAACTTATTTAAATCCAAAGTTCACATTCAATTTATCTCTTGTAGCTGAAAATTTTTATTTAAATAATGAATATGACAAGGTTAAAACAGTTTTAAAAAACTTTAATAAAGATAATGAGTTTTATTATTGGTTTAGAATTAAAAAAGAAACCCAAATAATCATTAAAGAAAAAGGTTATGAAGATGGAATAAACTTTATAAATTCAAAATTTAATAAGATTGATGATCCAAATTTAAAAATAGTTTTTGACGTTGCAAATTTCTATAAGAATTCAAAAAAGTATGAAAAAGCAATAGATTATTATACGCAAATTATTTCATCTTTAGGCAATGAGACAGACATAAAATCTGACTTACTGTATAGAAGGGGTGGAAGTTATGAGAGATTGGGCAACTACAAAAAGTCAGACGAAGATTTATTACACTCGTTAATAATTAATCCAGATGATGCATATGTTCTTAATTATTTGGCGTACTCATGGTTAGAGAGAGATTATAAAATTGATGAGGCTTTTAAAATGCTTGAAAAAGCATACGCATCTAGAAGTAATGATCCTTACATTATAGACTCAATCGGTTGGGCTTATTACTTGATAGACAATTATGTTGAAGCAGAAAAATATCTTAAAAGAGCTGTAGAATTAATGCCACAAGATCCAACAGTTAATGATCATTATGGAGATATTTTATGGAAATTGAATCGAAAAATTCAAGCAAGATATTTTTGGAAAAATGTTTTAAGCCTTGATGATACCGATGAAGAGATAAGAGAAAATGTAAATATTAAGATGATAGAGGGTCTTAAGAATTCCTAAATGAGCGCTATTCAAGTTAAGTCACACGCTAAAATTAATTTAGCACTAAATATTACAGGTAAACTGGCCAAATTACATAAGATTGAAAGCATTGTTTCATTTATTAACTTACATGACTTAATTTTTATTAAGCAAATTAAAGAACCCAATCATCGAATTTATTTTTATGGAAATTTTTCACAAAAAATTAGTAAAAATAATACTGTTGAAAAACTTTTTAAAATTCTTGATGAAAAAAAATTATTAAAAGATAAAAAATTTCAGATTAAGATTAAAAAAAATATTCCACAAAAAGCAGGGCTAGGTGGAGGATCAATGAATGCAGCAAGTATTTTAAAGGTTTTATTAAAAAAAAAAACTATCAAAGCCAGTCAAAAAAAAATAAAAGATATTTCAAATGCAATTGGTTCTGATGTAATTTTAGGAGTCGATAATAAAAGTGCAGTGTTAAAATCTAACAATATTATTAAAAGATTTTCTAAATGTCCAAAATTTTATACTCTTTTGGTTAGACCAAATTTTGGTTGCTCTACAAAAGAAATTTATTCAAGAGTAAAAAAAATTACAAAATCAAAATTTACCAATCCTAATAGGTCTATGTTTAATTATGGATATCTTTTGAAACAAGCGAATGCTTTGGAAACTGTTGCGTTTTCAAGATATCCAAGACTTAAAAAAATTAAATCTTTTTTAGAAAATTTAAATCAACCATTATTTGTAAGAATGACAGGCTCTGGTTCAGTAATAGTTGCCTATTATCAGTCAAAAAAAGATTGTGAATTGGCAAAAGTTCAATTTAAAAGAAAATTTGAAAATTATTGGTGCAATACATCAAAAACTCTATAAATTTTATTTTTTTGTGTTATACGAATTTAATATTGGGGCGTAGCCAAGTGGTAAGGCACTGGTTTTTGGTACCGGCATCCTAGGTTCGAATCCTAGCGCCCCAGCCATATATGGATAAATTTTTAGATAAAATTTTTTTTAGATCACGAAATCTTGATTATATAAGTCAAAATCTTAAAGATATTACCAATCAAACACCAGCAAATAAAATATTTGAAGCCATTAATAACTATTCAGAAAGTAGTGAGGTTAGATATGTAGGTGGCTGTATTAGAAAAGTTATAAACAAAGAAGTAGTTGATGATATTGATTTAGCAACAAACTTAAAACCCAACGAAATCTGTGAAGCTTTAAAAAATAAAGATATAAATTTTTATGAAACTGGTATTGAGCACGGAACAGTGACTGCAGTAATTGATGAATACAAATATGAAATTACCTCTCTAAGAAAAGATGTAAAAACAGATGGAAGACATGCAAAAGTTGAATTTTCTATAGACTGGAAAGAGGATGCGGCGAGAAGAGACTTTTCGATAAATTCAATTTATTCAGATGCAAGGGGAAATTTATTTGATCCAAATAATGGAAAAAAAGATTTAGAGGAAGGTTTAATTCATTTTATAGGTGATGCGGAAAGCAGAATTATAGAGGATTACTTAAGAATACTTAGATACGTTCGTTTTTTTCTAAATTATTCAAATCACAAACACAAACCAGAAATAATTAAGATAATAAAAAGAAATATTGGTGGAATATCAAAATTATCTAGTGAGAGATTGATAGATGAATTTAAAAAATTAACAAAATCACATGGTTTTGTAAAATTGTTTCAAGACAATGATAGTTTAGAGATTATAGAGATTATTTTTCCGCAATTAAAAAATTTAGCAAAATTTAAAAAACTAAATACTCATGCTAGAGATAATTTATTTAAAATTGATTTTATTTTTTTACTATCACTGATGATAGTTGATGGAACTGATAATACTGATTATTTTTTATATAAGTTCAATATATCTAAAAAAGATCAAAAAAGATTAAAATTAATTGATTTCTTTTATAAAGAAAAAACTAATCTTAAAAATTTTACAGAAAAAAATTTTAATAAAATTTTTTATTTCAATGGCAAACAAGCTGTGATCGATATAATTAATTTTAAATTATTTACTTCTAATAAAGTTGAAAAAAAACTGATAAAATTAATAGAAGTTTACAAAGATAAAGTAATTCCAACAATGCCAATAGAAGCTAATACACTTATGGCAAAGTATAATATTCCTGAAGGAAAAATATTGGGCAATAAGTTAAAAATGATTGAAGAAGCTTGGGTGGAAAATGGATTTACTATTTCTGAGAAAAATATTCAAAAAATTGCTAAAGGTTAAATATATTTAACGTCCTTAATTTCAAAATTTTTAGTTCCAGCAGGAGTAGTGATCTCAACTAGATCGTCTTTATTTTTTCCAATTAATCCTTTTCCAATTGGGGATTGAAAAAAAATTAGTTTTTGTTTTAAATCGGCCTCATCTTTTCCTACAATTTTGTAGCTAATTTTTTCACCATTATCTAGGTTTTCTAAAAACACAGTAGAACCAAAGATTACTTTTCCGTCATTATTTAATTTTGTAACATCAATAACATTAGCTCTTGCAATGATATCATTTATTTCCGTTATTCGACCTTCGCTATGAGATTGTTCCTCTTTAGCTGCATGGTATTCTGCATTTTCTTTAAGGTCGCCATGTGATCTTGCTTCTGCAATTGCAGCAACAATTTCAGGTCTCTTTTTTTCTTTTAAAAAAACTAATTCTTCTTTTAGTTTATTTAATCCATTCAATGTTATTGGTTCTTTATCCATATATTATTTCCATTTGGCAATCGGAGGTAATGACATCAATATACCCTCTATATTTCCACCAGTTTGTAAGCCAAATTTAGTTCCCCTATCATACAATAAGTTAAATTCAGCGTATCTACCTCTTTTAATATACTGCATCTCTTTATCTTTTAAAGTCCATTTTTTTTTAATTTTTTTTTCTATAATATTATTAAATATCATTTGAAATGTAACTCCAACGTCTCTTACAAATTTAAAATCTTTTTCAAAGTTATCTTTTTTATAATCAAAAAAAATTCCGCCTATTCCTCTTGATTCATTCCTATGAGGTAAAAAGAAATAGTCATCACACCATTTTTTGTATTTTTTATAATAATTTTTATTGTGACGATCACACATTTTTTTTAATGATTGATGAAATATATTTTTTTCCTTATCATCTTTAATAGCAGGTGTTACATCCATACCGCCACCAAACCAATTTTGTGTAGTACAGATATATCTAGTATTAAAATGCATTGCAGGAATATGAGGATTTTGCATGTGCATTACTATTGAAATACCAGAAGCCCAAAATCTTGGATCTTTACTAGCTCCAGGAATATTTTTTTGAAATTTTTTTGGAAATTTTCCATAAACTCTTGAAAAATTTACTCCTACTTTTTCAAAAACTTTTCCATTTGTAATAATTCTATATTCACCACCTCCCTCATCTTTTTTTTTACTTCTTTGCCATGAGGTTGATTTAAATTTTATTTTATTTTTTTCTAATCTTCTAATATCATCACAGATTGCATTTTGAAGTAGCTTAAACCAATTACTTGCTAAGTCTTTTTTAATTTCAATATCCATTTTATAATAAGTTAGTTTGTCTTAAGCTTTCTGCCAAAACAATTGCAACTGAAGATGCAATATTTAAAGACCTAGCATTTTTATTCATTGGTATTTTTAAGCGATCAGCAATTGATTGATGTATCTTTTCTGGTACTCCAGCGCTTTCTCGACCAAATAATATTGTATCATTTTTTTTAAATTTAAACTTTAAGTATGATATAGATGCTTTTGTTGTCATCAGTATTACTCTATGATTCTTTTTTGCTTCAAAAAATTTTTCTGCACTTTGATGTATCGCAATTTTATCTAAATCCATGTAATCCATTACCACTCTTTTAAACCTTTTATCACTTAGATGAAAACCGCATGGCTCAATAATTTCAAGTTTAGCCCCTAAACAGGCGCATGTTCTAATTATTGCTGCTGTATTTTGAGGAATATCTGGTTCATACAATGCAATATTAGGTCCTTGGCTCATATTTATGTGTCATTCTTTCAGTAGAAAAAAAACTATTATCTTATAAGAAATCGTATATTAAGTAATTTTTTAACAATAATATTTAAAAAAATGTCAGATAAAAAGCCTAAAAGAAGAGAATTTCTATTTACTGCCTCATATGCAGTTGGAGCAGTTGGTGTTGGAGCTGTAGTTTGGCCATTAGTAGATCAAATGAATCCAGATGCATCTGTAAAAGCACTAGCAAGCACAGAAGTTGATGTAAGTTCAGTTAAACCTGGAAATACAATAACAGTGCTTTGGAGAGGTAAACCAGTTTTTATTAGAAGAAGAACCCCGGAGGAAATTTCAGATGCTAAATCAGTGAAAATGGAAGATCTAATCCATCCTGAAAAAGATGAAGATAGAGCCAAAAACCCCGAGTGGTTAGTAATGGTTGGTGTTTGTACTCACTTAGGCTGCGTGCCATTAAATGATAAAGGTGACTATAATGGATGGTTTTGCCCATGTCATGGATCTCATTATGATACATCTGGTAGAATAAGAAAAGGTCCCGCACCTTTAAACATGGAAATTCCAAAATATGAGTTTGTCAAGGCTAATACAATTAAAATTGGATAATTAATATTATGAGTGATCACGAATATACACCTTCATCAAAAGTAGGAAAATGGTTTAATGATAGGCTTCCACTTTTAACTTTAGCCAATCACTTAACAGATTATCCTACCCCCAAAAATTTAAACTACTGGTGGACATTTGGTGGGATTTTAACTTTTTGTTTAATTACTCAGATTGTAACCGGTTTAACACTTGCAATGCATTACATTGCTCATGCTGACATGGCTTTTGAAAGTGTTGAGCATATCATGCGGGATGTAAACTATGGATGGCTGATAAGATACATACATGCAAATGGTGCATCAATGTTTTTCCTAGCAGTCTATATTCATATATTCAGATCTTTATTTTATGGATCTTACAAATCTCCAAGAGAGATTATCTGGATCATCGGAATAATCATTTATTTATTGATGATGGCAGCTGCATTCATGGGGTATGTATTGCCTTGGGGTCAAATGAGTTTCTGGGGAGCAACAGTTATAACAAATTTATTTAGTGCAATCCCATTAGTAGGTGAGGGAATTGTGACTTGGTTGTGGGGCGGTTATTCAGTAGATAACCCTACATTAACTAGATTTTTTACACTTCATTATTTAATTCCTTTTTTAATTTTAGGTCTTGTTGTTTTACATATTTGGGCGCTTCATGTTCCTGGAAATAATAATCCAGTTGGAATTGATATAAAAAAACCTTCAAAAGATACAGTGCCATTCCATCCATATATTGTTATTAAAGATGGTTTTGCATTACTAATGTTTATGATTGTTTTTGCTTTTTTTGTTTTTTATTCACCAAATATTTTAGGTCATGCTGACAATTATATTGAAGCTAATCCAATGGTAACTCCCGCTCACATTGTTCCTGAGTGGTACCTGTTACCTTTTTATGCAATTTTAAGATCTGTGCCAGATAAATTGCTTGGAGTTGTAGCAATGCTTTCAGCTATTTTAATCTTAGCTGTACTACCATGGTTAGATACTTCAAAAATTAGATCTGCAGTATTCAGACCTTTGTATAAACAGTTTTACTGGATACTTGTTGCTGATGTTTTAATCCTAGGATACATGGGAGCTATGCCAGCTGAGGGACTTTATTTGTTAATTGCTAGAGTAGCTACAGCATATTATTTTCTTCATTTTTTAGTTATTTTACCAGTTTTAGGATTTAAGGAAAAAACATTGCCTGTTCCGTTGAGTATTACAGAGCCAATTCTTGGAGGTGCTCCCAATTTAGCAACTGCAAAACATAAGGAAAGTATTGATAAATAAAGTGAAAAATTTAATAAAATTACTTTCGATCCTAGCTTTTATTTCTTTAGCAGCGACAAATGCTAATTCAGCTGAGACAGCTAAACTTTTAAAAACCGATTGGAGTTTTAAAGGTTTGTTTGGGAAATTTGATAGAGGTGCACTACAAAGAGGATATCAAGTTTACACAGAGGTATGTGCCTCATGCCATTCCATGAAATATCTAAGTTACAGAAATTTAGGTGAAAAAGGTGGCCCTCAATTCTCAGAGGCAGAAGTGAAAGCTATTGCAGCTTCATTTGAGGTAACAGATGGCCCTAATGCAGATGGTGAAATGTTTACTAGACCAGGGAAACCATCAGACAAATTTGTTTTGCCATATGAAAATGTAAAAGCTGCTCAAGCGGCTAATGGTGGTGCGTATCCACCAGACATGTCAGTTTTAGTTAAAGCTAGAGGAGGCGGGGTAGATTATATTTATTCTTTGCTACAAGGTTATGAAGAAGCACCAAGTGGAATCACTTTAGATGAAGGAGTTCACTATAATAAATATATGTATGGCAATAAAATTAGAATGTCAGCTCCACTTTCAGATGACCTAGTAGAATATGGAGATGGAACAAAAGCATCAGTTGAACAGATGTCAAAAGATGTAACAACATTTTTAATGTGGGCCGCAGAACCACATTTAGAGTCAAGACATCAAATGGGTTTTAAAGCTATAGTTTATCTTATTATTTTAACTATCTTAGTCTATTTCAGTATGAAAAAAATATGGTCACGTGTTGAATCTGAAGTTTAATACATCGCCATCTTTAACTATATAATCTTTTCCTTCTAATCTCATTTTTCCATTAGTCTTTGAATTGACCCAGCCATCATTTGCTACGAAATCTTCATACGAAACTGTTTCTGCTCTTATAAAGCCTTTTTCAAAATCCGTATGAATTTCACCAGCTGCTTTTGGAGCAGTGCAGTTTTTTTGAATAGTCCAAGCTCTAGTTTCTTCAGGACCAGAGGTGAAGTAGGTATCCAACTCTAAAATTTTATATCCCTTTTGAATTAACATACTTAATCCAGTTTCTTTTAAACCAATCATCTCCATATAATTTTTTCTTTCTGCAGAATCTAGCTCATTAATCTGATTTTCTATATCAGCTGATACAATTAGAGTGTTCTCCTCACCAAACTTTTCTATAAATTTTTTTGTATACTGATTTTCTTCCTGAACACTTTGTTCATCTACATTACATACAAATATTTTGGGTTTAATTGACAGCAAACCACTTTGATTGAGTTGTTTATCTTCAAATTGAGATTTTAGAATTGATATATCTTTATCATTATTAATACAATCTAGTGCTACTTCTAATATTTTAAGCTGTTCTTCATCAATATTTTTCTTATTACTTTTTTCTAATCTTTTTTGAATTGACTCTAAGTCTGCCAACATCATCTCTGTTTCAATTATTTCCAAATCTCTTATTGGATCTACTGTCGGATTGACGTTTTGAATATCATCAGAATCAAAACATCTAATCATATGAATGATTGCATCAACTTCTCTAATATGTGATAAAAATTTATTACCTAATCCTTCACCTTTTGATGCGCCTTTTACTAATCCTGCAATATCAACAAATGAAATGGTTGTATTTATTATTTTTTTTGATTTTGAAACTTTTGATAAATTATCTAACCTTTTGTCAGGAACAGGCACAACACCAACATTTGGATCTATAGTGCAAAAAGGAAAATTTGCTGCTTGAGCTTTACTAGAGTTAGTTAAAGCATTAAATAAAGTAGATTTACCTACATTGGGCAAACCAACAATTCCACATTTAAAACTCATTATTTATTATTGTTTACTGTGCTAGAAAATAAATCTAATTTTTTTTCAACCAATATAGAAATTGAGTCATTTATATGATTTGAGATTTTTTCTATGCCAGTCAATTCATCTTCATCAAAATTTTGAAGAACGAAATCTCCAACTTCCATATTCTCTTTTGGTTTTCCAATACCAATTCTTACTCTTGAATAATCTTTACCTATAAATTTATCAATAGATGCAATTCCGTTATGTCCTGCACTGGATCCACCAAATTTAGCTTTAATTTTTCCAAACTCTACATCTAAATCATCATGAAAAACAATTACATCTTTTGCGTCTATTTTAAAATATTCAATAAGTTCCCTAATACAAATTCCAGAATTATTCATAAATGTTAGTGGTTTAATTGCATAAACTTTTTGAGTACCAACATTTCCAGTTGTTAGTAGTCCTTTAAACTTTGGTTTTTGTTTTGATAAACCAAATTTTTTATTAATAGAGTCTATAATTTTAAAGCCTACATTATGTCTATTATTTTCACTATCTGGTGTTGGATTGCCTAGGCCTACAAATAAAAGCATTTTTTAATGGATAGTAAAATTTAACTTTGACAGGTTATTTCTTTTCTTCAGCAGCTTTTTTGTCTTCACCATCTTTTGCTTCGCTATCTGCCGCTGGTTTTTCACCATCTGCTGCTTCTGATCCTGCTTCACCTTCTGCAGCTTCTGCTTCAGCAGGTTTTTCAGGCTCCTTCATTACTGTTGGAGCAGCCAGTGTTGCAATAACAAAGTCTCTTCCTCTAATAGTTGGAGCCACATCAGTTTCTAGGTTAATTGATGATATTTTAAAACTTTCACCAATATCCACTCCATCTAGATCAATTACTAAACTTTCAGGAATTTTTTCACTCGGACATTTTAGTTCTACTTTTCTTCTAACTATGTTTAAAACACCACCTCTTTTTAAACCTGGAGATTTTTCATGATTAATGAACTGTACAGGTACTTCTATTCTTATTTTTACGCCTGGAACAACTCTTAAAAAATCTACGTGGATTGGTTCATCAGAAATGACATGATATTTGATTTCTCTGGGTAGAACGTTTTGAGGTTTACCATCAACATTTAGAGTTACTACATTTGAAAGAAAATTTTCTTTTTCAATTAGAGATTTTAATAATTTTTTAGAGATAGATATTGTTTCATTTTGAGCTTCACCGCCATAAATTATAGCTGGCACACTACCATTATTTCTTAGCGAACTTAGTTCACCCTTAGTTTTGGTATTTCTAATGTTTGCGTCTAATGAAATCATAAAATCATGGGTTTTTAGCCCAAGTTCTTTAATAACTCAAGGTAATTATTTAAATAAATCTGAAACTGATGTTGAATTAGATATCCTTTTTATTGCCTCTCCCATCAAGCCTGAAATTGGCAAAACTTCGATGTTTTTAACACCTTTAATTTTGTTATTGTTATCTATCGTATCTGTGATCACAAGATTTTTAATTACAGAACTTTTAATTTTTTTAACAGCTTCTCCACTTAAAACTCCATGAGTTATGTAAACATAAACTTCTTTTGCACCTCTATCTTTAAGAGCTTTTGCAGCATTAACAATTGTGCCACCTGAATCAATTATGTCATCAACAATTACACATGTTTTTCCTTTAACATCACCAATTACATTCATAACTTGCGATTGACCTGGTTTTGGTCTTCTTTTATCTACAATTGCAAGCCCCACATTTAAAAGTTTACCCAAGGCTCTAGCTCTTTCAGTTCCCCCAACATCCGGCGCCACACAAATAATATTTTTACTTTTTATCTTTTTTTTTACATGTCTTGCAAAAATAGGAGTAGCAAATAAGTTATCAACAGGGATATCAAAAAATCCTTGAATTTGACCTGCATGCAAATCTACGGTCACAACTCTATCTGCTCCAGCTTTAGTGATCAAGTTTGACACAAGTTTTGCTGAGATTGAAGTTCTTGGAACAACTTTTCTATCTTGTCTAGCATAACCAAAGTATGGAATAACAGCAGTTATATTCTTTGCTGATGATCTTTTTAATGCATCTATACAAAGTAAAAGTTCCATAAGATTATCGTTAGCAGGTGATGAGATTGATTGAATAATAAAGATACTATTTCCTCTAATATTTTCATTTATTTCAACATAAATCTCACCATCAGAAAAATTTCTGATACTGGAATTTACCAATTTAGACTTTAAATATTTTGCAATATTCTTGCTAAGAGGTTTATTGCTATTACCGGATAATAATTTCATTAAAAATCTAATTAAGCATAATTATTGAAATATTTCTACCATAATCATTATGTTTTAATTTTAGAGCTCTTCTTGCACTGAAAAATTTATTTTTTATATCAAAAGTATCAATTTTTAAAACATCTATATGCTTAACCTGTATAATTTTAAGCGAAGTACATATATAATTAGTTAAATCAAAGTATAATTTATTTTTTTTTCTCTTAAAAAATTTAATATTTTTTTTATCTCTTTTTATAAATTTCTTCTTAAAATCATCTTGAACTTCATAGTTTTTTGCAGAAATAGTTGGACCAATAACTGCTGTAATATTTTCTAATCTACAACCTTTTTTGACCATAAATTTAATCACTCTATTTATTATGCCTTTAAATGCGCCTTTCCAGCCCGCATGAATTGCTGCTATCATCCTTATTTTATTGTCATAAATTAATATTGGCGCACAATCAGCAGTTAAAACAGCAATAGGCAAGTTTTTTTGATTAGTAATAATAGCATCAGCTTTAGGTTTTTTTTTAATTTTATACTTTTCATCAATAAATATAAATTTATTGCTATGAAATTGGCGGACTAAAAAAATATTTTTTGCATTTTTGCTAATTTTTTTTTTAACTTTAAGTAAATTTTTTTTAATATCTTTTTTATTATCTAATGATCCAGGCCCACAGTTTAAACTTTTGTAAATGTTTTTAGAATAACCACCAATACTATTAAAAAAGCCATGTTTTAAATTTAATAATGTTAATTTTTTTGATCTAATCAATTTCAAAACCTGTTTTAAATTTATTTGTTTTCTTTTTTATAAGCATTACTTTAAAAAGTTTTCCCATTTGTTTTTCATCTATAAGTCGTCTAATTCTATAAAATAAGTCTGATTTTTTTGAAAAAGGTATATTTTCACTTATAATTTCTGCCCTTTGGACTATTCCCATACTAGTTAAAAACTTTTTTTGATTAGTGATTATGGAATTTAAATCATCAAATTGATCTATAAATTTTTTATATAAATTAAAGTTGATATTATAAGTTATATCTGAGTCCCCAATATCTTCTAAAATACTTGAAAATTTATGATTATTTATTGCTTGTAGTGTTTCACGCATTTTAAAATTTAAATATCCATAATCAATTATTAGTATTCCACCGTCATTTTTTTTAATTAAATTACAAATATTATTTAAATATTCAAATGACCCTGGTGAATATTCAATAATTTCTTGATCTTTTGAAATTTCAAAGTTTAATTTTTGTTCAATAATTTTTATATCTGTTGATTGCTCTTTAAATTCAGCTTTTTCCTCTTCTTTTAAATCAACAAATCTCTCAACCCAACCCTCTTTTTTTCTAAAAAATTGTTTAATTGGAAGTGCATCAAAAAACTCATTGGCTAAAAATATTGTAGGAAATGAATTGGCAATTTCTATATTTTCTATCCATGTTATTTTTTCAGCTTCTAAATTTATTTGTTGTTTTTTTTTTAAAAATTCACTTTTTTCATGTATTTGAAATTTACAATTAAGAAAACATTCTGGAAAATTTTTTAGTGTTTCGGCTATAACCTTCATCATTTCACCATTCCCAGCTCCAAGCTCAACCAAATTAAATTTTTTTGGTGATCCGATACTTTTCCAAAAAGTTACTACCCAAATAGCAATTATTTCTGAAAAAAGTCTTGTAATATTTGGAGCAGTAATAAAATCACCCTCTTTTCCAAAGGGGTTTTTCTTCATGTAATACCCTTTATCTTTATCGTAAAGCGCAAACTCTATAAATTGATCTAAGGGTAAATCTTTATTATTTGTTCTCATTTTTAAGATAAAAAAGAATCATTCCGGTTGCAGCAAATATCAAACTAATTATTTGGCCCATAGTTAAATTCAAAATTAAATAACCTATTTGTTCATCAGGAACCCTGAAAAATTCTACAAAGAATCTAAACAGAGAATAAAAAATTAAAAATAATCCTGAAATTAAACCAGGTTTCTTTAAATAATTCTTATTAATAAAATAAATTAATATTAAGAATAAAATTATACCTTCTAAAATAGCCTCATATAATTGTGAAGGGTGTCTAGATAAATTATCTACTTTAATGAAAATAACAGACCAAGGTACATCTGTAGTTGTTCCATAAAGTTCTGAATTTATAAAATTAGCTAATCTTCCAAAAAAAATTCCAATTGGTGCAACTAATGATACTTGATCCAAATAAGAAAATATATTTTGATTATTTTTTTTGGCAAAAATATAACTTGAGGCAATCACTCCTAGCAAGCCCCCGTGAAATGACATTCCTCCTTGCCAAATCTTAAAAATATCTAAAATATTTTCAGAGTAATAGGAAAAATTATAAAATATAACATAACCTAATCTTCCACCTAAAATTATTCCAATGATAAGGTAAGTAATATAGTCATCAAATTTTTCACTTATATCTGAGTTTTTGATAAATACTTTTTTGCATAAGGTCCAGCCAATTACAATTCCTAAAATATAGGCTAAAGAATACCATCTGATTTCAAATGACATAATTTGAAAAGCAACTGGGTCAAAATTATTGATGAACATTTTAAATAATACTTATAATGTATATCTTAAATATGAAAAATTCTAAATTTATAATTGATAAATTGGGTAAACTTTTTGAACAAGGGATAATTTCGTCAAAAGATCTTAGTTCAGAGCTTTTTAATATTTTAAAATCTAAAAGAGATGAAATTGTTTTTAAGATGAAACTTGTAAGTAAAGATGAATTTGAGGTTTTAACCAAACGAGTCGAAAATTTAGAAAATAAAATTAAAAAACTAGAAACAAAAAAAAAAGCTAAACGGGTAAAAAAATCTTAACAGATAATCCATTCATATTGGATTTATCAAGGACGATATTTCCACCATGTGATCTAATGATGTCAGATGCTATGGATAATCCAAGACCTACGCTTGATTTTGAGTCTGCTCTTCCTTTGTCTATTTTATAGAATGGCTTAAACACATTTTCATATTCTTTTTTAGGTATACCAGAACCATCATCATCAATCATAATTAGTATATTTGTATTTTCTTTACTCAGTTTTAGTTGAACTTTGTTCCCATATTTTAATGCATTATCAATTATATTATTTAAACAACGGTTAATTAAATTTTTTCTACCATTAATGTAAATTCTTGGGAGCAAATCTTTTTGAATATTTTCATTATTATACTTGATAACAATTTCTTCTATTAATTCTGACAAGTTAAACATTTTATCTTTTTCAACGTAAGATGAGCTTGTAAATTGAAGATATTCATTAAGCATTTTTTCCATTTCATTAATATCTTCTGCTAATTTTGTAGCTAAATCTTTATCTTTAATGAAAGCTATTTGTAGTTTCATCCTAGTAAGCGGTGTTCTCAAATCATGACTTATGCCAGATAGCATTTCAGTTCTTTGATTTAAATGTCGAAGTATTCTCTTTCTCATTTTATCAAATTCATGTCCTGCCTGTCTGATTTCCAATGCTCCCGATGGTTTGAACTCCTCTATGTCCTCACCTTTACCAAATCTCTCTGCTGCTCGAGCAAGGTTAGTAATTGGTCTAGTTTGATTTTTTAAAAATATTAATGAAATTATAACCATTATGAATGCAGGGACGGTAATCCAGAGTGCAAATATTCTTGCGGATGAACTTGTAACTCTATCTTTAGGTACTAAGAATTTAAAGTATCCATCCTGATATTTTATTCTTAAGTCAATTAATTCTTTATAACTCGTAGTATCAAACCAAAATTCTCCTGTACCGAAGTTTGATTTCAATTCTCGTCTAAGTGCTCTATCAATCGGACTGAACCATCTTTCAGTATAATTATTTTCTAAATTTTTATTGATAACAAGTTCAATGTTTAGATCTATGAATAAAGAAAAGAGATTTTTTAATTCATCTTTATTTGTTTTTTCGGTATCATAAGCTTCAACAAACAAATTAATTTCATTAACTAATGCTCTAGTCATACCTTTATTGGTTTTAATCCAAAGACTGTCAAAAAATACTATTGTTATAATTAATTGAAGAACTAACACAGGCACGGCAACAATTAAAAGAGCTCTGTAAAATAATCTTTTAGGAAGTATATCTTTTAAAAAACTACTCAATCCAAAGAACATATCCGGCACCCCTTATTGTTTGTAAAAATTTTGGACTCTTAGGATCAATTTCAATTTTTTTTCTTAATCTTGTAATAATTACATCTATAGATCTTTCTTTATTAAGTTCAATTAATTGACCTATATCTTCTCTTGAAAATGTTTTACCAGGATTGTTAATCATTTTTTCTAAAATTATTTTTTCTGTATTATTAATTTTAAATTCATTTTCATTTTTAAGTATTAAAAGTTTATTTAGATCTATTTTAACATTTGCAAATTCAATAATTCTAACTTGTTCTGTTTTTAAAGTTTTATCTAAAATATTTTTAATTCTTAAAATCAACTCTTTTGGTTCAAATGGTTTTGGTAAATAGTCATCAGCTCCAATCTCTAAACCTTCTACTCTTTCAGTTGCCTCGCCTTTAGCAGTCAAGAGAATAATAGGAGCATCTAATTTTTTTTTATGATCTTTGATAAATTCTAATCCATTTTTTCCTGGCATCATTATATCTAGTATTATTAAATCAAATTTAATAATACTAATTTTTTCTGATGCATCTTCAGCACTGTCTGCAGTTGTGACTAAAAAACTATTTTCATTTAAATATTTTTTAACTAAGGATCTTATTCCATCGTCATCATCAACAACAAGAATATGTGCAATAAATTTATCCATTTATAATTTTACTTAAAACATTATCAAAATTGATTACTTCCTCTGAACTCGAATTAAGTAATGCATTGTAAATCCTTTTTTTTTGTAAATTGAAAATTTCATTAAATATTTTTTTTCCTTTATCATTTAAAAAAATATGCTTCACTCTAGTGTCTTGATCATTTTTTTTAAAAGTTACTATTTCTAATTTAATTAAATCTTTAAGAACTCTATTGAGGCTTTGTTTTGTTACTTTTAACCTCTTTAAAAGCTCAGAAATTGAAATACCTTGGTACATAGACAATAAATGAATAACCTTATGATGAGCTAAACCAATAGAATACCTCTCTAATACTTTTTTTGAGTCTGAAAATGTTTCTCTGTAGCTAACAAATAATTTTTCAATTAAATCTTTTAGCTGTTCATCTTTTAAATATAAAAGTTCTTTCATTATAGGTAAGTTATATTGACATATTAAAGATACAAAGATAATTTTCACTTATAATTTAAAAAATTTCATACATGGTACCGTACGATAAAAAAACTGGAAAAATTTGGTATAATAGTGAGCTAGTTGATTGGGCTGATGCTAAGATACATGTTTTAAATCATGGGCTTCACTATGCTAGTTGTGTTTTTGAAGGGGAGAGAGTTTACGATGGCTCAATATTTAAATTAGAGGAACACACTTCAAGACTTTTTTATTCAGCAAAAAGAATGGGCATGACAATTCCTTATTCTGAAAAAGAAATCAATGATGCCTGTAATAAAATTATTTCAGTTCAAAATGTAGAAAATGGATATGTAAGACCTACTATTTGGAGAGGAAGTGAAATGATGGCAATTTCTGCTCAACAAACAAAAATTCATGTTGCTATTGCTACTTGGGAATGGGGTTCTTATTTTGATCCAAAACTTAAAGTGGAAGGGATAAAACTAAATATTTCAAATTGGCGAAGACCTGCTCCAAATACAATTCCATGGGATACAAAAGCTTCTGGTCTTTACATGATCTGCACTTTATCAAAACATGAAGCAGAAAAAGAAGGTTACACTGACTCTTTAATGTTAGATCACGATGGAAATGTTGCAGAAGCAACTGGCGCAAATATTTTTTTCAAAGATAAAAATGGAGAAATTCACACACCTATTCCAGATTCTTTTTTAGACGGAATAACAAGAAGAACAGTAATCGAGATAGCAAAATCCAAAGGTATAAAAGTTCATGAAAGAAAAATAAATCCATCAGAACTTTCTAACTTTATTGGATGTTTTTTAACTGGTACAGCTGCAGAAGTCACTCCAGTGTCTTGTATTGCGCAAAATCAATTTAAAGTATGCAAAACTATTATTGATTTAAATGAAAGTTATCAAGCCTTGGTAAGAAAGAAAAAAGCAGCTTAATCTTTATTGTCCTCTGATATTGCGTGATCAATTCCTTTACGAATGTAATCGTAACCAGTGAAAAGAGTTAAAAATGCAGAAAGCCAAAGAAGTATTATTCCAATTGTTTGAGCATTATAATCTTGAAAGTTTATAATCTTATTTCCTGTATCCCCTGAAAGTAAAAAAGCAATTGATACCATTTGTAAAACAGTTTTTAATTTTGCAAGATTAGATACTGGAAGTTTTATTTGTCCTTTAGCTAAAAATTCTCTTAATCCTGAAATTAAAATCTCGCGAGTAAGAATAATTATTGCTGCTATAACTTCATAATGTCTAATGGTGCCATCCATTACTAATAAGATTAAAGCTGTGGCAACAATAATTTTATCTGCAATTGGGTCTAATAACTCTCCTAATTTAGACTCCTCCCCAAGCATTCGAGCTAACATTCCATCTAAAAAATCAGTGAATGAAGCTACTATAAATAATATTAATGCAGTTAAATCTCCATAAAAACCAGGTAGATAAAAAGCTAAGACAAAGAAAGGGACAATTATAATTCGTCCGATTGTTAATATATTTGGAATTTTTTTAAGCATAATTATTCGTGAAAAAAGTTATATATCTTTTTTGCAACTTTTTCTTCAACACCTTCTACAGATTTTATCTCATCAAAACTAGCTGACTCAACAGATCTAGCTGAACCAAAATGGTTTAATAATGCTCTTTTTCTAATAGCTCCAATGCCATCGATTTGGTCTAGCAATGATTTTGATAATCCTTTTGCTCTTTTGGCTCTATGAGAGGTGATTGCAAATCTATGCGCTTCGTCTCTAAGTCTTTGCATGAAGAATAAAGTTGGATCATTTTTTTCAAATTTAAAGCTTTTACCATTGTAGAAAAACGTTTCATCTCCACTATTTCTAAATTTACCTTTCGCAATAGCAATCATAGGGAGATCATGAAGACCCAATTCATCTAACACCTCTTTAGCTGAGGAATATTGCCCCTTTCCACCATCAATTAGAATTAAATCTGGAAGCGTTAAATAATTTCCTTTTTCTAAAATTGCCCTTTTAAACCTTCTAGATAAAACTTCTTTAAGCATAGCAAAATCATCTTGCTCAGCTCCTTTTGTTTTAATATCAAACTTTCGATATCTCTTTTTAACAAAACCTTCGTTTCCAAAAGTAACCATGGCCCCAACACTGTTTGTTCCTGAAATATGACTATTGTCATAAACTTCAACTAAGTTGATAGAACTTTTTAGATTGAATTTTTTAGCAACTCCCTCGAATAAATTTTTATTATTATTTGTTTCATAAAGCTTTCTGTTTAATGACTCCTTTGCATTTTTTTCAGCCATTGCCACGACTTTTGCTTTTGTTCCCTTTTTAGCTGTATTGATAGAGATAGTATTTCCTTCTTTTTTACTCAAAGTTTCTTCTATTAGTTTCTTATCTTTTATATCGCTGTTGATAATAACTAACTTAGGAACAGTTTTATTTTCATAAAATTGCATTAAGAAAGAAGACATGATTTCTGATACATCTTGATCAGGATCGTGTTTAGGAAAGTATGCTTGATTACCCCAATTTTGTTTTGATCTATAAAAAAATACTTGAATACAAGCTTTGCCAGATTCTTTGTACCCAGCAATTACATCAGCATCAACTAAGTTTGCTTCATTAATTCTTTGAGAGGATTGAATTATATTTAAAGATTTTATTCTATCCCTATAAATTGAAGCTTTTTCAAAATCGAGTTCATCACTAGCAGCCTCCATTTCTTTAGAAAGATTTTTTTGTATATCTCTTGATTTACCGGATACAAATTGAATTGCTTGATCTACTGTTTTTTTATAATCAGATTTATCTATGTAACCAACACATGGTCCAGAACATCTTTTAATTTGATACAGTATACATGGTCTTTTTCTATTTTTAAAAGTTCCATCATCACAAACTCTTAGCTGAAATATTTTTTGGAGCATTTTAATTGTCCAGTTGGCAGTACCTGCGGATGCAAAAGGACCAAAATAAAACCCTTCTTTTTCTTTTTTACCTCTATGCTTCATTACTCTTGGCCATTGCTCCTTTTCTCCAATAAATATGAAAGGAAATGATTTATCGTCTTTAAGTAAAATATTAAATTTTGGTTTATGTTTTTTGATTAAATTAGCTTCTAAAAGTAAAGCCTCACTTTCATTTGCGGTAGTTGTGATTTCAATTTTAAAAGTCTGAGATAGCATTCTCTCTGTTCGAATGATGTGATTTTTTTCAGAAACATAACTTTTTAATCTATTAGGTAAATTTTTAGCTTTACCGACATATAGAATATCATCTTTGTGATTAAGCATTCGGTAAACACCAGGACTTTTAGGAATTAATGGAAGCTCTTTTTTTATTACTTCTTTTCCAAGTTCAGAGCTCTTCATGACTTCTTTTTTTGGTAATTTGGATACCAACAGAAGTACATTCTTTTAATATCTCTAGTTTTTCTATTTGCAGCATTATTTTGGCAATACGCTTGTCTTTAAAAAGCACATCAAAAACATCTTCTGCAAGTGTTTCTAAAAAATTATAATGCTTATTTTTAGTAAGCTTTTTGATTAATTTTACTACCTGCCCATAATTGACAATAGATTTGATATCTTTATCACTTGTCGGTTTTTTATCCTCATAGTCAATTTCAAGGCTAAATTTTACTTTTTGAGGTTTTTCTTTCTCAAAATCATAATAACCAAGTTTTAAATCTAAAATTAGTTCTTTAATAAGAATTTTTTTTTCATAATTAAAAAGACTTTTATTTTTATCTATTTTTACAATCTTTAAATTATTTTTTTTCATTCTTTTCCAATTACATCTGGTGTTTGCCAATTTAAATTTTGACCACTATCTATTGCTAACACTTGTCCTGTAATTGAACTGTTTTTGATAAAAAAGTCAACTGCATTACAAATTTCATTTACATCCACTTGTTTTCTCAAAGGGGTTGCTAAATACTGTTTTTTAAAGTGTTTATCACTTTGTCTTTTATTTTTAATGGTTGGACCAGGAGCTATCCCATTAACTCTTATATTAGGAGCAAGGCTCATGGCAGTAGTTTTAGTTAAAGTATAAAGGCCAGTTTTACTTATTGTGTAAGAAAAGAAAAAAGGAGTGAGCTTAAATACTCTTTGATCAATAATATTAATAATATTGTTATTCTTGCCTTTAATATTTTTTGCAAATTCTTTAGACAATAATGCAGGTGTTCTTAAATTTGTTCTTAAATGTTTGCCCCAACTATCAGTGGTAAAATTTTCTAATTTATCATTTTCAAATAGCGATGCATTGTTAATCAAACAATCAAAATTTTTTAATTTTGATTTTGCATATTTGACTATTTTATTAACATCAACTTCTTTACTTAAATCTCCCTTAACTAAGTAAATTTTAGTGCCATTTTTTTCTAATTCTTTCTTTAAGCTTTCAGCTTTAGATTTTGATTTATTATAATGGATTAATATTTCTTTATTGGGACCAGATAATTTTTTTGCAATTGCGGCACCAATTCTAGTAGCACCCCCGGTAATTATTATTTTATTTGCTTCCATTTTTTTTTACCTTTTTGTGCTCTTGTACCCGGTAGTCCCATTGTGGATCTACCTTTTGGATAAATTTTATTTTTAGAACTATATTTTTTTACCTTTGGATTTAAAGTAATTTCTAGTTCAGAAGCCTCTAGTTTTCTAATTTCATCTCTAATTTTTGCAGCTTCTTCAAATTCAAGGTTAGTGGCAGATTCTTTCATTCTCTTATTAAGAGCCTTTAGGTGTTTTTTAAGATTTCCACCTATATTTTCATCAGTTCCAACTTTGACGTAATCTTTTTCATAGACACTCTCTAAAACATCACCAATTTCTTTTTTAATGCTGGTTGCATCAATTTTGTGTTTTTTGTTATAAGCAACCTGAATAGATCTTCTTCTATCTGTTTCTTTAATTGCATTTTTAATACTTTTAGTTTCTTTATCTGCGTAAAGAATAACTCTACCATCTAGATTTCTAGCAGCTCTTCCAATTGTTTGTATTAATGAAGTTTCTGATCTTAAAAACCCTTCCTTGTCTGCATCTAAAATTCCAACTAATGCACACTCAGGTATATCAAGTCCTTCTCTTAAAAGATTAATTCCAACCAAAACATCAAACACACCTAGTCTTAGATCTCTCATGATTTCTATACGCTCCAAGGTGTCGATATCAGAGTGCATATATCTCACTTTAATACCATTTTCATGAAGGTATTCTGTTAAGTCTTCAGCCATTTTTTTTGTTAAGGTAGTTACCAGTACTCTGTAGTTGTTATTGATTACTTTTACACATTCATGCATCAAATCATCAACTTGGTTTTTAGCAGGCTTTATTTCTACCGGAGGATCTATCAATCCTGTTGGTCTAATAACTTGTTCTACATATTTATTTTTTGTTTGTTTTAACTCCCAAGGACCTGGTGTTGCTGATACAAAAACAGTTTGAGTTCGCATTGCATCCCATTCTTCAAATTTAAGTGGTCTATTATCCATACAAGAAGGTAATCTAAACCCATATTCTGCAAGATTACTTTTTCTAGATCTATCTCCTTTGTACATTCCATTTAACTGAGGAACTGTTACGTGACATTCATCAACAAAAATTAAAGTATTATCAGGGAAATATTCAAATAGAGTAGGAGGGGGCTCACCTGGTTTTCTACCAGATAAAAACCTTGAGTAGTTTTCAATTCCAGCACAAGAACCGGTTGCTTCGATCATTTCTAAATCAAATTTAGTTCTCTCCTCTAATCTTTGCGCCTCGAGTAATTTATTTTGTTCTTTGAATTTTTTTAATGTTGCTTCTAATTCTCTTTTAATTTTAATTATAGCTTGCTCAATTGTTGGTTTTGGAGTGATGTAGTGACTATTTGCATAAACTTTAATAACATCAAGTTCATTTACCAAATCTCCTGTTAATGGATCAAATTCTTCTATTTTTTCTAACTTATCTCCAAATAAACTTAATCTCCAAGCACGATCTTCTAAATGAGATGGAAAAATTTCAAGATATTCACCTCTGGCTCTAAAAGTTCCTCGATAAAAATTTTGATCATTTCTTTTATACTGAAGTGCTACTAATGATTTTATTAATTCTTCTCTGTTATAATCATAATTAGCCTTTAAGCTTAAAGTCATCTTACTGTAAGCTTCAACAGAGCCTAATCCATAAATACAAGAGACACTTGATACAATGATAACATCATCACGCTCAAGAAGTGATCTTGTTGCTGAGTGACGCATTCGATCGATTTGTTCATTTATTGATGCTTCCTTTTCAATATAAGTGTCCGATCGTGGAACATATGCTTCTGGCGTATAGTAATCATAGTAAGATACAAAATATTCAACTGCATTATCTGGAAAAAAGGATTTCATTTCTCCATACAGTTGAGCTGCTAATGTTTTGTTGGGTGCAAGAATTAATGCTGGTCTATTAGTTTTCTCAATTACTTTTGCCATCGTAAACGTTTTTCCAGATCCAGTTACACCCAGTAATACCTGACTTAATTGATCTTTATTTGCGCCATTAACCAATTGTTTAATTGCTTCAGGTTGGTCGCCTGCAGGCTTAAAATCAGTTTTCATTTGAAATTTTCTTCCACCCTCTAGCTTAGGGCTTATTGCAGGATTTTTATTCTGCACAGCTGTAATTAAATCTTGATAAGTATTCTGCATTATTTATAAAACTAGTAGATTAAAATTATATTTCAATGAGCATAATATCAGACAGTTTAAAAAAGATTAAACCATCACCAACGATTGCTGTTACTCAAAAAGCAAGAGAATTAAGAGCTGCAGGCAAAGATGTAATTGGCCTAGGTGCCGGTGAACCAGATTTTGATACTCCAGACAACGTAAAGAATGCAGCAATTAAAGCTATTAAAAATGGAGACACTAAATATACGGCAGTAGATGGAACCCCAGCATTGAAAAAAGCGATTATTGCTAAGTTTAAAAGAGAAAATAAATTAAGTTACTCAGCAGATCAGATCACAGTTGGAACTGGTGGAAAACAAGTTTTATACAATGCATTCATGGCCACTTTAAACAAAGGTGATGAAGTTATAATTCCAGCACCTTTTTGGGTATCTTACCCAGATATGGTTTTGTTAGCGGGAGGAAAGCCAAAAATAGTTAAATGTACTGAGCAAGAAGGATTTAAACTTACACCATCAAAATTAAGAAAAGCTATTACAAAAAAAACAAAATGGTTAATTTTAAACTCACCCTCAAATCCAACAGGTGCAGGTTACACTAAAAAAGAAATTGAAGAATTAGCAAAAGTTTTGATTAAAAATAAAAAAGTTCATATTTTGAGTGATGATATTTATGAGCATATTAAATATGATAATTTTAACTTTTATACAATCGCACAAAATTCAAAATTAAAAGATAGAACTCTTACTATGAATGGTGTTAGTAAATCTTATGCAATGACAGGTTGGAGAATAGGTTATGCAGCAGGTCCAAAAGACATCATAAAAGCGATTGGTAAAATTCAGTCACAGTCTACTTCAAACCCATCCTCAATAAGTCAAGCAGCAGCAGTTGAAGCGTTAAATGGAAACCAAGGGTTTATTAAAAAAAGATCAAAAGCTTTTAAAGAAAGAAGGGATTTTGTTGTTAAAAGTTTAAATAATATTAAAGGCATTAAATGTTTAACACCTAATGGTGCTTTTTACGTATTTCCAAGCTGCAAAGGTCTTTTAAATAAAAAAACAAAATTAAAAACAGATACAGATTTTGTTCAAAAATTATTAGAAAAATCAAATGTTGCAGTAGTACAAGGATCAGCGTTTGGATTAGATGGTTATTTTAGAATTTCATATGCTACTTCAATGCAAAATTTAAAAAAAGCAATGGACAGAATAAAAACTTTCTGTGAAAGTTTATCTTAAGAAGTGAAAACAGCCTTATTATTTGGAGCATCTGGGCTAGTTGGAAATCATCTTTTAAATCAATTAATTAGCAATAATAACTATTCTAACATTAAGTTATTTGTTCGTTCATCAATAGATATAAGCGATCCAAAGATCGAAATTATTCAAACAGATTTTAATAATTTAGAAAATCATAAAGAAGATATTAAGGGGGATGATTGTTTCTTTTGTATTGGTACTACAAAAAAAAATTCACCAGATAAAAATGAATATAAGAAAGTAGAGCTTGAGGTTCCAAAACAAATTGCTCAAATAGCAAAATCAAACTCAGTAAATTCATTCGTATTTGTCTCATCTGGTTATGCAGATCCAAAAAGTTCAGGAGATTATTTAAAATTCAAGGGAGAAGTAGAAGAAGAGTTAAAAAGGCTTAATTTTCCAAAGCTTGGAATTATGAGACCTTCTTTTCTATTGGGTGATAGAAAAGAAAAGAGAGTAGGCGAGAAAATAGGAATTTTTGTATTTAAACTATTATCACCTTTGTTTTTAGGGCCTCTAAAGAAAATGAAACCCATTCATTCAGCAACTGTTGCAAAAGCAATGATTAAGACTGCAAATGAAAACTTGGAAAAAAATATCTTCGAGTCGAATGAAATAGCTGAATTAGTTTTAAACTAATCCTAATCTTACAACAGATTTAGCAGTTTCAGATATACATCCTTTTGCAGGATTAAATTTTAATCCCAATAATTCTTCAGCATAACTTGTGTCAGTTTGCATTGTGATCTCAAGGTCTGGAATCATTGTTTTTGCACTCGAGTCCAAGTAGCTAAACAATTTAACCATAAAATTTGGAAGATGTTTTTTTGGAAGTTTTTTTGCATATTCTGGCATTGCTTCAGCCATTATTTGAGATAGCTCAATTAGTGTTTTTACTTCTTTACCTACAATTAATCTTCGTCCACCAACATTATCATTGCCAATACAAGCAACGTGTGCTTTTGCTATATCCTTTACGTCAGAAATTAAAACTCCCCACTTAGGTGCTGCAGGAAATTTGCCTTTTAGAAACTGTCTAACATATTCAATTGAAGTTCCTCCTTTTTTATCTAGTGCATCACCAAAAACTCCCCCAGGACAAATAGTAGTAAACTTATTTTTTAATCCCTTGCTATTCATAAATTCCCAAGCAAGTCTTTCAGCTTTTGTTTTTGATAAAAAGTAGTCAGTTACCCCTTCTGTCCAATTTTCATCTGTCCAATCATTTTCTCCAAATGTATAAGGGTTACTTCTGTTTGGTTTTCTAAACATTGCAACAATCGAAGAAGTTTTAATTATCTGTTCTACATTTGCATTAATACCAGCCTTTAAAACTCTTAACGTTCCATCTACAGCAGGTGCCAATAAACTATCTCTATCATTTGAAACTTTGTAAGGAAAAGGTGAAGCAATATGCATTATATATTTACACCCTTGAGCAGCTTCATTCCATCCATCATCTTTTAAAAGGTCCAATTCAGCAAATGACAATTTTTCAGTTGATGCATATTTGCCAATAGTTTCTTTAGTTTGATTAATAAGTTCCTTATTTCTAACTGTTCCTAAAACTTCATATCCTGCATTTAATAATTCTATTGCAGTATGTTTTGCAATCCATCCGCTTATTCCAGTTAATAATACTTTATTTGACATTTTGTTGGTCCTTTTAATTAAATTTATGTTTTGGTACATATGAACATAAATAATCTTTTATCAACTAATTTTAAGCTTACTAGTCACTTCAAAGTTACTTAAATTATGACTGGTCATTTTTTGTTATTACCTTACTAAAGTGATAAAAAAATATATATTTGATTAAAAAAGGAGAAATATGAAACTTATATTAAATATGGAAGTAGAAAATTGGGATACATTTAATAAAGTATATATCTTAGGTGATAACTCAAACAGAGAAAACGCTGGTATAAAAAAAATCTTTATCGGACATGAGGAAGATAAACCAACAAAAGTTCATGCTATTTTTGATATACCTCACACAAATGCTATGCGTGAATACATGGATAATCCAGAGGCTAAAAAAATGGCACAAGAATCTGGAATTAAATTTGAAACTTTATTTGGAGTAACTTGTAAAGATTAACAATACCAAAAAAATGGAAAAATTTAATCAAAAAAAATCCTGTCCTTATTCAAATGCTATGGAATTGATTGGAGGAAAGTGGAAAATACTTATTATTGGAAGAATCTATGAAAATAAAAAAATAAGATTTAATGAGCTTAAAAAAACAGTAACTAATATCAGCTCTCAGGTTTTGGTAAGAAAACTTGATGAAATGAGAAAAGATGGTTTAATTGTAAAAATTATTAATAGATCTCAGAACGTAGAATATGAATTAAGTGAATTTGGAAAATCAGCAATACCTATAATAGCTGCATTAAAAAAATGGAGCTTAGGTAGAAAAAAAGAAATCTCTAAGATAGTGAATATTTAAGTTTAGTGAGATAGGAATTTTTCGGCTTCTAATGCTGCCATACAACCCATACCAGCCGCAGTCACTGCTTGTCTAAAAGTTTTGTCTTTAACATCGCCTGCAGCATAAACCCCAGGGATATTAGTTTCTGTAGAATCTGGTTTAGTAATTAAATAACCTTCTTTATCCATATCTAGCTGTTCTTTAAATAAAGCTGTTGCTGGATCATGACCAATTGCAATAAATAAACCATCAATTTTTAATTCATCAATCTTATTAGTCTTAAGATTTTTAATTTTGATACCTGTTACATTTTTAGGTTCACCGTCCCCAATAACTTCATCAACAGCACTGTCCCAGATAATTTCAATTTTTTTATTTTCCATTAATTTTTTCTGAAGCATCTTTTCAGCTCTTAATTCATCTCTTCTATGGATAAGTTTTACCTTTGATGCAAATTTTGTAAGAAACATTGCTTCTTCAACTGCAGCATTACCACCACCAACAACCGCAACAACTTTTTCTTTAAAGAAAAAACCATCACATGTTGCACAAGCAGATACACCAAAGCCTCTAAATTTTTGTTCAGACTCTAAATTTAACCATCTTGCTTGAGCGCCAGTTGAAATAATCATGCTATCTGCAGTATATTTTTGACCACTGTCACCAACTGCTTCAAACGGTGTAGATTTTAAATTTACCGATGAGATATGATCTTCAATCATTTCTGTTCCAACAGCTTTAGCCTGATCTCTCATTTGATCCATTAGCCATGGACCTTGAATAACATCAGAAAATCCTGGATAATTTTCAACATCAGTAGTTGTTGTTAATTGTCCACCAGGTGCAGAACCATAAACTAAAACAGGATTTAACATTGCTCGAGCTGCATAAACAGCAGCTGTGTATCCGGCTGGACCGGATCCAATTATTAACACTTTTGTGTGTTTTGTTGGATTATCACTCATACAAAAGTTATATAAGGATAAATGGTAAAATTAAAAGGGATATTATTGACCGAAGGTATGCACGGCATGATTAGCCAAGTAGAAGGTTTGGCTAAAGCCTTGGATATAGATTTTACACACCACAAGGTTGAACTAAATCATTTTTGGAAATTAATTCCTCCAAATCTTAGCCCAGTTTCACAGAGTGTTTTTAAAAAAATTAATCACGATGATTTTGATGTGATCATTTCATGTGGACGTAAAAGTGTTATTCCTTCAATTCACTTAAAGAATACAGCAAACAAAAAAGCATTTAATATTCACATTCAAGATCCAAAAGTAGATTTAAATCATTTTGATTTTATTGTTGCTCCAGAGCATGATGGAATAGAAGGTCACAATGTAATTAGCACAAAGGGCGCCATTCATTATCTTACTGAAAATGAGATTAGTGAAAATAAAGATTATTTGAATTCATTTATTAAAAAAGATGAAAGAAAAATTTGGACTTTAATATTAGGTGGTCCAACAAAGTATTATGATTATTCAACAAAAAATATGAAACATATTTTTACATCTCTATACAAATTATTAAAAAAACATGATTTTCAATTAGTTGTAATTCCATCGATGAGAACACCAATTAATACCATTCATTATGCCAAAGAATTTTTTGGGGATAATCACACAATTATAATGGATGTTGATAAAAAAGCATATTTATCAGCTTTAGCAATATCTGAAAATATCATTGTTACATGTGACTCAAGTTCAATGATTTCTGAAGCAGCTTTAACTGGAAAACCAATTTATATTGCTAGTATTTTACCAAAAAAAAATGACAAAAGATTTCAAAAATTTAGAAATCTATTTAGAGAATTAAATATAATTAGAAATTTAGGTGAAGAAGTAGAAAATTGGAACTATCAAAAGCTTGATGAAACTAATAGAGTAGCAAATATTATCAAACAAAAAATTAATTCTTAATGTCATTTTTAAATTCAATTCAAACTCAATCTAAGAAACATAATTTCCCTTTTGATCATTGGGAATATCATAATGCACTTACAGATGGAGCAATAGAAGAAATAGTTATAGCTGATATTCCAGATGTAAGTAAGCACAATCTTAACTACGATGGAACCAGAGCAATTGATGGTGGTGCTGCAGAATTTAGAGAAGGAATAGTTTCTGGAGGTGAAGCAATAAAGTTTAGATGTTTTGTGACCAAAGAAAATGAAAAACAATTCCCACACTTGGTAAAATTTATTAACGAACTACAATCTAAAGACGTACATCAGACCATCTCAAAAATGATTAATAAAGATTTATCTAACTCATATGTTAGAGTTGAAGTTATCTGTGATAGAGAAGGTTTTTGGTTAAAACCTCATTGTGATATTAAAGAAAAGCTGATGTCAGGGTTAATTTTTGTAAATAATGCAAATGAATCTGAGGATCTTGGAACAGACTTTTACAACGAAAAATTAGAAAAGGTCAAAACGGTTCCTTATAAAAATAACTATGGATACATGTTTACTAGTGGGCCAAACACTTGGCACGGGATGGAGAAGAAGACGATAGTTAAAGAAAGACGTTGCATTCAGGTAAATTATGTCACTTTCCCTACAGATTGGAAGGTCGAGTAACTTTTTACTGCTAATCACATGTATCTAATGATCACAATAGGTGTTAGAGTTAGTTTTTAAATACTGCCAGACAAAATAAATATTTTCTACCTAGGCAATAACTTTTAGAAATAAATTAATTAAGATAATTCATTATTTGGAAGCAAATAATGGAAGAAATTCATTATGATTATAAAAAATATAACCGAGCAAACATTGCCATTGGCAACAAATATTCTACCTTTAAAGAAAAATAACGTTTTTAGTATTAAAATTGATAAATCAATCGAAATAGTTGTGGTTCCTAATTTTGGTACAAAAAATTCTCATCAACCAAATGTTGGAATTATTTTGGAAGAAGTTAAAATTTTAAAAATTTTATCTAAAAGATACAAAAGTGTGTCAATAACTACTATTACTTCAAAAAAAGATTTAGAGAAATTAGTAATTAGAAAACCTGATTTAGTTTTCTCGGGCGTTAAATATTTTTTATTTAAAAACAAAAAAATTTGGCTCAATGATTATCTAGATTTATATGAAATTCCCTATATTGCATCAAATGTTGCTGCACTTAATAATGAAAGCGATAAAAATCGAGCTAAAAAAATTATGAAAATTGCAAAAATTAAGACTGCTGATTTTTTTATTGCAAATCCTGGTGATTATTTAACTAAAAGCTCAATTCCATTAAAATTTCCTCTCTTTATAAAACCAGTCAAAGGTGGCGATAGTATAGGAATTGATAAAAATTCGATTGTTCTTAATTTTAAAAGTTTTAAAGCAAAAGTTCTAGATATTAAGATTAATCAAAACTCATCTTCTTTGGTAGAAACCTATTTGGCTGGTAAAGAATATAGTGTAGGTATTTTTGAAGACAGTATTGATGGAACTATAACAGCTATGCCTATAGAAATTATAGTTAAAAAAAATGTTAATGGTCATTGCATTTTAGATTTTGATGTAAAAAAAAATGATGAAGAAAAAGTAATTCCAGTTACTGATATTAAAATTTTTAATAAAATTTCAAAAATAGCAAAAGTTTCATTTAAAGCTTTGGGAGGCAAATCATTTGGTAGAATTGATATTAAAATGGATCACCTTGGTGTTCCTCATTTTATAGAAGCAAATTTAATGCCAGGTCTTCGAAAAGGATACTTTTACAGATCATGCTTGTTAAATCTTGATATGAGCTATGATGATATGATCTTTAATATTGCAAATACTGGGCTATCTTCCCATTAAATATCTTGAAGCGAAGTAACTTCTAATTTTTTAGTTTTCAGAGATTTGATAGCTTGCAAGCATGCTTGAGCAGTAGACATGTTTGTGCAATAGGGAACTTTATTCTTAAGTGTTGCTCTTCTTAATGCTATTGCATCATTTAGTCTATGTTCAGAGTTTCCACCCCCTGTATTAATTACCAAAGCAATTTTTTTAGAGTCTAAAACATCAACAATGTGTGGAGATCCACTACTTACTTTATTTATAATCTTACACTTCATTCCATGTTTTTGAATATATTCTGCTGTTCCTCTTGTAGCGCATAATGTAAAATTTAGCTTGATAAGCTCTTTAGCTAAATCAATTCCTTCATCTTTATGAGAATCTTTTAATGATACAAACGCTAGTCCCTGTTTTGGTAATGAGTTAGCTGCTGCAATTTGACTTTTAGCAAAAGCCATACCAAAGTCTTTATCAAACCCCATTACTTCACCTGTTGATTTCATTTCAGGTCCTAAAAGTAAATCACTGTTTGGAAATTTATTAAAAGGAAATACTGCTTCTTTAACAGCATACATTCCTTTAGATTTATCTTTTAAATTAAACTTGGATAATTTTTCACCAGCCATAACTCTTGATGCAATTTTAGCAAGAGGAAGACCTTTTGCTTTAGATACAAATGGTACTGTTCTACTTGCTCTAGGGTTTACTTCGATTACATAAATCTTATCATTTTTGATAGCAAATTGAATATTCATGAAACCTTTAACTTTTAAAGCTAAAGCTAATTTCTTAGTTTGATTTTCTATTTCTTTAATTAAGAAAGGTTTAATTGAAACTGGAGGCAAACTACAGGCAGAGTCTCCAGAGTGAATACCAGCTTCTTCAATATGTTGCATGATACCTGCTACATGAACTTGTTTTCCATCAGATATCGCATCAACATCAACTTCCATTGCATGATCAATAAACTTATCAATAAGAATTGGATTTTCTTCTGCAGCTTTAAATGCCTCCTCTACAAAATTTTTAAGCTGACTTTTCTCGTGAACAATCTCCATTGCTCTTCCACCTAATACATAAGAGGGTCTAACCATTAAAGGTAGACCAATTTTTTCTGCTATTTGAATTGCTTGCTTGAAAGTTTTAGCGATTCCACTCTCAGCTTGCTTTAGTTTTAATTTATTCAATAAATTTCTAAATCTGTCTCTGTCTTCTGCTAAATCAATTGATGTGTATTGTGTTCCTAAAATTGGCAGCTTGTTATCATGTAAAAATTTAGCAAGCTTAATTGGAGTTTGACCACCAAACTGCGCAATAACTCCAATAAGGTTTCCTTTTTCTTTTTCTTTTTTAATTATATTAAAGACGTATTCTTCTTTTAGAGGCTCAAAGTATAATCTATCGCTAGCATCATAGTCTGTTGATACTGTTTCAGGATTACAGTTGACCATGATTGTTTCAAAACCTACGTCTTTCAATGCAAAACTAGCCTGACAACAACAATAATCAAATTCTATTCCTTGTCCTATTCTGTTAGGTCCACCACCTAAAATAATAATTTTTTTCTTTGAAGATGGATCCGCCTCGCATTCTGAATTAATTGAAAAATTACGCTGATATGTTGAGTACATATAAGGAGTAAAAGATTTAAATTCGGCTGCACAGGTATCAACCTTTTTAAATACAGGTAGTATTTTAAGTGCTGTTCTTTTTCGTCTAACAGCATCTTCAGACGTATTAGTTAGCTCTGATAGTTTTTTATCCGAAAAACCTATTGATTTAATTCGGTTAAATTCATTAAAATCTTTAGGCAAACCTTTACTTTTAATCTTAGTTTCATTATCTACAATTTCTTTAATTTGTTCTAAGAACCATGGATCTATTTTAGATAGTGCAAATATTCTCTTTAAATCAATCTTTTTTCTAATTGCTTCTGCAACTAACAAAATTTTATTTGGTATGTTTTCTTTAAGTTTTTTTTCAATTTGTTTTTTATTTAAATCAAATATTCTATCCAATCCTGAAAAACCAGTTTCAAGAGAAACTAATGCTTTTTGAAGTGACTCTTTAAAGTTTCTTCCAATTGCCATAGCCTCTCCAACAGATTTCATAGAAGTTCCTAAGGTTGCAGGTGAAGTTGAAAACTTTTCAAATGTAAATCTTGGAATTTTAGTTACCACATAATCAATACTTGGTTCAAATTATGCGGGAGTTACTTTTGTAATTTCATTTTTTAATTCATCTAATGTGTAACCAACAGCAAGTTTTGCAGCTACTTTTGCAATTGGAAATCCAGTTGCTTTTGATGCAAGCGCTGATGAACGTGATACTCTTGGGTTCATTTCAATAACAACCATTCGTCCATTTTTAGGATTAATTGCAAATTGAACATTTGATCCACCTGTCTCAACTCCAATTTTTCTAAGACATGCAATGGATGCATTTCTCATTACTTGGTATTCTTTATCAGTTAAGGTAAGAGCCGGAGCGACAGTAACTGAGTCTCCTGTATGAATTCCCATTGGATCAATATTTTCGATAGAGCAGATGATAATACAGTTGTCTTTCTTATCTCTTACAACTTCCATCTCAAATTCTTTCCAGCCCTCCAAGCATTCTTCAACTAGAACTTGGCTAACAGGGGACTCGTGTAATCCACTTTTAATAATTTTTAAGTAATCTTTTTCGTTTTTAGCAATACCACCACCAAGACCTCCAAGTGTAAATGCAGGTCTAATAATTGCAGGCAATCCAATTTTTTTTAAAACTTTAGATGCTTGATTAATATTGTTTACGATTTCAGATTTAGGTAGATCTAAACCGATATCAATCATGTTTTTTCTAAATTTCTTTCTATCCTCAGCATTTGAGATAGCTTTAGAGTTAGCTCCAATTAATTCTATTTTGTATTTTTTAAGAATTCCTTTTTTTTCAGCCTCCATTGCAAGGTTAAGGGCTGTTTGGCCACCCATAGTTGGAAGGATTGCATCTGGTTTTTCTTTTTTAAGAATTTTTTCTAAAACGTCTAAAGTAATCGGCTCAATATATGTTTTATCTGCAACATCAGGATCGGTCATAATCGTTGCTGGATTTGAGTTAATTAAAACAACTTTATAGCCCTCATCTCTAAGAGCTTTGCAGGCTTGAGTTCCAGAATAATCAAATTCACAAGCTTGCCCAATAATAATTGGACCTGCTCCAACCACTAATATTTTTTTAAGATCTTTTCTTCTTGGCATTTTTTTTCATGTTGTTAATAAATTCTTGAAATAAATAAATACTGTCTTGAGGTCCAGGGTTAGACTCTGGGTGATATTGAACAGAAAATACTGGTTTGTTTTTTAGTTTTATTCCCTCGATACTGTTATCAAATAAAGATTTGTGAGTAATCTCAATATTTTTAGGTAAATTTTTTTTTATCACTTCAAAACCATGGTTTTGACTAGTGATTTCTACATTATCATGAATTAAATTTTTAACAGGATGGTTCGCACCTCTATGACCAAGTTTCATTTTTTTTGTTTTACCACCTAATGTAAGTGCAAGTATTTGATGGCCTAAACAGATACCAAATATTGGTAAATTCTTTTTAATTAAATCTTTAATTATATTAATTGCATATTTTCCAGTTGCAGCTGGATCTCCTGGACCATTAGACAAAAATACTCCATTTGGTTTAAGTGCTAAAATTTTATCAGCTGAAGTTTTGCAAGAAACAACAGTAACCTTACAATTAAAGTCGGAAAAATATCTTAAAATGTTTTTTTTAATTCCATAATCAATTGCAACCACATGAAATGAGTTTTTATAATTTTTTTTATATCCTGTTTCTTTTTTCCAAGTTTTAAGACCTTTCCAAATATAGTTTTTTGGTGTTGTAACTTTTTCTGCAAGATCAAGATTTTTTAGTCCACTCCATTTAATTGTTGAGTTAGTTAATTTGCTAATATTAAATTTACCAGTTTTAGAATAAGCGATAGTTCCTTTTGGTGCACCTTTATCTCTTATAAAATTAGTTAAACTTCTAGTATCCAAACCTGTAATTCCAACTATTTTGTTCTTCTTTAGCCAAGCATCTAAGTGAAGAAATGATCTATAATTTGAGGGTGAAGTTATCTCTGAATTAAATACTACACCTTTTGTCCAAATTTTATCTGACTCATAATCTTCTTTATTAGTTCCAACATTACCAATATGAGGGAAGGTAAAGTTTATAATTTGTCCAGCATAAGAAGGATCTGATATAATTTCTTGGTATCCTGTTAATGATGTGTTAAAGCAAACCTCTCCAGTTGCTTCTCCTTGGTAGCCAATTCCTATTCCTTTAAAAACCTTCTTATTTTCAAGAACTAAAACGCCTGAACTAATTTGATAATTTTTTGAGTTAGTTTTTTTTGCTTTTTTGGTCAATTACAACTCATGAGTTAAAGGTTAATACAATAATTGCATTATTATCGCAACAGAGATGTATTATAAAATTGTAAAAAAACAATTTTTCTTTTGAAGAATTTTTTCTTTGCAGTAGATTAAAAAAATTATGGCATTGAAACAAACTATCGAAACAGAATATAAAAACGCTTTAAAAGCTAAAGATAAAACTAAAATATCAACCTATAGGTTAATATTATCTTCAATTAAGGATTTAGATATTGTCAACAGAGCTGGTCCAAATAAAAAAGAGACCGATGATGACGATATTAAGAAATTATTAAAAAAAATGGTTAAGCAAAGAGCCGAATCGATAGATATTTACAAAAAAAATAACAGGACAGATCTTTTAGAAGTTGAGCAAAATGAACTTGATATTTTATCAGGTTTTTTACCAAAACAACTTGGAGAAGAAGAAACTAAGAAATTATGTGGAGAAGTAATTGCTAAACTTGGAGCAAGTTCAGTTAAAGATATGGGCAAAGTAATGGGTGAATTAAAAAAACTTCATGCTGATGAAATTGATTTTGCGAAAGCAGGCCCACTAATTAAGGAATTATTGAATAGTTAATGAAATACCCAAAAGAGTATCTTGAAGAAATTAAAACAAGGCTCAAAGTTTCAACAGTTGTATCAAAGTCAGTTGCTTTAAAAAAAAGAGGCAAGGAATATGTTGGCCTATCTCCATTTAAGACAGAAAAAACTCCATCTTTTACTGTTAATGATGAAAAGGAATTTTATCATTGTTTTGCAACATCAGAGCACGGAAATATCTTTGATTTTGTAATGAAAACTCAAAATCTAAAATTTGGTGAAGCTGTTAAACACTTGGCTCAATTAGCAGGCATGCAGCCGTATATGTTTTCAAAGCAAGATGAAGAAAGAGAAAAAAAATGGAAAGAATATTTATCAATTTA
>JAOIVP010000039.1 GCA_028224115.1 Candidatus Pelagibacter sp. | reverse complement strand
GCTTTAATGGACGCTGGTGTTCCAATTAAAGAACCGGTTGCAGGTATTGCAATGGGACTTATTAAAGAAGGCGATGAATTTAGTGTCTTATCAGATATTTTAGGTGATGAAGATCATTTAGGAGATATGGACTTTAAAGTTGCTGGAACTAAAGATGGAATTACTTCACTTCAAATGGATATCAAAATTACAGGTATTACATTTGAAATCATGGAGCAGGCTTTAAAGCAAGCTAAAGATGGAAGAATTCATATTTTAGGTGAAATGAATAAAGCCCTATCAGCTTCAAGAGATGAAGTTGGAAAACATACTCCAAAAATGGAACAAGTAACTGTTGATAAAAAAGACATTGCTGCCGTGATTGGAAAAGGTGGTGCAACGATTAGAGAGATTGTTGAAAAATCAGGTGCAAAAGTTGATGTAAACGATGAAGGTATCGTTACAGTTGCTGCTCCAGATGAAGAGTCTAGAAATATTGCATTGCAAATGATTAAAGACATCACTGCAAAAGCTGAATTGAACAAAATCTATTCAGGTAAAGTTATGAAGATTATGGAGTTTGGTGCATTTGTTAATTTTCTTGGAAAACAAGATGGACTTGTTCATATCTCAGAACTTGCTCCTAAAAGAGTAGAAAAAGTTACTGATGTTGTTAAAGAAGGAGACGAAGTAAAAGTTAAAGTGATTGGTTTCGATAGAGGTAAAGTTAAACTTTCTATGAAACAAGCTGCTGAATAATCTTAATAAAGAGGGTCACTTACTCAACAAGAGTGCCCTTAAAGATTATTATACTTAATATATGATTAACTATAAACACAAAATCAGATTATTAAGATTTATAAGAAAAATATTTAAATTTTTTAATTTTAAAATTTTTTATTCTAAAGATGTAAATTATTTGAAAGATTTAAATGTTGAAAATATAATAGACGTTGGTGTAGCACACGGAACAAAAGAACTGCTTTATAATTTTCCAAAAGCATACTTCTATTTCATTGAACCTAACCCAGCTTTTTGGAGTCATATTGAAGAAGTTCTTTTAAAAAAATTCAATGGCAAATTATATAAAACAGCTGCTGGAAATAGTACGGGAATTTCTGATTTTTATAATTTTGGCATTACTTCATCATTTTTACAGAGACAAGATTATGAACTTAAAAATAAGATTAAAGTAAATCTAGATAAGTTAGATAATATAATTTCACCCAATAATTTAGAAAATACCCTTTTAAAGATTGATGTTGAAGGTTATGAGTTAGAGGTACTAAAAGGTTCTAGTAATATTTTAGATAATGTTGATTATTGTATTGTTGAATTAAGGTTACAAAATATTGACACTTATAATCCTTCTGAATTAATTAATCATTTATATGAAAAAAATTTTTATTTTCATAAAATAATTAAAGTTTATTATGTAAAATATGGGATCGATTTTATGGATGTACTATTTATAAAAAAATCTTTAATATAACTTTCTAGGTAATGTTCTTAGGATCTGGCATTCCAACTTTGTTATATCCAGCGTCTACATAATGAATTTCACCTGTGACACCGTTGGCGAGGTCACTTAGTAGATATAGAGCAGAATTACCGACATCGTGGATATCTACGTTTCTTTTAAGAAAAGAATGATCTTCATTCCATTTATATAGGAATTTTGCATCTCCAATAGCAGAAGCTGCCAATGTTTTAATCGGTCCTGCACTAATTGCATTTACCCTCATGCCTTTAGCACCTAAATCTCTTGCAAGATATTTAACACTTGCCTCTAACGCTGATTTACAAACACCCATTACATTATAATTTGGAATAGCTTTAGTAGACTCGTACGTTAGAGTTAACATACTGCCACCTTCTTTCATTATTTTTGAAGCTTCTTTTGCAACTTCAGTAAATGAAAAACATGAAATCAACATACTTCTTAAAAAATTCTCTCTTGATGTATTTAAGTATTCACCTGATAGTTCTGATTTATCTGAGAATGCTACTGCGTGAACAACAAAATCAATTTGACCCCACTCTGATTTAATATCTTCAAATAATTTTATAACTTCTTCTTTGTTTTCAACATCACAACTGAATGTTGTTTTTGAATTTAATTTTTCAGCTAAAGGAATTACTCTTTTTTTTAATGCATCTCCGAGATAAGTGAATGCAAGTTCAGCTCCAGCTTCAGCAAGTTTTTGAGAAATGCCCCAAGCAATAGATCTTTCATTGGCTACGCCCATGATTAATCCCTTTTTACCCTTCATTAAATTCATGATTAAACCTTTTCAAAAATTAAAGCGGCATTAGTTCCACCAAAACCAAAACTATTCGACATAACAGTATTTAAGGTTGCACCAGTTTCAGTTTTTGTAACTATTGGAAATTTTTTAGCTTCCTCATCCATTTCATTAATATTTGCTGAGCCAGCAATGAAATTATTTTTCATCATTATTAAACAATATATTGCTTCATGAACTGAAGCAGCACCTAATGGATGTCCTGATAAAGATTTTGTTGAACTAATTTTTGGAATATCATCACCAAAAGTATTTTTAACTGCATTTAGTTCAGTAATATCTCCAACTGGAGTTGAAGTTCCATGAGTATTTATATAATCAATTTTATTTTTGGCAGTAGACATGGCCATTTGCATGCATCTAACAGCCCCTTCACCTGATGGAGCTACCATATCATATCCATCTGATGTTGCTCCATAACCAGTTAATTCCGCGTATATTTTAGCACCTCTTGCTTTTGCATGTTCATATTCTTCAAGAACAAGCACACCCGCACCTCCTGCTATTACAAAGCCATCTCTAGTTTTGTCATATGCTCTAGATGCCGTTTCTGGAGCATCATTGTATTTTGAAGATAGTGCAGTCATTGCATCAAACATCGCTGTCATAGCCCAGTGAACTTCTTCACTACCACCTGCAAAAACAACATCTTGTTTTCCCATTTGAATTAATTCCATTGAATTTCCAATGCAGTGTCCGCTTGTTGCACAGGCTGAACTCATTGTGTAGTTGGTTCCTTTAATTTTAAATGGAACAGCAAGTGTAGCCGAAGCTGTACTTGCCATTGTTCTTGGAACAATGAAAGGACCCATTAATTTTGGAGTTTTAGCTCTAGTTTTATCTGCTGCTAAAATTACATTTTCAATTGAAGGTCCTCCTGAACCCATAACAATACCAGTTTTAAAATTACTTACTTCATTTTCTTCCAATCCAGAGTCTTCAATCGCTTCTTTCATTGCGATATAATTATAAGCAGAACCTGAACCCATAAACCTAATTGTTTTTCTATCAATATGATCTTCTAATTTTATATTTGGTTTGCCATGAACATGACTTTTAAGATTATGTTCTTTATATTCCTCAGCATAAGAAATTCCTGATTTAGAATTTAATAGTGACTGATGAACTTCTTCTTGATTATTTCCCAAACAAGATACAATTCCTAAACCCGTGATAACTACTCTTCTCATTATTTAAATAACCCCACTTTTAAGCTTTCTGCTGAATATATTTTTTTATCATCTGCAAATACTAGACCATTAGCTAAACCAACTGTAGTTCCTCCAGGCGACATAATTTTTTTCATATCGATTTCATACCTAACATTTTTTACACTTTTAATAACTTCACCTGTAAATTTTACTGTACCCACACCAAGAGCTCGTCCTTTACCTGGATTTCCAAGCCACCCAAGATAAAAACCAACTAGTTGCCACATAGCATCTAAGCCAAGACAACCTGGCATGACAGGATCTTCTTTAAAGTGACATTCAAAAAACCATAAATCGTCTTTAATGTCTAATTCAGCTTTTAAAGAACCTTTATTAAAAGTACCGTTATTGTCATTAATTTCGGTTATTCTATCAAACATAAGCATTGGAGGAAGAGGCAATTTTGCATTTCCAGGGCCAAAAAGTGCACCATTTCCACATGTTATGAGGTCATCGTAGCTATATGAATTTTTTTTCATAAAATTTGAGTTCCCTTAATACTTGATTTAATGATAATATAATATAATAAAACAGTATAATTTATTCTCAGTTTAGAATTATTATAAACAAATATGACAAAAAACTGCAATTTTATTGAAAAATTAAGAGAAGCTGGATTAAGACCAACAAAGCAAAGAGTAAAAATTTGTGAAATTCTCTTTAATAGAGAAAAAACTTTTCACTTTACAATCAATGATCTCGCAAAAAAAATTTCAGAGGATTTGAATCAAAAAATTTCTTTAGCTACAGTTTACAATACAGTTCATGCTATAAAAAAAAAAG
>JAOIVP010000038.1 GCA_028224115.1 Candidatus Pelagibacter sp. | reverse complement strand
TGCATTGATTATTGCTTTAATTTTTTTAAATTATTTAGCTATGTCATTTGGAATACAGTCTAGATTAAGAAGAGAAGCATTATCAAAAATGGAAGAAGTTATGGCTTCTGAACATGAGCTTTTATCTTTAGGTGGTCAAGCCGCAGCCGCAGCTCATTCACTTGGAACACCTTTATCTACAATTAAGATTATTGCTCATGATCTCAAAAAACAATTTCAAGATCAAGAGGATTTGAAAAAGGATATGGAGTTATTATCTAGCCAGGTAGAAAGATGTAATGAAATTTTAAAACGTTTAACATTAAATCCTGTAGAGGAAGATGAATTTATTGATAAAGATCTTACAATGAGAGATTACTTAAGTGAAATTATTTTGTCATTTAAAGAGATTAGCAAAAAAAAATTTATTTTTAATTTTGATCAATTCTCAAATGTAAAAAAGATAACAAAATCAATAGAAATTGTTTATGGTTTAAGAAACTTTATTGGTAATGCTAATAAATTTTCTAAAGAAGCAATTTATATTAATTTAAAAAGTGACAGTGAGTTTACAGAAATTAGTATTGAAGATGATGGAAATGGATATCCAAAAGATGTTTTGTCAAAAATTGGCGAACCATATTTAAGATCAAATGATCCTATTGATAAGTCAAAAACAGGTTTGGGACTTGGTTTATTTATTGGAAAAACACTTTTAGAAAAAAATTTTGCTTCAATCAATTGTAGAAATTCGAAAACTAGAACCGGCGCAGAAGTTATTATTAAATGGAATAATAAAGATTTATTTAATATTTAATGAAATTTTCTTTTAGTTTCAAATAAAGAGCTTAATTGAGATATCATAACATCTCCTAGTTCATTTACATCAGTGATTTTTATTGCTTTGTCATAATATCTTGAAACATCATGACCAATACCAATTGCTAAAACTTCAATTTCAGTTTTATTTTCTATGAATTTAACCATTTTCTTTAAATGTTTTTCTAAAAAATCACCTGAATTTACTGAAAGTGTAGAGTCGTCTACTGGTGCACCATCAGAAATGACCATCATAATTTTTCTCTCTTCTTTTCTTTTCTTTATTCTATTGTAGGCCCAAGTAATAGCCTCACCATCAATATTCTCTTTAAGTAATCCTTCCTTTAACATTAAACCTAAATTGTTTTTGGCCTGTCTCCAGTGAGTATCAGCTCCTTTGTAAATTATATGTCTTAAATCGTTTAATCTTCCTGGTGTTTTAGGTTTTGAGTTTTTATTCCAAAGCTCTCTACTTTGTCCACCTTTCCAATTTTTTGTCGTAAATCCTAAAATTTCAACTTTAACAGAACATCTCTCTAAGGTTCTAGATAATATATCGGCACATATTGCAGCAATCGTGATAGGTCTACCTCTCATTGATCCAGAATTATCTATCAACAAAGTGACAATTGTGTCTTTAAAATCTAAATCTTTTTCCTTTTTAAATGATAATGAATTGTAAGGGTCCATAATAACTCTTGGCAACTTTGAGCTATCAAGTAACCCTTCTTCTAAATCAAAATCCCATGCTCTGTTCTGTTTTGCAAGTAATTGCCTTTGTAGTTTATTTGCAAGTTTAGTTATCACATCTTGAAACCCAACTAGTTGTTGGTCTAATGTTCTTCGAAGTTTTGCTGCTTCATCAGCATTTTCTAATTTTTCAGCTTTTGTTACTTCATCGTATTGAGTAGTAAAAATTTTGTAATCTAAATTAATATTATCAAGATTTTTTTGAACAATTTGTTCTGAACTTTGTTCATCAGACTCAGTATCTGAAAGTTGTTCATCAAGATTAAATTCATCAACATTATAATCAGCATCTAAACTTGCTTGTGTTTCTTGTTCATTATTTTCATCTTTATTGTCTTCTTTGTCTTTATCTTGATCATCGTTTGAAGGATTATTTTGTCCTTGATCTTGATTTTCCTCCTTTTTTTCTTCATCTTCTTCACTTTGAAAAATATCCATTTCTTCTAAAATTTGAGAAAATCTTGAACCATAGTTTTCTTGATTTTCTAAATTTTCTTCTAAAAATTTTTTATGTTTTTCTATTGATTGTTCAAAGTCTTTTTCCCAAAAATTTAACATTCTAGTTGTTAAAGGATTTAATTTTATTTGATGAAAGTTCTTAAGCATATACAATTCAAATGCTTCAGTTACATGCACATCTTCTTTTGTTTTTAATTGGTCTTTCCTTTTGGTATTTATAATATTTGTGTAGTTCTCTTGAAAATTTTTTTCAATTCCTTTAAGCATTTTACCACCCAATGATTCGTATCTTATCTTTTCAGCTATATTATAGAGTGATCTTGATGAAGTATTTGATGGAAGATTTTTTTTATAAATAGCATCATTAGAAAATTTTTTTTTTAATGCAGCTGAATCAGTCTCTGCACGTAACTTAATAAAATCACTTGGTTTAGTTAAATTTTCAATTTCAATTGATTTTAATTCTTGTTTCTTTTCATTTTCAAATTGCTTGTTAGCTAAATCAAAATCATCAGCAATTACTTTTGCAGTTGAAGTTAATGCAAGTCTAAATTTTTCTTTTAAGGCAGTTATCTTATCGCTCATCTAAATTTGAATATTCATCAATGATTCTGGTAGCTCTTCTCCGAAACATCTTTGATAATATTCTGCGATAGTATTTTTTTCAATTTCGTCACACTTATTTAGAAAAGTTACTCTAAAAGCATAACCTGTATCTTTAAAAATTTCCGAGTTTTCTGCCCAATGCATTACTGTTCTAGGGCTCATTACAGTTGATATGTCTCCTGCAATAAATCCTTTTCTAGTTAATGAGGCTACTTTTATCATATTAGCAACTTTTTCTTTACCTTTTGCGTTATTAAGATTTTTATTTTTTGCTAAAACTATATCTAATTCTCTTTCAAGACCAAGATAGTTAAGTGTAGTCACAATGTTCCATCTATCCATCTGGCCCTGATTTATTTGTTGAGTACCATGATAAAGGCCCGTCGTATCACCAAGCCCAACAGTATTTGATGTTGCAAATAATCTAAAAAATTTATTTTGTTTAATAACTTTATTTTTATCAAGAAGTGTAAAGTTACCTTCAGCTTCTAAAACTCTCTGAATTACAAACATTACATCTGGCCTACCAGCATCATACTCATCAAAAACAAGTGCAACTGGATTTTGTATAGACCAAGGCAAAATACCTTCGTTAAATTGTGTAACTTGTTTTCCATCTTTAAGAACAATTGCATCTTTTCCTATCAAGTCTATTCTACTAACATGACTATCTAGATTTACACGAATACATGGCCAATTTAATCTAGCTGCAATTTGCTCTATGTGAGTTGATTTTCCAGTGCCATGATAACCTTGAACTAAAACTCTTTTGTTGTGGGCAAAACCAGATATTATGGCCATTGTGGTGTCTCTATCAAATTTGTAACTTTTATCTATTTCAGGAACATATTCATTTTTTTTTGAAAATGCGTCAACTTCCATTTCAGAGTCGATTCCAAAAGTTTGTTTTAATGAAATTTTTATGTCAGGTTGAATATTAAGATTAGGTGTCAATTTTTTCTCTATAAGTATTTTTAAGCTGTGTGTAAGCTAAAGTAATTAATTTAAGTTTTTCTTCATATTTTTTGTTTCCAGCATTTATATCGGGGTGATATTTTTTGACAAGCATTTTGAACTTATCTTGAACTTTTTTCCATTTTAATCCTACGGAAACTCCCAATATACCAAAAGCTTTGATATCTTTGTGATTAAATTTAAATTGACGCATATGATCATAATCACCGTTAATTTTATCTTTATCTAATTCATCTCTTAAAGTGTTATTCCAAAGAACTTTAAAGAAATTATCTGAAGAACTAAAACTTTGAGTTGGTTTATGCCAAATCATATCAGATTTTAAAAAATTTAAGACTTGGTCATCATTCATACCTGAAAAATAATTCCAATTTTTATTAAATTCTTTAACATGCTCTAAGCAAAGCATTCTATATTTCTTGCTATTATCCTTTTCTACTGGAGCTCTGTAGTCACCAATTTCGTTACAATTATTCCAGTCGCAAATATTTTTCATGATGTATAATAGATTTAATTTATGGATATAAATGAGTTAATTGCAATTGTAAAAAAAAAACTCACTGATCAAATTAGAATTGACAGTATAAATATTGAAGATAAATCATTTCTTCATAAAAATCATGCTGGAAATCAAGAGGGTAAGTTTCATTTAAAAATTACTTTAAGCTCAAGTGAATTAAAAAGTTTGAGTAGAATTGAAAGTAATAAAAAAATCTATAAAATCTTAGATAA
>JAOIVP010000037.1 GCA_028224115.1 Candidatus Pelagibacter sp. | reverse complement strand
ACACCAACAATATCTGGTAGGTAAAAAAAAAAGTACACTAAAGGTAGAAATGACTAAACACAAAATTACTGCTGTTCTAGGACCTACTAATACAGGCAAAACCCACCTCGCTATTGAGACAATGCTCTCATTTGATTCGGGCATGATTGGCTTTCCATTAAGATTGTTAGCTAGAGAAGTTTACGACAAAGTAGTAAAAAAAATTAGCACAGATAAAGTTGCCTTAATAACAGGTGAAGAAAAAATTATACCGACCAATGCTAAGTACTTTTTATGCACAGTTGAATCTATGCCAATTGATAAACATTTAGATTTTGTTGGTGTTGATGAAATTCAGATGTGTGCAGATCATGAAAGAGGTCATATTTTTACAGATAGACTTTTAAACATGAGGGGTGAAAAACTCACTATGCTTATGGGCTCTAACACCATTAAAAATATAATTTCAAAATTAGATGGTGATATCGAATTTATAAATAGAGAAAGATTATCAAAATTAACATATGCCGGTCATAAAAAAATTTCGAGAATAAATAGAAAAACTGCAATTATAGCTTTTTCAGCAGAGGAAGTTTATGCAATAGCTGAATTAATAAGAAGACAAAAAGGTGGGGCAGCGATTGTAATGGGTTCATTGAGCCCAAAGACAAGAAATGCCCAAGTAGAACTCTACCAGTCAGGTGATGTTGATTTTTTGGTAGCAACTGATGCTATTGGAATGGGTATAAATATGGACCTAGATCATGTTTATTTCTCTAATCTTAAAAAATTTGATGGAAGAAAATTAAGAAAATTAAATTTATCTGAAATAGGTCAAATTGCTGGTAGAGCTGGACGATATTTAAATGACGGAAGCTTTGGTATCACTGGTGATTGCAAAGAAATTAAAGCTGAGGATGTAGAACTGGTCGAAGGGCATAAATTTGAGGAGATTAGAACTTTATTTTGGAGAAATTCAAATTTGAATTTTAACAATCACCTAAGTTTGATCAAATCTTTAGAAGAAAAACCACAGATGGGATGGTTACGTAAAATTCATGAATGTGAAGATGAAAAAGCTCTTAAATATTTTTTAAAAGATAAAAGTTTTATAAATTTAGATTTTAATAAAAAATTACTTAGTCTTTTGTGGGAATGTTGCCAAATACCTGATTTTGTAAAAAAAACATATGGGAATCACTATGAAGTTATTGGAAATGTTTTTAAATATTTAAGTACTGGAAAACACCAAATTTCTAATGAATTTATGAGATTACAGCTCATAAAGCTTGATAAATTGGAGGGGAATGTAGATTCTTTATCAAATAGAATTGCAAATGTTAGAACTTGGTCTTATGTTTCAAATAAAAATAATTGGATAGAAAATCAAGACTATTGGATTGAAAAAACAAAACATTTGGAAGATAGACTTTCAGAAAGACTTCATGAAGAACTTACTAAAACATTTATTGATAAGAGGGCAAGTGTTCTAGCAAGAGGTTTGAAACAAGATATGCAATTCAAAACAGAAATACTTGAAAACAATGATGTAATGATAGATGACCAATTTATTGGTAAAATAAATGGACTTAAATTAGCACTAGATTTAAAAAAAGGTGCCTTAGAAACAGACATCAAATCATTAAAAAAAGCTGCAAGACAAACAATCGGACCAGAGTTAGAAAAAAGAATTCAAATAATTATTGATACTGGATTAATTGGATTAAATAATGATTTCAAAATTTATTGGAACGATTTTCCTATTGCTAAATTATCTTCTGGTAATGATTATTTAAATCCAAATTTTGAACTAATTGTAGATGATATTATTGATCCTATTCAAAAACAAAAACTTAGTGAATATATTGATAAATGGATACAAAATAAAATCAACTTAGTTCTTAAAAGTTTAGTCGATCTAAAAAATCTTAAAGATAAAAATTCATCTATAAAAGCTTTAGCATTTCAACTTTATGAAAATAATGGTGTGTTAAAAAGAGAACAGGTATCTGAATATCTAAAATTTCTTGGTCAAAATGAGAGAAAAATTCTAAGAGACTTAGGTGTAAAATTTGGAAGATATCATGTATTTTTATATCAATTAATCAAACCAGAAGCAGTATCATTAAGAATATTATTATGGAAAAATTTTCATCAAAAATATTATAGTGTTATGCCACCTACATTTGGTTTAAACTTTTTAGATGACAAAGAACATAAAAATAAAAATTTTATGCTTTTATGTGGCTTTGAAAAATTTGATAACTTGTTTGTAAGAATAGACATCCTAGAAAGGTTGTTTATGTTAATTATAAATTCACCAAACTCAAAAGAGAATAAAGAAATAAAAATTATACCAGAAATGCTAAATTTATTAGGCTGTAGTAAAGATAGTTTCAAAAAACTTTTACAAAAAATGAATTATAAAATATTTGATAAAGATGATGAAACTTATTTTAAATACAATCCAGTAAAAAAATTTAAAAAAGAGCCAATGAAAAAAGTTTCAGATGAAAACCCATTTAAAATTTTAAAAAACTTAAATATTAGTTAAATTTCATGTTTTTTAAAAAAGAATCAGCTGAAACTGAAAATAAATTTCTAGTTAAAACATGTGCATTGTTAATTCATGCAGCTAAAATTGATGAAAACTATACTAAGGACGAAGAGGAAATTATTAAAAAAACTCTGCTAGAATTAGGTGCTAAAAAGGAAAATTTATCTAAAACTATTAAAGATGCTAAATCTATTGAAGAAAATTCAATTCAAATTTTAGATTTTACAAGAGAAGTAAAAAACTTACCTAAATCTGATAAAATTAAAATTATCGAAGCCTTATGGTCAATTATTTATTCAAATAATGAAGCTGATATCTATGAAACAAATTTGATGAGACGTTTAGCAGGTTTACTTTACATTGACAGCTCAACTATGGGCGATATTAAAGATAGAATTAAAAAAGAAAAATAATAATGACTTATATTGTTAATGATAAATGCATTAAGTGTAAATTGACTGACTGTGTTGATGTTTGTCCAGTGGATTGTTTTTATGAAGGTAAAAATATGCTTGTAATTAAACCGGATGAGTGTATAGATTGTGGCGTTTGTGAGCCTGAATGCCCAGTAGACGCCATTAAAGCAGATACCGAGCCTGGTAATGAACAATGGTTAGAAATCAATAAAAAATATTCAGAAATCTGGCCTAATATAAATGAAAAAAAAGATCCTCCTACGGATCACAAAAAATTTAAAAATGAGCAAAATAAGTACGAAAAATATTTTAAAGAAAATCTTTAAAGGCAATTCTGATAAAAAAATTAAAAAAAAAGCTAAAATTAAAAAAGTAGCTAAAGTACACAAGAAGAAAACAAAAAAAATAAAAAAAGTTACTCCTAAAAGTGTTAAAATTAAAAAAGCTGTTCTTAAAACTGTTAAAGTAAAAAAAGTTGCTCCTAAAATAGATAAATTAAAAAAAGTTGTTAAAGTTGACACTGTAAATGAACAACCTAAAGTTAGTAACTTAAGAATTTCTAAAGGTAATGAAGTTAAACCAGAAATTAGGAAAGTTAAAAAACAAGAAACTGAAAAAAGAGAATACAAAATAAAAGATTACGTTGTTTATCCAAAGCATGGTGTTGGACAAATCACTGAATTTAAAAAAATTAATATAGGCGGTATTGATGTTGAGACTTATGTGATAAAATTTGAAAAAGATAAAGCTAATGGTATGGTCCCAGTAAACAAACAATCTCACTTAAGACCTTTGGCAACTATTAACCAAGTTAATAAATGTGTTTCTATCCTAAAAAGTAAACCAAAAATAAAAAGATCCATGTGGAGTAGAAGAGCGCAAGAATATGAACCTAAAATTTCTTCAGGTAAAATTTATGAATTAGCAGAAGTGGTTAGAGATTTAAATAAAGGTGATGATCTTATGGTTGATCAATCATATAGTGAAAGACAATTATTTGAAAAAGCTTATGAAAGAATTTTATCAGAATTTCAAATTGTATTAAATGTATCTTTAGAAGATACGCAAAAGAAACTTGATAAAGCGTTAAAGAGAAATATGGGTGCACAAACACAGCCCGTAAAAGCAATGCCAAAAACATCAACAACAGAATTGCCTGATGAAGAGCCTCTTGCTGATCCAGACGAAAATTTAGATGAATAAAAAAAACGCCTCTCATACAATTTGTAATGAGAAGCGTTTTTAGTAAAGATTAGTAAATTACTATCTTTTTCTTTTTTTAGCTTTTTTAGCCTTTTTAGCTTTTTTCTTAGTTTTCTTTGCTGCTTTTCTCTTAGTTTTTTTAGCAGCTTTTTTTCTTTTCTTAGGCATC
>JAOIVP010000036.1 GCA_028224115.1 Candidatus Pelagibacter sp. | reverse complement strand
AAATATTTTTAAATTGTTTTTTATTAGTTGATTGATTATCAACATAAATTGTTAAATCAGATAAAGTATCAATAAATTTTTTTTCTTTGATAAGTGAAGGAAAAAAATCAATATTAGACATTCTAATAAAAGATTTTCCCATACTTTGTGATTTAGGTGAAACATATGATGTTAAAATAAATTGCAATATCAATAATAATAATGAAAATTTAAGAACTTTATTTATAAAATTAATTTTTGAAATCCCAACAGACCAATAAATATCTAACTCATTATCATTTTCATACTTCAAAATGATGTAAAATAAAGAAATAAACAAAGATATTAAAAATAACTTTGAAAAAATTTTAGGAAAATTAAAGAGAGTATATAAAAAATAAACTTTAAAACCGTGTCCATCCTCTGAAACAAAATCAAGATAGTTCACTGCCTGAATTACCCAAACAATTACAGAAAAAGAAATTATTAGTACTAAAAAACTCAAAAAAGCATCTAGTAAAAATTTTCTAAAAATTAATTTTTTCATTGAAATATGATAGTTTTATTCATATATAGCATTCAACTCGTAGAGATTGTATTTAAAATTTATGACAGTTCAAATTAATTATAAAACTAATAGTTCAAAAAAGGCTTCATCCAACATTGTCTTATTTGTTGATGAAAAATTCAATACTAATGGATTAAAGAAATATATTTCAAATCCTGAATTCTCATATATCTCAGATTTATTAAAAAATAGTGATTTAAAAAAAGATTTACTTGTTTTTGAAATTAACTCAAAAAAAACGATTTTTTTAGTGTCTATCAAGAAAAATATTACAACATCTGATGTAGAGAATTTAGGTGCTAAATTCCATGGTTATATAAATTATGACAAAAAAAATGATTATGTTGTAAATTTGGATACTGTTAGCAGCAAGATAAAAAATTTTATAGGATATTTTTTACATGGAATAAAATTAAAATCTTATGAATTTAACATCTATAAGTCAAAAAAAAATAAAAAACTTGTTTCTATAAATGTTATTGGAATTAAAAATAAAATATCTCCACAGGATCAATTAAGATTTAAAGCGTTAGAAGAAGGAACTTTCTTTGCAAGAGACCTTGTTTCTGAGCCAGGTAATATATTGCATCCTGATGAATATGCTAAAAGAATAAACTCACTTAAAAAATTTGGTTTAAAAGTTAACATTTATGATGAAAAGAAATTAAAAAAACTTGGAATGAATGCTTTACTTGGAGTTGGCCAAGGTAGTATTAGAGGATCGTATCTTGTCACAATGGAGTGGAATGGAGAAAAGAATAATTCTAAACCTTTAGCTTTTGTTGGTAAAGGTGTTTGCTTCGATACAGGTGGTATTTCACTTAAGCCCGCCAAGTTTATGGAGGATATGACTTATGATATGGCAGGTTCTGCCACAGTAGTTGGTTTAATGAAAAACTTAGCTGTTAGGAAAGCAAAAATTAATGCTGTAGGAGTTGTGGGGCTTGTAGAAAATATGCCAGGAGGAAACGCCCAAAGACCTGGAGATATTGTTAAATCATATAGTGGTAAAACAATTGAAATATTAAATACAGATGCGGAAGGTAGATTGGTTTTGGCTGACGCACTTACATTCACTGAAAAAAAATTCAAACCTAGATTTATGGTTGATTTAGCAACACTTACTGGCGCAATTATAGTTTCTCTTGGATCCGAATTTGCAGGTCTTTTTTCAAATGATGACAAACTATCTAATCAATTAATAAAAGCTGGAGATAAGGTAGATGAAAAATTATGGAGAATGCCACTACACAAAAACTTTGATAAATTAATAAATTCTAAAAATGCTGATATGCAAAATATTAATTATGTTGGTGGAGCAGGATCAACCACTGCTGCACAATTTTTACAGAGATTTGTATTAAACAAAACACCTTGGGCACATCTAGATATAGCAGGCATGGCTTTTTCAAAATATGGAGGAGCATTAAATTCAGGTGGTGCAACAGGTTATGGAGTAAGATTATTAAATAAACTAATAGAGGATGATTATGAGTAATACAGAACAAACATTATCAATTATTAAACCGGACGCCGTTGAAAGAAATTTAGACAATGAAATAAAGGAAATGTTTAAAAAAAAAGGATTTTTAATCGTAAAAGAAAAAAAAATTCAAATTGAAAAATCAGAAGCAGAAAAATTTTATAAAGTTCATGAAACTAAGCCATTTTACAATGATCTTTGTGCTTATCTGTCCTCTGGACCAATTGTAGTTATGATTCTTGAAAAAGAAAATGCAGTATTAGGTAATAGAGAATTAATGGGAGCCACAAATCCGAATGATGCAGAAGAAGGAACTATAAGAAAAAAATATGGAATTTCTATTGATAAAAATTCTGTACATGGATCTGATAGTCTTGAAAACGCAAAAATTGAAATAGAATTTTTTTTTAAAGACTAAATATTTTCATAATAGCAGCAGGATAAAGTTTATGTTCTTGTACTAAAATCTTTTTTGCAAGTTTGTTGGGTGTATCAAATTTATTAATTTTTACTTTTTTTTGATTAATAATTTTACCAGAATCAAGCCTAGAGTTAACAAAGTGAACAGTGCATCCAGAGTATTTATCTTTATTTTTAATTGCTTTTTCGTGCGTGTTTAATCCTTTATATTTTGGAAGAAGAGAAGGGTGAATATTTAGAATTTTTCCTTTAAAATTCCTAATAAAACTCTTCGATAAAATTTTCATAAAACCAGCAAGACAAATTAAGTTAATATTATTTTTTTTTAATTCATCGATAATTTTTTTTTCGGATAAAGTATTTTTAAAATCAAATATTTTTTTTTTAATTTTATAAATCTTTGCATATTGTAAGCCTTTTGATTTAGAATTATTGGAAATAATCATTTCAACAATTATAGGTGATTTTTTAAGTTTTGAAAATTGGATGAGAGATTTTAAATTACTGCCTGTTCCAGAAATAAAAACTGCTGTTTTTATTTTATTAGATCCAGTTAACAGAGCCATTTAATTTAACTTTTTCTTTAAAATTTTTACCAATCTTTCCTATGACATATGGTTTAAAATTACTTGTAAAAAATCTTTTAATTTTATTAAATTTTTTTGGATTAATTATTAAACAAAAACCAACACCACAGTTAAAAGTTTTTAGCATTTCATTATCTGATATACCTTTTTTATGTAGCCATTTGAAAATTTTAGATGTTTTTATAAGGTTTAAATTAATTTCAGCTGTCAAATTATCTGGAATCACTCTTTGAATATTGTCGGCTAAACCACCACCAGTAATATTTGCACATCCATTAATCAAATTTTTATCTATCAACTTTAAAACTTCATTTACATAAATTTTAGTTGGTTTAATTAATTCTTTTTTTAAAAAATTATTTTTTTTGATATCTATTTTTTTTTGTTTGAGAAGATATCGTACTAAAGAATAACCGTTTGAATGTAGACCACTTGAAGGAATAGCTAAAATTAAATCATTATTTTTAATTTTATCTTTACTTAAAATTTTATTTTTATCAACAATTCCGACAGCAAAACCTGCAATATCAAATTTGCCTTTTTCATATGTCCCAGGCATTTCAGCTGTCTCGCCTCCAACTAATTCACATTTTGACAGCCTACATCCTTTAACAATACCTTTAATGATTGATTTTAGCTTTTTTAAATCAATTTTATTTATTGATATGTAATCCAGAAATAATAAAGGCTTAGCGCCTTGAACAATTAAATCATTTACACTCATTGCAACTAAATCAATTCCAATAGTGTCATACTTGTTAATCGTGTTTGCTATTTCTACTTTAGTGCCCACACCATCTGTACATGCAACAATTTTAGGTTGTTTTATTTGATTAGGAATGTCAGATATAGAACCAAAACCACCAATATTTGAAAACTTTTTTTTGCCTTTTTTTTTTGATGAAACAGAAGAAATGAAATTAACAAATTTATCGGCTGCTTTAATGTTAACTCCACTTTTTTTATAGGTAATTAATCTATTTTTCATTAATATGATTTATGAGATTTAATATTAAACAATTTAATTATAAAACATTATATATTCATTTATGCTTTCTTGCGTTGTTAAATATTTTTTTTTCCACAGAAAATATTGAAGCAAAGACTTTCTATGTCAATGATATTGAAATTTCTACTCCATTTGAGATTAATTTTGATAAAAATAAGATAATTGAAGAAGGTTTCTCACAAGCTTATGATAGATTAATTTTATCTATTGTTCAAAGCAAAGATCAAAAAAAACTTGGCGAAACATCTCTTAGTCAAGTTAAAAGCATGATTGAAACTTTC
>JAOIVP010000035.1 GCA_028224115.1 Candidatus Pelagibacter sp. | reverse complement strand
CCATAAATGCACATGGACCATAATCAATTGTTTCTCCAGATATTGTCATATTATCTGTATTCATTACTCCATGAATAAAACCTACACGCATCCAATCAACTACTAGCTGACATTGTTTTTCCATTACTAGGTTTAACAGATCTAAAGCTTTTGTTTTTGAAGATTTAATTTGAGGATAATGTCTTTCAATAGTGTAATCGACTAACGTTTTAAGATCCTCAATATTTTGTCTTGCAGCTATGTATTGAAAGGTTCCAACACGGATGTGGCTTGAAGCAACTCTTGTTAAAATAGCTCCTTCTAACAAATTTTCTCTAACAACTTTTTCACCTGTTTTAACTACAGCCAAGCTTCTAGTTGTAGGAATATTTAATGCGTTAATAGCCTCACTTATAATATATTCCCTAAGCATTGGTCCTAATGCAGCACGACCATCTCCACTTCTAGAAAATGAAGTTCTTCCCGAACCTTTAAATTGAATATCAAAACGTATGTTTTTATTGGATAAATGCTCACCCAATAGAACAGCTCTTCCATCGCCTAGCATAGTAAAATGTCCAAATTGATGACCTGCATACGCTTGAGCAATCGTGTTGCTTCCATCAGGTAATGAATTTCCAGAAAATATAGAGGATAAATCTTTATCTTTTATTTTTGAAAAATCTAAATTTAAATCTGCTGCTAATTGTTCATTTAAAATAACTAACTCAGGATCATGAACTGGAGTAGGTTTGATATCTTCTTTAAATGTATTTGATAATTTTGAATACGTATTATCAAAATGCCAACCAATGGTCATTTTAATTAATTTACTTCTGCTTGATTTTCTTTTGGCTTAACTTCTGTTTTAAATTGGTTTGAAATTTTTTGAACTTCTACGGATGAAACTTTGTATTCAGCACACATTGTTTCCTCATCTTTTCCGTGACCAGTAACCATGTTAACCATATGTTCTGGAAAATGAAAAGTTGTAAACACAATTCCCTCTTTAACTTTATCAGTAACCTCAACTTTTAGAGCAACTTCACCTCTACCAGAATAAAGTCTACCAATATCACCCGTATTAATATCTCTAGCAGCAGCATCTTTAGGGTGTATTAAAAGTACATCTTCATCAACAATATTTATATTTTTAGTTCTTCTCGTCATTGTTGCTGCATTGTAGTGCTGTAAAACTCTACTAGTAGTTAAAATCAAAGGATATTCTTTTTGATTAGCTTCAATTTCACTAGATTCTTTCCAATCAAAGTTTTTAAGTCTTCCTTTTCCAAGTTTAAATGTTTCTGTATGAAGAATTTGTGTATCAGTTCCATCTTCTTGAACTGGCCATTGTAATCCAAGTTTACCAAGTCTTTCTCTTGTAACTCCTTTAAAGAAAGGAACCACATCTGCAATTTCTTTTAACATTTTGTCTGCATCATATGTGGGTTGATCAAAACCTAGCTTTTGCATCATGTCAGTTACAATTACTCCATCAGGTTTTGTACCTGGTAATGGTGGAACTGCTCTGTTCACTCTTTGAATTCTTCTTTCTGTATTTGTAAAAGTACCATCTTTTTCTAAGAAAGTAGTTCCTGGTAGTACAACAGTTGCTAGTTTTGCTGTTTCACTCATAAATATTTCTTGAACCACTAAGAGCTCTAATGAATTCATTGCTTCTACAACATGTGCACTGTTTGGATCTGTTTGAACAATATCTTCTCCAATAATCCACAAACCTTTTAATTCTTTGTCAATTGCTGCTTCAAACATCTGAGGAATTTTTAATCCTGGTTTTGTTGGATGAGTGACACCATATTTTTCTGTATAAAATTTTTGATTTTTTTCATCTGCAACCTCGAAGTAACCAGCTCCTTGATGTGGTTGACAACCCATATCCGCAGCTCCTTGAACATTGTTTTGACCTCGAAGTGGATTTACGCCAACTCCTTTTCTTCCAATATTTCCAGTAATCATAGCAAGATCCGCAATTAGCATCACAGTTTTAGATCCTTGTTCTTGCTCAGTAACTCCTAATCCGTGGAATTCCATTGAATTTTGAGCTGTTGCATATGCTATGGCTGCTTCTTTAACCATTTGTTTATCAACGCCAGCAACTTTTGCTAAATGATCTACGTCTTGTCTTTCAATTTCCTTAAGAAAATTATCAAATCCTTCAGTTCTATCTCTAACAAAATCTGCATTATATAGTTTTGCTTTAATAATAAAATGTAACATCATATTTAATACAGCAACGTTAGTTCCTGGTCTTAATTTAATATGATAGTCTGCAAGTTTAGCTAACTCAGTAGTAACAGGATCAAGGACAATTAACTTTTTACCTTTCATTACTTGTTGTTTTATTTTTGCACCAGTTACAGGGTGAGCATTAGTTGGATTTGCTCCAATAACTATAAAACAATCTGCATGATAAATATCTTCTGTAGAATTAGTTGCTGCACCTGTTCCAAATGTTTGTTGCATTCCCCATGCTGTAGGTGAATGACAAATACGTGCACAACAATCAACACTGTTAGTACCAACAGCTGCTCTAATCATTTTTTGAAATATATAGTTTTCTTCATTAGTACATCTTGCAGATGAAATTCCTGCAAATGCATCTGGACCATTGTTTTTTACAATTCTGTTCATTTCTTTTTTGATAAAATCATATGCTTCATCCCATGAAGCTTCTTCAAATTTACCATTTCTTTTAATCAATGGTGATTTTAATCTATCTGGATGATCATAAAAACTAAATGCATATCTACCTTTGATACAAGTATGTCCTGCATTAACTTCAGTTTCTTTTGGTGTATCAATTGCTACAACTTTATCATCTTTAATTGATGCTTCTAAGTTACAACCAACTCCACAATATGAACATGTAGTTCTAACTTTTTTATCTACAGCTGCAGATTTTGATTGGAACACATCAGAGATAGCATCAGTTGGACAAGTATGTGCGCATGCTCCGCATGAAACACATGAACTATCACCAAACATCATGTCGTTATCAGTTGTAATTCTAGACTCAAATCCTCTGCCACTCATTGTCAAAACAAATGAACCTTGTATTTCATCACAAGCTCTAACACATCTTCCACAATTGATACAATTGTCCAAGTTCATTCTCATGTAATCATGAGAAGTATCTCTTGGAATTCCCTTATGTTGTTTTGGACTGTTATATCTGTGATCTGAGATACCTAAATCATTAGCAACAGTTTGAAGCTCACAATTATTATTAACTTCACATGTATCACATTCCATTGGGTGGTCTGTTAAAACTAATTCAACAATATTTTTTCTTAAACTTGTTAATGCATCGTTTGTAGTAAAAATATGTTGGTTTTCTGCAACAGGAGTATGACATGATGCAACCACTCTTGTTGGACCATCTTTCTCTAATGCCACTTCAACTGAGCAAACTCTACATGCACCGTATGGTGCTAAATTAGGATCATCACATAAAGTAGGAACTTTTTTTTCTCCTACATAACTTTTAACAAACTTTAAAATAGATGTATGATTTGGACCAATTTCGTATGGTTTTCCATCAATATAGGCGATTTTTCTTTTTTCAGAACTCATTAATTATCTTTCACCATATCATTTTTCATTTCATCACCAAAGTATTTTAGAATGTTTTGTATTGGAGTAGGGATTGCTCCACACAATGCACATAGACAACCTTTTTGCATTGTAACTAGCAATTCCTCTAACAATTTAAGAGGTATTTTAGCTGTTTTTTTCTTAGCTTGGTCAAACATTTCCTTTCCTCTGTAAGAACCCAATCTTCCGGGAAAACATTTTCCACACGATTCTTCAGCAGAAAACTCAAATAAGTGATGAATATATTCTGACATTGAAAAATTTTTAGGAATACTAACCACACTCGCATGACCTAACATAAAACCTTTAGCAGTAAATTCTTGGAAATCTAAATTTAGATTATCAATTTCATTCAAGGGAACTACTCCTCCAAGTGGACCACCAACTTGAAATGCTTTAACAGGCTCTTTGTATCCTCCACCAATTTCATTAAATATTTTTTTCATTGGTGTTCCCATATCAATCTCATAAACACCTGGATTATTAAAGAAGCTATCTAAACATACCAACTTAGTTCCAGCAGATTTTTTATTTCCAATTGATGAAAATTTTTCAGCACCATTAATTAAAATACCAGTTGCTGCAGCTAAGGTTTCAACATTATTTACAACAGTTGGTTTTTTATAAAGTCCTTCTGTAACTGGAAACGGAGGTCTCACATCTACTTCAGCACGTCTTCCTTCAATAGATGCAATTAGAGCTGTTTCCTCACCACATATATAAGCGCCTTGTCCAATGCAAATCCCAAGATCAAAAGAAAAATCAGTTCCTAATATATTTTCACCTAATAAGTTTAATTTTTTTAGTTCGTTAATACATCCATTAATTGCTTCAATAGATTTTGGATATTCTCCTCTAATATATAATACTCCTTCATCACCTCCGATGACCAATCCACATAACACCATTCCAAAAATAACTTTTAATGGCTGATCTTCTAAAAGATATCTGTCTGAAAAAGCTCCTGAGTCTCCTTCATCAGCATTACAAATTACATATTTTT
>JAOIVP010000034.1 GCA_028224115.1 Candidatus Pelagibacter sp. | reverse complement strand
GATAATCAAATATGGAAAGAAGATAATTTCGAAGCAAAAATAATTCATATTCCTGGTCATACAACTGGTCATATTGCTTTTTATTTCTTCAATGAAAAAATAATATTTACTGGTGACACTTTATTTTCATTAGGGTGTGGAAAAATTTTTGAGGGAACCTATAAAGAAATGTTTGAATCTTTATCAAAAATAAAAAATTTACCAGAAGATACCAAAATTTATTGTGGTCATGAGTACACCCTCCAAAACTCTAAATTTTGTATTGAACATGACCCTCAAAACCAAGATCTACAAAAGAAAATAACCAAAATTAATGAAAAACTTAAAAATAATGTTCCTACTATCCCTTCTATTCTTAAAGATGAAAAAGAGTGCAATATATTCCTTAGGGCAAAAAATGTTGAATCCTTTTCAAAATTGAGAGATTTAAAGGATAATTTCTAGTTAATTCGACTTGACTATAACTTTGCTGCAACTATATTGCGGTAACTTAAATTTAAATCATACTATGTCATACGCAATAATAAAAACAGGTGGAAAACAATATAAAGTAAAATCTGGAGAAATTCTTAAGATTGAAAAATTACCAGATTCAAAACCTGATTCAAAAATAGAATTTAACGAAATCCTTGCCTATGGTGATGATAAAACTATTGAAGTTGGGACACCTATAGTTACAGGAGCAAAAGTAGAAGCTGATTTAATTAAAAATGGAAAAGATAGAACTATTTTAATCTTCAAAAAGAGAAGAAGACAAAATTCAAGAAGAAAAAATGGTCATAGACAAGAGCACACAATGATAAGAATTAATAAGATTTTTTCAAAAGATGGTAAAGTTTTATCAGAAGCAGAAAAAATAGTTAAACCAACTAAAAAGGTTGAAGCTGAAGTTAAAGAAAAAGCTGCAGCGACAGATAAATAAATTAGGTAACTTATGGCAACAAAAAAAGCAGGTGGATCATCGAGAAACGGAAGAGATAGTGCTGGGCGAAGGCTTGGTGTTAAGAAGTATGGCGGTGAAACAGTAATACCTGGGAATATAATTGTTAGACAAAGAGGAACAAAAATTTTTCCTGGTGAAAATGTAGGAATGGGTAAAGATCATTCAATTTTTTCAGTTGTAAAAGGTAAAGTTGTATTCAAAAAATCTAAAGCAGATAGAACTTTCGTTTCAGTAAAACCCAATTAATAGTACAACTTAATTAAATGTTGTATTATGAAATTTCTCGATCAAGTAAAAATTTATATTAAAGCTGGAAACGGTGGTGATGGTTCACCAAGTTTCAGAAGAGAAAAATACGTTGAATACGGAGGTCCAGATGGTGGTGATGGTGGCAAGGGTGGATCAATAATTTTAAAAGCTGAAGATAATCTCAATACACTAATAGATTATAGATACCAACAACATCACAAAGCTCAACGAGGAGAAAATGGTGCTGGACAAAATCGTACGGGTAAAGGTGGTGACGATTTATATTTAAAAGTACCACTTGGAACTCAAGTTTTTGAAGAAGATAATAAAACTCTATTATTTGATTTTAATAAAAAAGGGGAAGAGTTTGTTGTTGCTATTGGTGGCAAAGGTGGATTAGGAAATACCAGATTTAAAAGTTCCACAAATAGAGCTCCAAGAAAATTTACCAAAGGTGGCATTGGTGAAGAATTTACAATATGGCTTCAATTAAAAACTATCGCTGACATTGGAATAATTGGATTACCCAATGCAGGAAAATCAAGTTTATTAGCTGCAATAACTAATGCAAATCCAAAAATTGCTAATTATAGATTTACCACTCTAAATCCTAATTTAGGGGTGGCATCTTATGATGATAAAGAGATTACAATTGCAGATATTCCAGGACTAGTAGAGGGTGCGCATGAAGGTATTGGTCTTGGTATACAGTTTTTAAAACATATTGAAAGATGTAAATCATTATTGCATCTTATTGATATTACTAACTTAGATTTAAATGAGTCGTATGAACAAGTTAAAAATGAATTAAAAAATTACAGCTCAAAATTAATTGATAAAAAAGAACTAGTGGTACTTAATAAAGTAGATTTGGTTGATGAAGATACTGTTAAAGATGTAATTGAACATTTCTCTAAGGGTAAAAATTGTGAGATAATGACTATGACAACACTAGAAAAAGATTCTATATCTAAAATTAAAGCTAAACTTTTGTCATATGTCTCTTAAAAATTCTAAAATAATTGTAGTCAAGATAGGATCATCACTTCTTGTTGATAGTGATAAAAAAATTAGAAAAAAATGGCTTTCTAGTTTTGCAAAAGATATCAAAACATTGAAAGATAAAAATCAAAAAATTGTCATAGTGAGTTCGGGTGCAATAGCACTTGGATGTAAAAAAATGAATATAAACAAAAAAACAATTAAACTCGATAAAAGTCAAGCTATAGCCTCAATTGGACAAATCGAACTAATGAATTTATTTTCTCAAACCTTTACAAAATATAAATTAAATATATCTCAAATCTTACTAACCCTTGAAGACACTGAAGAAAGAAGAAGATCTTTAAATGCAAAAAGAACTTTTGAAAATTTATTTGATCTGGGTTTTATTCCAATTGTTAATGAAAACGATACGATAGCAACAACTGAAATAAAGTATGGTGATAATGATAGATTGGCATCTAGGGTTGCTCAAATTACAAATGCTGACACTTTAATACTTCTTTCAGATGTAAATGGTCTTTACACAAAAAATCCAAAAATTTATAAAGATGCTCAGTTAATTAAAGAGGTTAATGATTTCAAGAAAGATTTGGTAGAAATTAACATTAAGGGTGTCAATGAATATGGCAGTGGTGGAATGCAAACTAAAATAGAGGCGGCAAAAATCTGTCAATTGGCAGGTTGTAATATGGTTATAGCAAATGGACTAAACTTAAATCCTATTTCAATGATTGATAAAAAAAATAACTGTACATGGTTTAATTCTAGAGTTTCAAAACTTGATGCTAGAAAAAAATGGATCATAAGTTCAATTGCGCCAAAAGGAGCAATTATAATCGATGATGGAGCAAAAAAAGCATTAAGATCAGGAAAAAGCTTACTAGCTGCTGGGATTAAAAAAATTTCAGGAAAATTTAACAAAGGTGACCATGTTAAAATTTTAGATAAAAAAAATAATGAATGTGCAAGAGGTTTGAGCTCTTTTACATCTGATGAAATAGTAAAAATTATGGGAAACCATTCAAATCAAATAGAAAAATTATTGGGTTATGTTGCTAAATCAGAGGTCATACATAAAGATGATATGGTAGAGGTTTAATATGAGTAAAATAATGAAATTGATTGGTATCAAGAGTAGAAAAGCATCAGAGAGAAAAGTTGATATCAATACCAAAAATAAAGTTTTAAATTTTTATGCCAAATTACTTGATAAAAAAAAAAAATTGATTCTAAAAGAAAACTTAAAAGATGTTAAATTTGCTAAAAATAAAGGGATTAAAGAAAACCTAATTAGAAGACTTGAGATAGATGAAATAAAACTAAAAAATATTAGTAACTCTATAAATAAAATTTCTAAACTTAAAGACCCTGTAAATGTAACTCTAAAAAAATGGAGTAGACCTAATGGATTAAATATTAAAAGAGTGACAATACCAATTGGTGTTATTGGCGTTATTTTTGAAAGTAGACCCAATGTAACATCTGATGTAGCAGGTCTGTGCTTCAAATCTGGTAATGCAGTAATTCTAAAAGGTGGATCAGAGGCTATAAATACCAACAGAATTTTAGCAAAATTATTTCGACTAGCTCTAAAAAAAAATAATGTGGATGAAAATTATATTCAGTTTGTAGACTCTAAAAATAGAAAAATGGTCGATATCATGCTTTCCAAAATGAAAAAGTACATTGATGTAATAATTCCTAGAGGTGGAAAAAACTTAGTTAAAAGAGTTCAAGAGTTTTCTACAGTTCCTATAATTGGTCACTTGGAAGGCATTTGTCATACGTTTGTTGACAAAGATGCAGAATTAAAAATGGCATCAAATATTGTTTATAATGCAAAATTAAGAAATACAGCAATTTGTGGCGCGACTGAAACTATTTTGCTTCATGAAAAAATAGTTAAAAAATTTTGCAATCCAATTTTAAAAAAACTTGAAGATGAAAATTGTAAAATATATGGCGATAATATCTTAAGGAAATATTATAATGGTAAAGTTTATCCCGCTAAAGAAAAAGATTGGTCTACAGAATATTTGACAGCTGCTGTATCAGTTAAAGTTGTTAAAAGCTCTGAGGAAGCTATCAATCATATAAACAAATATGGAACCATGCATACCGACTCAATTATTACTAAAAATAAAAAAACAGCTAATAAATTTTTAAAAAATGTAAAAAGTTCTATTGCAATGCATAATACCTCAACTCAATTTGCTGATGGTGGTGAATTTGGCTTTGGTGGAGAAGTAGGCATATCCACAAATACACTTCCCCCAAGAGGACCTGTGGGCCTAGAGCAATTAGTTTCATACAAATATGAAATTTCAAGTAAAGGAAAAATAAGAAAATAAATTGAATACAAAAAAAATAAAAATTGGAATTTTAGGTGGCTCGTTTGATCCAGCACACAAGGGTCATCTAGCAATATCTAAAGAAGCTAAAAGAAGATTTAAACTTGAAAA
>JAOIVP010000033.1 GCA_028224115.1 Candidatus Pelagibacter sp. | reverse complement strand
AGGCTCTATCTTTATTGCAGGGGCAGGTGTTCAATGGTTAAGAGACAAAATTAGATTAATAGATAATGCTTATGAAACAGAAAAAATAGTAAAATCAAAAAAAAGTAATGATGGAATTTATGTTGTTCCTGCTTTTACTGGTTTGGGTGCCCCCTACTGGAATTCTGAATCAAGAGGCTTAATAACTGGTTTAACTAGAAATTCAGATTGGAAAAATTTAGTTAGAGCCGTAATAGAGTCAGTTGCTTATCAAAGTTATGATTTGTTTGAGGCAATGAGAAAAGATGGATCTAAACCTATACTTATTAAAGTTGACGGAGGTATGGTTGCTAATAATTGGTTTGCTCAGTTTTTATCAGATATTTTAAATACCAAAGTACTTAGACCAGTTATTCAAGAAACAACAGCATTAGGAGTTGCTTTTTTTGCAGGATACCAGGCGGGTGAATTTAAGTCATTAGAAGAAATAAAATATAAATGGAAAAACGAAGCCATTTTTACCCCTAAAATAAACAAAAAATTAAGAAATAACTTATTGCAAGGGTGGCAACAAGCAATTAGAAAAACTTTAGCTTAATTTTAGCTTATGAAAAAAATATTAATAATTGGTGCTGGTGCAATGGGATCCGCTTTTGCAGTCCCTTGTATTGAGAATAAAAACGATGTCACAATTGTTGGAACTCATTTAGAGGATAATTTGATAAAAGTTGCTATAATTGGTGCTGGACCTTGTGGTTTATCAATGCTTAGAGCATTTGAACAAGCTGAAAAAAAAGGTGAAAAAATCCCTGAAATAGTCTGTTTTGATAAGCAAGATGATTGGGGTGGTCTTTGGAATTATAGTTGGAGAACAGGCTCTGATCAATATGGAGATCCAGTTCCAAATAGTATGTATAGATATCTTTGGTCAAATGGACCAAAGGAATGTTTAGAATTTGCTGATTATTCTTTTGATGAACATTTTGGTAAACCAATTCCCTCTTTTCCTCCAAGAGAAGTTCTTTATGATTACATACTAGGTAGAGTCAAAAAAGGTAATCTAAAAGATAAAGTAAAATTTAATCATACTGTAACAAATACCTTATTTGATGGTGAAAAATTTGAAGTTACTTACCGTGATAAAAAAAATAACCAAATATCAAAAGATATATTTGACTATGTGGTAGTTTCAACTGGTCACTTCTCGGTGCCTTTCATTCCAGAATATCCTGGAATGAAATCTTTTCCTGGAAGAATTATGCACTCACATGATTTTAGAGATGCAGAAGAATTTAGAAATAAGAATGTTGTAGTTTTAGGTAGCAGTTATTCTGCTGAAGATGTTGCTCTTCAATGTCATAAGTATGGAGCTAAAAGTGTAACCATAGGCTACAGGCATAATCCGATGGGATTTAAATGGCCAAAAGGAATGAAAGAAGTTTTTCATCTTGACAAACTTGAAGGTGGAAAAGCAATTTTTAAAGATGGTCATGAACAAGAAGCTGATGCAATAATTTTATGTACTGGTTATCTTCATCATTTTCCATTTTTGTCAGAAGAATTAAAGCTTCAAACAACAAATAGATTATATCCACCAATGCTATACAAAGGTGTGGTTTGGCAAAACAATCCCAAACTTTTATATCTTGGTATGCAAGACCAATTTCACACATTTAATATGTTTGATTGTCAAGCTTGGTTTGCAAGAGATGTGATTATGAATAAAATTAAAATTCCAGATAATTCTGAAATCGAAAAAGATATAAAAAAGTGGGTAGGGATGGAAGAAAAGCTAGAGAATCCAGATCAAATGATTGATTTTCAAACTGAATATACAAAAGAACTTCACAGCTTATCTGACTATCCTAAAATAGATTTTGAATTAATTAGAAAACATTTTAAAGAATGGGAACATCATAAAGTAGAAGATATTATGACTTATAGAAATAAATCTTTTTCTTCACCCGTTACAGGTTCGGTTGCCCCGGTGCATCACACTCCGTGGGAAACTGCAATGGATGATTCTTTGAAAACTTTTTTAAATAAATAAATTTGTTTTTAAATTATAACCTTAACTTATTCCAAGGTGTTTCTTTCTTTGGTCTACCCAGGTTCTAATTAGATTATCAAAAATTAATCCTATAAACGCAACACAGATTCCTAATGTTAATCCTATACCTGCACCATTTTTATCAGATAAGGCTTTTAAAATATATTGCCCCAGATCCTCTGTTCCAATAAATGCGCCAATAATCACCATAAATAAAGCGAATACTATCGTTTGATTTAATCCAAGCATCATATGTGGAAAAGCAAGAGGAAATTCTATTTTAAATAATCTTTGAAATTTAGTTACGCCCGACATTGTTGCAGCATCATGTAATGCAGTTGGAACACTTCTTAAACCCTCAATAGTATATCTTGTTGCAGGTATAGTTGCATAAACTATTACTGCAATTAATACAGATGTATCTGTTATTCCAAAAAGCATCATTACAGGTATTAAATATACAAATGAAGGAAAAGTTTGAAAAATATCACAAACTCCCAACATAAAACTTGCTGAACTTTTATTCTGAAAACACAAAGTACCAACTGTAAATCCGATTATACAAGATATAATAACTCCAAAAGTTGCCATGTAAGTTGTAACTAAAGCTCTATCCCACCATGGGCTTAATGCTATAAATAATGTCAATCCACAAACAACTAAAGCAGATCGAACACCGCCAATTATATATCCCGCCCCTACTACTAAAACCAATGTTGCTACGGCAGGCATTCTTAAATACAAAGCACGCATTGGCTGAAGCACATCTACAATCAACCAAGTGTTAAATGCTTTTATGTATACAAAGAAAGTATCAAAAATCCAATCAACACCTTTATTCCAAAAATCAGCTGTTGATATTCCTTTATTGTGTGGGACTTCAAAAAGATAATTATAGCCCTCTTTAAAATAAAAAGATCCAAAGTATGCAAATAATATTCCCAATATTACTGCTACGCCAAAAAAGAATGTATTTTTATGACGTTGAAAGAAAGTTAAGTTGCCAAAATAATCAATTTGTTTATTTGCCCAAGCTAAAGACATTTTATCCAAAAGTATTGCAATCAAACTAATACATAGTCCTGCTTCTAATGCTAATCCAATGTTAAGCTGATTTAGTGCTAACAATAAATTAAATCCTAAACCTTTTGCGCCTATGAAAGCTGATATAACTGCCATTGAAAAACAAACCATGATAACCTGGTTAACTCCAATTAAAATATCTCTTCTAGCTGTTGGAATTAATACTTTGGACATCAATTGCCAATTACTACATCCGCTCATTTTACCTGCTTCAATAACCTCAGGAGATATTCCTCTTAGACCCAATAAGGTTAATAGTATCATTGGAGGAACTGCAACAACCATAGTTATAATTACAGCCGCATGATCACCTACACCAAACAAAACAATTGCAGGAACTAACACAGCATATTGAGGCATAGTTTGCATAACTAAAAGTATTGGATACAATGCTTTTTCAACTCGTTTACTTTTGAATGCCGCAATACCTAAGCCCAAACCAAAAATAAAAGAAAGTGGTGCTGCAACTAATATAAAAGAAAGAGTTTGCATCGATGGTTTCCATTGACCAAATATGGAAATATAAATCATGACTATACCAGCAAATATGGCTAAGCCTTTTCCGCTCAAATTATATCCAAGTATTACCGCGCCTGCTGCAACAATTGTCCAAGGTAATCCTGGTAATTTTGCCCATGGATTCGCTCCTATCCAATCCCAACTAGTAAATGTAACAACTGTTTGGACGCCTCCTAATATAACTTCTCTAATTAGTTCGATAAGAAATGTCATAAACGCTGTGATATTTCGTGTTAATTGAAGAACTAGAGGTCTAGTTTTATATGATTGAGTATTTTCATTCCAAAACTCCATTGGCATCCACTCATTCATCAAAAAAAATAAAGAGTCATTTATCCAAATAGGCAACCATCCCAAAAGAGGTGGTAATCTCCAAAAAACATCAAAAGCGTAATATCTTACTTCAGCACCAAATAAAGTATAACTACTTTGATTTGGATCTTTAATAAATTCAGCTTGACCTCTTATAAACTTGTAGGTTTCAGGAACATCAATTGCAAAGCATAGAAAAAAAAATACAATCAATAAAAATAGCCATTGAAATAACTTTGGATATTTTTTTAATAGTTCCATATTTTAATCATTATTTTTTTTTCCACCAAAAACAGTATTAATTATTTTTGAAGGCTGAACGGTTCCAACAATTTGATTATTTTTATCTATAACACCAACAGATTTTTCTTGATTTAAAATCTTTTCAGCAACATTTTCAATTATTTCATCCTTCGAAACTTTTAAATCACTTAAATTTTCACTATGGGGTTTGTCCATAATATCTTCTATTTTTAATACCTTTTCTCTAGGAACTTCTTCAGTAAATTTTCTTACATACTCAGTTGCTGGATTTAATACAATGTTAGCTGGTGTATCAAGCTGCTCTATTATTCCATCTTTCATAATTGCAATTCGATCAGCAAGTTTTAATGCTTCATCAAAATCATGAGTAATAAACATAATTGTTTTTTGTAATTTTTCTTGAAGCCTTAAAAACTCATCTTGCATTTCTTTTCTAATTAATGGGTCTAATGCAGAAAATGGTTCATCTAAAAACCAAATATCAGGTTCAACAGCTAATGACCGAGCAATCCCTACTCTTTGCTGCTGTCCACCAGAAAGCTCTCTTGGAAAATAATTTTCTCTCCCATCAAGGCCAACAAGCTTCACCATTTCCATAGCTTTATTAATGCTTTCTTGGTCTTCAACTCCTTTAATTTGAAGTGGAAATACAATATTTTCTAAAACTGTTTTATGGGGAAGCAATGCAAAGCTTTGAAATACCATTCCCATTTTGTTTCTTCTAATATCAATTAGCTCTTTATTATTTAATGAGAGTAAATCTTGACCTTCTATAAAAATTTTTCCACCAGTAGCATCTGTTAATCTTGAAATACATCTTAATAAAGTTGATTTTCCAGAGCCTGATAAACCCATTACAACTAACATTTCTCCTTTCGAAACTTCAAAGGAAGCATTATTCACTCCTACTATACATCCATTTTCTTGAAATGTTTTTGCATCAACGTTTCCATTTGCTTCTTGAAGCATCGTTTCTGCAT
>JAOIVP010000032.1 GCA_028224115.1 Candidatus Pelagibacter sp. | reverse complement strand
ACAAATGTTGCCATCATTGAAAAAGGTTGGATAGGCGGTGGTAATGTTGGTCGAAACACAACGATTATTAGATCTAATTATATGCATGACGATAATGCACTCTTTAGTGAGTTTGGAATGGATTTATGGAGAAAGATGAGTCAGGATTTAAACTACAATGTAATGTTTTCTCCTAGAGGAATTATAAATCTTGCACACTCAGATGCTCAAATGAATGTTTATGCGAGACGAGGAAATTCAATGAGATTGAATGGAATTGATGCTGTTCTTCTTAACAGAGAGCAAGTTAAAGAAATTATACCAATGGCCGATTTTTCTGAAAATGTAAGATTTCCAATTTTTGGTGGATTAATGCAACCAAGCGCAGGAACTGCAAGACATGATGCAGTAGCATGGGGTTATGCAAGACAAGCTGACTCAATGGGTGTTGATATAATTCAAAATTGTGAAGTCACAGGTTTCGATGTTAGTGGTGGAAAGATTAATGGTGTCAGAACATCAAGAGGTGACATTAAAGTTAAAAAAATTGGATTATGTGTTGCAGGCAGTACAAATGTATTAGCAGAAAAATTAAATATGACTTTACCAATTGAAACCCATCTTCTTCAAGCATGTGTTTCAGAACCAGTAAAACCAATTTTAGATAGAGTGGTTACTTTTGGAGCAGGACACTTTTATATAAGCCAATCTGACAAAGGTGAAATGGTTATGGGTGGAGATTTAGATGGCTATAATAGTTACGCTCAAAGAGGAAATCTTCCAACTCTTCAACATGTATTAACTGAAGGAATAGCGATGATGCCTTTCTTAAGTAAGTTAAAAATGCTTAGAACTTGGGGTGGAATAATGGATATGTCTATGGATGGTTCACCAATAATTGATAAAACACATATTGAAGGTTTATATTTGAATTGTGGCTGGTGCTATGGTGGATTTAAAGCAACACCAGCATCTGGCTGGACATTTGCTCATACAATTGCACAAGATAGAGTTCATAAATTAAATGCTGGTTACAGTTTAAATAGGTTTGGCACAGGTCACTTACTTGATGAAAAAGGACTTGGAACAAAAACTTGGATTTCATAAATGCTTCATATCAAATGCCCTCACTGTGGAATGAGATCACAAAATGAATTTTCATATGGTGGTGATGCAACTGTTAAAAGACCTGAACTTAATAAGGAAATATCTGATCAAGACTGGGATAATTTTGTCTATAACAGAAAAAGTCTAAGAGGCAAACATTGGGAACTATGGCAACATTTATCAGGTTGTAGACAATGGATAAAAGTTGAAAGAGATACCGCTACTCATGAAATTTTTAATACTCTTAAAGCTAATGAGGAAATTTCATAATGTCACAAAGTTATAGATTAGATAATATTGGCTTAATTAATAGAGATAAGAAAATTTCATTTAAATTTAATGGTGTTACTTATGATGGGCACGAAGGTGACACTCTTGCCTCAGCTTTAATAGCTAATGGAGTTCATTTGGTTGGCAGAAGCTTTAAATATCATAGACCTAGAGGTTTTTTTGGTGCTGGCGTTGATGAACCATATGCAATTGTTCAATTATATAGAAATGGTGAAACCGAACCAAATGTTAAAGCTACAGAGCAAGAGCTTTTTGAAGGTTTGGAAGCAACAAGTGTAAATTGTTGGCCTAGTGTAAATTTTGATATTGGAGCAATAAATAATTTTTTAAAAATATTTCTTCCTGCAGGATTTTATTATAAAACTTTTATGTGGCCAAAAAGTTTTTGGTACAAAGTTTATGAACCTTTTATTAGAAAAGCAGCAGGTCTAGGTGTTGCATCTACCAAACATGACAAGGAAAGATATGAACATAAATATGAATATTGTGATTTATTAATTGCAGGTTCAGGACCGTCAGGTTTGGCAAGCGCATATGCTGCAGCAAAAAATGGAGCACGAGTTATTTTAGCAGAAGACAAATCCAGATTTGGAGGAACACTTCTTACAAGTGAAGTAAATATTGGAAACCAATCTGGTAAAGAGTGGGCTGAGGGAATTATTGCTGAACTTAAAGAAATGCCAAATGTAACTGTTAAAAATAGATCACAAGTTTTTGGTTACTATGATCATAACATGTTGGTGATGTCTGAAAGAATAAGTGATCATCTACCACAGACAAAAAAATTTCATCCAAAACAAAGACTTTGGTATATTAGAGCTAAAGAAGTTTTAATTTCTTCAGGGTCAATTGAAAGACCAATAGTCTTTGGCAATAATGATACACCAGGGGTAATGCTTTCATCGGCGGCAAAAGAATATCTTAAAGTTTATGGTGTATTAGTTGGAAGAAACCCTTTAATTTTTACTAATAATGATAGTGGCTATGAAACTGCAATAGAATTTAAAAAAAATGGTATTGATTCAGTTATTTTAGATACCAGAAAAGATCCTCAATCTGAAATAGTTGATGAAGCAAAAAACTTAGGCATAAACATTAAATTTTCTTATGTAGTGGTTGCTGCTCAAGGTTATAAAAAAGTAAAATCAGCTGATATTGCAAAGATTTCAGACGATAAAGAAAAACTTGGTGCTGTAGAAAATATTAAGTGTGATTGCATATGTGTTTCTGGTTTTTGGACACCTACTATTCATTTAGCTTCACAATCAGGAAACAAAACAAAATTTAATGAAGATATCGATGCATTTGTACCAGGAACATCAAAGCAAAACGAAACTACATTAGGTGCTGCAAATGGAACCTATACTTTAGATGAAACAATAAAAAATTCTTTTGAAACTGGTTACGAATTATCAAAAAAAATTACAAATAATGATAACAAAATTTCTTTTCCTAACGTTGTTGAAAAAAAATCAACAACTCATGATAAATTTTGGTGTGTACCACTACCTGAAGGAAAAAATTATAAAAGATTTTTAGATTTTCAAAATGATGTTGCGGTTTCTGATGTAGAGATAGCACTTAAAGAAGGTTATCGATCAATTGAGCATGTTAAAAGATATACAACACTTGGAATGGCAACAGACCAAGGTAAAACAAGTAATTTAAATGGACTACAACTAGTATCTAATATTGAAAATAAAGTAGTACCAAATGTTGGTCACACTACTTTTAGACCTCCATACACACCGGTTTCTATAGGAGCAATTGTTGGAAGAGAAGTTGGAAAACATTCAAAACCTACACGAAAATCACCAATGCATTCTTGGCATGAAAAAAATAATGCAGTTTTTGTTGATGCAGGTGTGTGGTTAAGACCAAGATATTACAAACAGGGTGATGAAAATTTATTTGAGGGATCTAAAAGAGAAGCGAAAAATGTCAGAACAAATGTTGGAGTTTGTGACGTAACTACATTAGGCAAAATAGATATTAAAGGACCAGATGCAGCAGAGTTACTAAATAGGGTATACACAAATGCTTGGTTAAAATTACCTGTTGGAAAAGCAAGATACGGTGTGATGTTAAGAGAAGATGGAATAGTTATGGACGATGGGACAACTACAAGAATTTCAGAAAACCACTATCATATGACAACCACTACCGCACAAGCTCCGAACGTTCTTTCTCATTTGGAATATTATTTACAACTAGTATGGCCAGAATTAAATGTAAATGTAGTTTCAACTACAGAACAGTGGGCAGGAGCTGCAATCGCTGGACCTAAGTCTAGAGATTTATTACAAAAATTATTTCCAAATTCAGACGTCTCAAATGAAGGCTTGCCATTTATGGGTTACATGGAAGGAGATTTGTTTGGAGTAAAAGCTAGAATTTTCAGAATTTCATTTTCTGGTGAGCTTGCATATGAGGTAAACGTTGGATCAGATAATGGAAATTTTATGTGGGAAAAGATTATGGAAGTTGGTCAAGAATTTAAAATCCAACCATATGGAACAGAGGCTTTATCAACTTTAAGAATTGAAATGGGACACGTTGCAGGATCTGAACTTGATGGAAGAACAATACCTTATGACAATTCACTTGAAGGATTATTAAGCAAAAAGAAAGATTTTGTAGGAAAACGATCTTTAAATAGAGAAGCATTTACAGCTGAGGATAGACAAAAAGTCGTTGGTGTTGTTCCTTTAGATAAAAAAACAAGTATCCCAGAGGGATCACATTTAGTTAAAGACTCTAATGCACCATTACCAAATCCAAAATTAGGCTATATTTCAGCTTCTTGTTGGAGTGTTGAGCACGATAATCCTTTTTCTTTGGCAATATTAAAAGATGGAAAGAATATGATTGGAGAAAAGTTATTTGTAATGTCCCCGCTTAAAAATAAAGTAATTCCAGTTGAGATAGTTTCTTCACACTATGTTGATCCAAAAGGTGAAAGGGTTAGATCGTGAGTTTAATATCAGCCTTAGCAAATGTTCATTCTGTTTAACAAATCTAATATTCCAGGTCGACCAGAGTCTAATGATCTTTTAAAAATTTCTGAGATAAAGAACTTATTAATAGTTCAAATAGTTCAGTATAAAAACTCTACAGCTTCAATTGAAAGTATAGATATTGATGGTTTAAAATTTAAAGATGAGCCATTAAATGTAGTGCATGATAATGATACAAGAATATTATGGAATGGACCAAAAAATTGGCTTTTGGTTTCAACAAAAAAAGATTTATTAATTAATATTTTGCAAATTTTTAAAGAAACAGATTTTGCAGTAACTGATTTGTCTCATTCAAAAGCTATCATTGAAATAGAAGGAAAAGATGTAAAAGAAGTTTTAAAGAAAGGCTGTCCTTTCAATTTTAATACTTTGGAAACAAACAATTCAATAAACTCTACTTATAATGGAATAGCTTTTACGGTTGATATGCTGGATGAAAATCCAAATAAAGTAAGGTTATTTGCTCTTAGAAGTTTTGGCGAATCTTTCTATCACTCTATTACTGATGCTTCTCTAGAATTTGGTTATACATCTTTATAGTTTAAATACATTTAATCTCGAGTAGCAATATAGACACCTATCGAGGTAATCAAAAATCCAATTAAATCTAAACTAGTTAAACTTTCACTTAAAAAAAGCCAAGCCATAAAAGCAGATGTAGCAGGTATTAAAAAAAATACTGAAACAGTTTTGCTTGCAGAATTATTTTTAATTAAGAACATCAAGATTGTAAAAGCGCCAAATGATACCAAGAATATTTGATGACTCATTGCAATTATAAATGTTTGTGAAAAATCAATGTATGGTTTTACAAAAAAAATTATAGCTAATAGGTGAAAAGTAAAACCACCCATAGCTTGATACATATTGCTTACTGACAAAGGTAAGTTATTACTAAGTTTTTTTTGCCAGATAGTAGAAGTCGTTATTGCAATTAAGGCTATTATCGTTGCGACTAACCCTGCAGTAGGAATTTCTGACCCAATATCAAAGCCTAAAACTAAAGTTGCTCCTATAAAGCCCAATAAAACTCCTAGCCATTGTTTTGTTGTTACCTTCTCATTTAAAATTGGTCCACTTAAAGCATTTGTTAGTATGGGTTGAAGGGTAACTATTAAT
>JAOIVP010000031.1 GCA_028224115.1 Candidatus Pelagibacter sp. | reverse complement strand
GTTAGAAAAAAATATTGGCTATTACCCATTATCATTGTTCTTGCTTTGTTTGGAGGGCTAATAATTTTAAGTCAAGGATCAGCAGTTGCACCTTTTATATATACAATTTTTTAAGTGTCTTCAATTTTAGGAATATCAGCATTTTATCATGATAGTGCTGCAACTATTTTAATTAATGGAGAGATATTTGCTGCTGCTCAAGAAGAAAGATTTACAAGAAAAAAACATGACTCAAGTTATCCTCGGAATGCTATTAACTTTGTTTTAAAAAGTGCAAATCTTAAATTAAGTGAGATAGATCAAATAGTTTTTTTTGAAAAACCATTTTTAAAATTTGAAAGACTTTTAGAAACATATGTGGCTTTTGCTCCAAAAGGATTCATTTCATTTAGTAAGGCAATGCCCTTGTGGATTAAAGAAAAACTTTTTCAAAAAAATTTATTATTTAATGAACTTAAAGAGCATGACTCCAATTACAAGTCTGATGAAAATATTTACTTTTCAGATCATCATTTAAGTCATGCTGCCAGTGCTTTTTTCCCATCTCCTTTTGAAGAAGCTGTTATACTTACAGCGGATGGTGTGGGTGAATGGGCAACTACAACAGTTGCTATTGGCAAAGGTAACAAATTAGATATTAAAAAAGAAATACATTTTCCTCATTCTCTCGGTTTATTATATTCATCTTTTACTTATTATACTGGATTTAAAGTTAATAGTGGTGAGTATAAACTTATGGGTTTAGCCCCATATGGAAATCCTATTTACGAAGATAAAATACATCAATTAGTTGACATCAAAGAGGATGGGACTTTTAGATTAAATCAAAATTATTTTAACTATGCCACTGGATTAAAAATGACTAATGACAAATTTCATAATTTGTTTGGTCAGAAACCAAGAAATCCAATAAATGAGAAATTAACAAAATTTCATATGGATATTGCGGCTTCCATTCAAAAAGTTACAGAAGATATTATGATCAAGTTATCAAGATCAATTCGAGATGAATATAATATTAAAAATTTATGTTTAGCTGGAGGTGTAGCTTTAAATTGTGTTGCTAATGGCAAAATTCTCAAAGAGAAAATTTTTGACAATATATGGATACAGCCTGCTGCTGGAGATGCTGGAGGCTCACTTGGTGCGGCTTTAGCTTTGTGCCACTTAGACCAAGGCAATAAAAGAAAAGTTAATCCAAAAGATTCTATGAAAGGAAGTTATTTGGGACCTGAATTTACTCAAAATGAAATAGAAAAAGAATTAAAATCAATTGGAGCTAATTTTGATACTTTCGACTACGAAAATTTAATCAATAAAACATCGAGTTTTTTATCTGAAGGAAATGCTATTGGTTGGTTTCAGGGTAAAATGGAATTTGGACCCAGGGCTTTAGGTGGAAGGTCAATATTAGGTGACCCAAGATCTGAAAAAATGCAAAAAAACTTAAATTTAAAAGTAAAGTATCGAGAAAGTTTTAGACCATTTGCTCCTTCAATTATCAAAGAAGATTTACAGGATTGGTTTAATTTAAATGTTGAAAGTCCATATATGTTGCTTGTTGCAGAAATTAATTCAGAAAAAAAAATAGAAATGACAGAGGAGCAAAAACAACTCTTTGGAATAGAAAAGTTAAATATTAAGAGATCTGAAATTCCAGCAGTGACCCACGTTGACTACTCTGCTAGAATTCAAACAGTAACTCAAACAAATAACAAACCTTATTATGACTTAATTTTGAAATTTAAGGAAAAAACTGGTTGTCCTGTAATTGTGAACACTTCATTTAATGTAAGAGGAGAGCCAATTGTAAACACCCCTACAGATGCTTTCAATTGCTTTATGGGTACAGAACTAGATTATTTAGTTATCGGGAACTGTATGTTAGAAAAAAATAAACAAAATCCTAATCTTAAAAAGGACTATACAAAAGAATTTGAATTAGATTAAACTTGCCATCATGCAGATAGAAAATGATAGCACTTGTAGTTGGATTAATGATTTAACTCCAAGAATAAATACTAAGAGTCTTCAATTAAATGAAGAGTGTGATTGGCTAATAATTGGAGCAGGTTACACAGGATTATCTGCTGCAAGAAAATTAGGTCAATTATATCCAAATCAAAAAATCATATTAGTTGATGCACAATTAGCGGGTGAGGGTGCTAGTAGTAGAAATTCTGGATATTTGGTTGATACAACACTTAATGATGGTTTCACTTCAAACAAAGAGTTGGATAATTACAAAAAAAAAGCTGATATTTATGAATTAGGAATAAATATTGTTAAGAAATTCATAAATGAATACCAAGTAGATTGTGATTGGAATGAATGTGGTAAATATTTTGCATCCTCAAAAAAAGAAGACGAAAAAATTTTAAGAAACTTCTCTTATACTCTTACAAAATTAGGTTTTGAGCATAATTTATTTTCCAATAAAGAATTATCTAAAAGAATAGGTACTAATTTTTACAATGTAGCACTTCATACCGAGGGAGGAGTTTTATTACATCCTGGTAAATTAGTTAGAGCAATGATTGATGTATTACCAAAGAATGTTTGTTTATATGAAAATTCACCTTTATTAAGTTGGAATAAAACTAAAGATATAATCTCTTGTGAATTTAAAAATGGTAAAATTAATACTAAGAAAATCATTTTTGCAACAAATGGTTTTTTGAAATCTTTAGGAATTAAATCAAATTACAATTTCCCAATTACTCTAACTGCAAGTATGACAAGACCATTAACTGAAGATGAATTTAAATCTATTGGTCAACCAAAAGAATGGGGTGTTTTACCTGTAAGACCGATGGGTGCTACAATTAGAATGACCAAAGATAAAAGAATTTTGATACGAAATACAGCTGAGGTCCATAATCCTTTTAAGATGTCTAAGTTTGATTTACAAAAAAGATCAATTAATCAAAAAATTGGTATTAAAAAAAGATTTCCACAATTACCTGAAGATATAATTCAATCATCATGGTCTGGTGTAGTATCTAGAACAAGAAATAGTTCTCAAATATTTGAAAAAATTGACAACAATATTTTTGCTGCTGGTTGTTATAATGGCTCAGGTATTGGTGTAGGTACCTTATTTGGTGAACAAATTGCTATGAAAGCAAGCGAAGAAAACACAGATGAAATTCAAACTATAGAAGCAAGAAACAAACCTACTTGGTTACCACCTCAACCATTTTTAAACTTAGGTGTTAAAACACGTTTAATTTATGAGCGTTTAAGAGCTAGATCAGAAATTTAAAGAATAACTAAATCTAATTTTTGCTTACCCAATCTTTCATTACCATTCTCAGTAACTAAATAGGTTTCACCTAAATTCATTGCTAAATTGCTATCTGAGTCCATTAAGATCATATGCATAAAGAAGACATTACCTGGTACAATCTTGTAAGGATTACCAGTGTATAGCATTGGCCAGTCCATCCAATTAGGTGAAAACGTTGAACCTAATGAATATCCACACGCATTCATTCTTGCTTTATTAAATCCTAAATTATCAAATGTTTTTGCATGCGCATCAAAAACTTCACCAGCTGTTTTTCCTGGAACTAACGTTTTTACACAGTTAGTTAAAGCTTCAACACAAGCTTCATGCATTTTTATATGTTTGGGGTCAGCTTTTCCTATAGGAATAGTTCTAAACATTGCAGAATGGTAATGTTTATAAGTACCAGCCCATTCTAAACTTAGCTGATCAGTGTTTGATAAACTTCTTTTTTCAGCTTGGTACCTACAAAGCAAAGCATTATCACCTGAACCTATAATATATTCATTAGCAGGATAATCACCGCCACCTTCAAGGACTGCTCTTTGCATTTCAGCTAAAATTTTTGCTTCATTAGCTCCAGCTTTTGCATATTTCCAAGCTTCATCTAAAGCTCTATCTGCAAGTTCAGCAGCTTGTTTTACATAAACTAATTCTTCATTAGATTTTATAACTCTTAGTTTTGTTAACAGTTCAGATTGATCTTCAATTTTACAATAATTTTCCAAGGATTTATTTAACTTTAAAGCGTTACGTCCTGTCATACCGTAAGCTTCATATTCAATACCTATTTTTTTATTTTTTAGATCAAGTTCATCTAAAATTATTTTAAGATCATCTGTAGGATTAATTCCATCTTTATCAACCCAAATTCTTATATCTTGAATATTTGATGTATTCTGCGCTTGTCTCAAGTCAGGTGCACGAGTTAATAAAACTACATTTCCTTTTTGATCTAAGACTAAAGTTTGAAAAAAAACATATCCAAATGTATCGTAACCCGTAAGCCAATACATTGACTCTTGTCTGAACATTAAAAGAGCATCTAAATTTTGCTCTTTCATAGATTTTAAAACATCTTGTTTTCTTTTAAAAAATTCTTCTTTACTAAAATGAAGAGCCATTAATAAATGATTGCTTTTACAGACCCTAATTTATCAATATTACCAGTATATAAACCTTTGCTAAGAATAGGAACCACACCTACCGTAGAACCTGTGAACACATAAAAATTTTTACCTAAATCAACTTTGTCTTTTTTAACTTTGTTTAAAACAAATTTTAGAGAATTAAGTGGGTTAATGTATACAGCATTAGTATTTCCATTAACACTTTGCTTTATTTTTTTGTTTGAAATCTTTGCTTTTAAATTTCCTATATTAATTTTCTTATATTTTTTCTTTTGACCAATTAGAAACTTAACATTTCCACCAAAATCACTACTTAGATCTCCAAAAGAGGTTATTCCTTTTCTTCTTTGTCTATAACCAACTACCTCAATACATGGAGCCATATGAGATATGAATTTAGTAACATTCTTGCTTGTAATTAATCCTTTTGATGAAAAAAAAGACTTTTTAATTAAATAACAAACTTCAAGCTCAATTCCTAAAGTTGATTTATTTATTTTAACACGTTTACCACTTTTTAAAAAATTTCTTGCGTAAACTGAAGCGTAAAAAGGTTCTTTTTCATTCAATTTTTTCAATAAAGGAATACCGGTTCCACCAGCCTTGTATCCAATTACTGGTTCTTTAATTTTACTTTCACATAGTTTTCTAAATTTGTCTGCGTCAGTAAGTTTTTTTGTAAATTTTTTAGGTATCGCTGAAATAATCTTATTTTTTAAAAAAGCGTTAACTAATTTATCTGAAAGTTTATCTTTTAATGTTTTTTTCATTAAACTTTTTTATTTTAATACAGACATAGGATCAAGTCTTGTTTGAAACCAATTTATTCTAAAATCTAGATGGGGCCCAGTTGATCTTCCAGTTGATCCAACAGTACCTATTATATCTCCTTGATTTATTCTATCTCCAACTGAAACTAAAACATTTTCAAGGTGAGAATATATTGTTGAAATACCATGGCCATGATCCATAATTACTGTTCCACCAGTGTAATATAAATCATCTTCAGCCATTGTAACAACACCAGTGCCAGATGATTTGATCATTGTTCCTTGTTTTGCAGCTATATCTATGCCGTAGTGAGGCCATCTTGGTTTACCGTTCAAAATTCTTTGACTACCATAGACACCGCTTATAATACCTTCTACTGGCATAATAAATTTTTCTTTAAAAAAAAGTAGAGCCGAGTTGATAGCTCTTGCTTCGCCAATGGCATTATTTTCTTTTTTAATTCTTTTGTAAACTGACTCGGGTGGAGT
>JAOIVP010000030.1 GCA_028224115.1 Candidatus Pelagibacter sp. | reverse complement strand
GTTTTCTTTAATAATTTTAACTATTTCAAAAAAATCTTTTCTTACAGTTGGTTCGCCACCAGTAAGTCTAATCTTTGATACACCTAATTCAGATAGTGCTTTGGCCAATCTTCCAATTTCTTCTGTATTGATAAAAGTTCTATTGTCACTTTTATCTATTTTGTACCCATCAGGTAAACAATAACCACATTTAAAATTACAAACGTCAGTAATTGAAAGTCTTATATAGGGAAATTTTCTACCGAAACTATCTTTAAGAATATTCATATGTTATAAGTGTCATTATTGATTAAATAAACGATGAGTCAAATTTTAAATGATAATGAAATCAAAGAATTTAACAGGAATGGTGCCATCCTTCTTAAAGACAAGTTTCATATAAAATGGATTGAAAAATTAAAAGTTGGGATCGGTAAAGCTAAAATCAATCCTAGTCCAAGATTTACCAATCACACTAAAGATGAAAAATTACCAAGTTATTTAGAGGATTTTTGGACTTGGGACTTACATGAGGAATTCAGAAACTTTGTTTATAATTCTCCTACAGCTAAAATTGCTTCAGAATTACTTGGAGCTAAAAAAATCAATCTAGTAATGGATAATTGGTTTTTTAGAGAAGCTGGATCAAAATCAAAACCACCTTTTCATCATGACATTTCTTATTTTGATTTTGAAGGTTCAATGTGTGTTTTATGGATACCATTAGAACCTGTTAAAAAACAGGATGGTATTGCTTGGGTTAAAGGCTCTCACTTATGGAATAAATTATTTTTAAGAACAAGATTTAATGATGGTCATAAAGTTGATGGTGAAGCTGGAATTGTTAATGGAAAAAAATATGAAATTACTCCTGATATTTTAAAAAATAAAAATGATTATGAATTTCTTGAATGGGATTTAGAAGTAGGTGATTGTGTTTACTTTGATATTAGAACTTTGCATGGAGCACTTTACGAAACAAGCCCAAGTTCAGATATTAATAGATTTACACTAAGAATGGCTAAAGAAAATTCTAAAATTATCTATAGGGGTGATTGGGCTAGAGAGGAAAGAGCAATTATGGAAGCAAATGGTTATAAAAATGGAGATGACTTATCTGGTAAAATGTTTCCAACACTTTATGAAAGTAGTTAACTCTTCCACTAAACAAAAAATAGAGGAAGAGTTTATATCTTTACTTACCTGGCTCTTTGTAACCACCAACCATTTTGTTTGCAATTTTTGCAATGCCATTCAAGTCAATAGACTCTAATACAGTAAAATCAGTTACAGCCCCACTTGAAACTGCAACCATTCCTGATGCTGCTGCTTGATCAAAAGTACCTTCAACTTCAACCATGAAATCATATTTTCCTCTTAGACCAGCATAGCCAGTAAGTTTTGCACCACCTGCTTCAGCTAAAGCTGTAGTAGCAGCTTTTCGATCTGTATCTGGATTGCTTACAAAGCCCCCAAGACCTTTATCTGTATATCTTCCTAGTATATAAAACTTAGCCATTAAAACCTCCTTTCAATTTAATTGATTAAAATAAAAACAGAAAATTATTGCAATAGACATATATACGCATCACTTTTACCCTGAGATTTATGTATTTTTCTTAACTATTAAGTCTATTAATTATTAAATTTTTTTAAAATTTAACCAGGTGTAAATTCTCTTTCAGATTCCGGATCTTTAGTTGAGTAAGGTAATTTTAAAACTTCATTCCAAAATTCATCTGGTATAATTGTTTTAGCCCAAGAAAGGTTTTTTTCAATACTCTGAATACTTGTAACTCCACAAAGAGTAGAGGTTATTCTTTTATCTTTCATTGAAAACTGTAAAGCGGCTGCACCCATTTCAACATTGTACTTTTTACAAACTTTTTCTATTTCTCTAGCAGGTGCAAGCTTTTCTTCTGTAGCATCTTGATAAGTTATTTTTTTAAAGTTACTTGGACCTTTTGCTAAAACACCACCAGCGTAAGGAGCGGCATTAAAAATAGATATATTTTTACTGTGGGCATAACTATACATTTCATCTGCCTCTCTATTTAACAAAGTATATCTGTTATGATTAATTATCACATCAAAGTCCCAATTTTTTAACATAGGAAACATTATGTTTACTTTTCCCATAGCTAAACCAACAGCTTTTGCTAAACCTTCTTCTTTTATTTTAAATAACTCATCTATTGCACCATCTTTTTTAGTGATATCATTTATATCTTTTACATATTCTGGATCATGAAGAAATAAAACATCAACAGAATTTACATTCAAAGTTTTTAAACTTTCTTCAATAGATTCCCTGGTTCGTTTTTTATCAAGAACAAGAGTATCCATATTCCTATCAATTTTTGTTGATAAAATAAAATTCTCTGGCCAGCCACCATTTTCCTTTATAGCAATACCAATTCTTTTTTCACTTTCTCCCATTGCATAATTTCTTGAAGTATCAAGCATATTTACAGGACCTTGAAAAAATCTTTTTAGTGTTTCTTGGGCTCTTTGTTCTGGTACTTCATAACCATAAGTATCTGGCATACTCCCTAAAGAAGATGTTCCAAAACTTAATTCTGTAACTTCTACACCAGTATCTTTAATTTTATTTTTTTTCATAAGTTATATTTTAAGTTTATAAAACCTTTTTGCATTATTATAAAAGATATTTTGTCTTTCAGCTAGACTTAATTCTTTAGTTAAATTTGTTGCTGAATTATACCATCCTAAATAGTTTGTTCTTAAGTTACAAACAGGCCAATCAGATCCCCACATAATTTTTTTATCAGTAAACAGATTTAAAATTTCATCTACATATGGCTTGAGATCTTGCTCAGTCCATTTTTCACAAGCTTCAGTAACCATACCAGAAAATTTACAATATACATTTTCTAATTTAGATAACTTGTTTATTCCCTTTTGCCAGTGAATAAATTCCTCTTGATTATTATTGCAAATTTTTGGTTTCATTAAATGATCAATAATAAATCTTAGGGAAGGATATCTAGAAGCAATTGTATAAAAATTTTCTAGATGTATTGGAAATCCTAGAGCATCAAAGCTTAAATCTAAATCAATTATACTTTTAAAAAAAATATCAAAATTTTTATTTAAAACCCAATTTTCATCTGGAATATCTTGTATCATTGGTCTTACTCCAAGAAATTTTTGGTGCTTAGCAAAAATTTTTAACTGTTCTAGTTGATTCTTATCTTCAAAATTTACCCAACCTACAACTCCACAAACTAAATCAGAATTTTCAGCTATATTTAACATATATTCAGTTTCTGCATTAGTTGCTGCAGCTTGAACTAAAATAGTTTTATGTAAATCAATTGACTCAGAAACTTGAGATAAATCTTTAACTTCATATTTTCGGTTTAATATTGGATTATCTTTTGGCATCCAATGATAATCACCTCTTGAAGGATCCCAAAAATGTTGATGTGAATCAATAATTTTCATTAGTTGAATTATAGTTGGAATTATTCCCCTAAAATACTATCATCTAATATTTTTGTGTCATATGCTGAATAGGAGTGCCAACCAGCAACTGTTTGATCAAAGTCCACAATACTGCCTGTCATAATTCCAGATTCATCAGAACACAAAAATGCTAAAATTTTTGCAACATCTATAGGTTTGTTTAATCTTTTAAATGGCACTTTTGACTCTGCTTTTTTTAGCCAATCATCATCTGCATTATGAAATTTTTTTTGGATTACAGTTTCAGCAGGCGTATCTGTCCATCCCAAATTTACTCCGTTCACTCTTATTTGATGTCCAGACACTGAATTTGCAACATTTTTGATCATTATTGCTAATGCAGCTTTAGAAGAGCTGTAAGCAGTTAAAAAAGGCATACCACTATATCCAGCCATTGATAAAATATGAGCTATAGTTCCTTTTTTTTTATCTCTGATCATTATTTTTATAACGTCTTGCATCATAAAAAGGGGAGCTTTCACATTTACATTGAAGTTTTTGTCATAATTTTCTTCTGTCGTACTTAAAATTGTTCCTCTTTCTGTGAAAGCAGCAACATTGATAAAACTATCTACAGTATTAAATTTTTTATCAGTTTCAGAAACTATTTTTTTACAGTCTGCAAGTTTCTCTAAATCTGCTTGAACGTACAAGCATTCTGTGCCCATGCTTTCTATTTCAGATTTTACCTTATTTCCTTTAACGCTATTTCTTCCACAGATAGTTATTCCCTTAGCACCTCTGTTTGCTAGTAATTTTGCAGTCTCAGCTCCACTTCCTTGAGTACTTCCCGTTACAATAATTATTTTATTTTTAAATTGGTTAGTTTGTTCAGATATATATTTGTTAAACATATTAATTTTTTGTATTATGTAAAACTAAGCCCAATATAAAATTGGGCTTAGTAAATAATTAAGGAGATAATTAACCTGCAATACAAGTTGCAATGTTTGGTTTCATACAAACATCAAGACCTGTGTAAATCGCATTGTTAGATGTGTTGTCAAATTTCAACGCTTTTCCATCAACAATATCTTTTAGAACATACATAGCTTTGTAACCCATCATAAAAGGTTGTTGACCTACTTGACCATGTGTTCTTCCAGCTGCTAAATCTTCCATTTGCATAGGAAGAGTGTCAGCAATTACAACCGCAGTTTTCATAGAGCTGATTCTATCTTTGTGTTTTTCAGTAACTCTTCTGAAAGCTTTTGATACGAACTGAGGGAACCCACCAGTTGGTACAAATGCAGTTAGGTTAGGGTGTTTAGCAAAGATATCTTCCATTTGTTGTACTGAAAGAGGAAAATCATCATTTGTGTACAACGGACATCCACTTGCTTCAGTCCATCCATTTTCACCTTTTAGCTCAGCACTTGGATATTTTCCACTGTCTGCACGTCCAGCAATTGTATCTCTTATACCTGACATTCTTTCATTGTGGTTTGCAGCTGCAGCACCACCTGATTGAATACAAATTTCTCCACCGCCTGGTTTTAACATCATAACGATTTGAGCTAAGTATACTCCAATGTCATAGTTTTTAGTTCCAACATAAGCTTTTCTTAAACTAGCATCTTTATTTAAAAGATCTGAGTCCCAAGTAATTATTGGAATATTAGTTCCTTTAACTGCTTTAGCCATTGCTGCTGCGTTAGAAGAAGCTACTGCAATACCATCAACACCTTTTGCAATTAAATCTTGAACGATTTGAACTTGTTCTTGTTCAGTGTGCTCGCCTGGTCCAATGTATAAACATTCAATTCCACCAATTTCTTTTTCAGCAACTTTACATCCATCTCTAGCTAAATCGAAAAATGGGTTGTTCATCGCTTTTGGAACTAATGCAAAAACTTTATCTGCTGCATATGAAATTCCTGAAATTGACACGAAAACAAATGCCAACATCGTAATTATTGTTTTTTTCATATTTGATCTCTCTCTTAGTTAGTTATTTATAATTTTAATCTTAATAACTCTAAGATCTCCTTGCAAGCAAAATGATGTAATTCAACTTATAGTTGATGTATCAATTTGATTGATTTTACATCAAACAATGCTACGATAAAAAAATGGTTTCTTACTGGAAAAATGTATCAATAAAGAAAATTTCTGAAGACTCAGGATATGGAACAGCAACAGTTGATAGAGTTCTGAATAATAGGCCTGGTGTAAGCAAAAGAACTAAAGATAAGATTTTAAAAACTTTAAACAATTTACAAAATGGTAATCAAAAAAATAATAAAAAAAATATTTTAGTTTGTTCTCAATCAGGACCTTCTTATAATAAAACTTTAGAAGAAACCTTAGAAAGGGTTAATTCTAAAAATAATAATAAATTTAATTTAATTAAAAAATTTATAGCTGCAAAGGATTTTAAGCCAACTCATTTTACTAAAATTTTGACCGATACCTCAAAATTTGATGCTGTAATAATAGTTTCACAAGAAGATCAAAATATAAATAATGAAATTACAAAAGTTATAAATGAAGGAAAACCAGTTGTAGCACTTACGACTGATTTACCTAATTCAAATAGAACTTGTTATATTGGAAGCAATCAATCTAATGCGGGTTCAACAGCAGCTCATATAATAGGAAAACATGTTGGAAAAAAAACAGGATCAATTTTGATGGTTATGAGTATGCCTTACAGATGTCAACAGGAAAGAGAACTAGGTTTTAGAAAAATATTAAGATCAGAATTTCCTAACTTAACTATCAAAGAAAGTATTTTCAATTTAGATACACCTGAAGAAAGTTATAAGTATGTTAAAAAATATATTAAAGAAAATGGATGTCCTTTAGGCATTTATAATATTGCAGGA
>JAOIVP010000003.1 GCA_028224115.1 Candidatus Pelagibacter sp. | reverse complement strand
TATCTCTAAACCATTTTCTTTCATCTGGATTGGAAATATGCATAAATTCATATCCTACATTCCCACAATAGGTTTTTTTCAAAAATTTTAATATTTCTTTTATAGTGGCATCTTTTCTATTGATCACTCCATTCAAGAATATTTTTTTATCATAATTCTCCTTTTTGAATCCATAAAATTCTGGATGCAGCTCATCTAAATAATCTGACTCTCTCATTCCTAATGGATCAAGATTAGCCAACAAATGTCCTCTTAATCTATAGGCACGAATAAGAGAAACAGCACTAATGGAGTCTTTGTTTGAATTTGCTAGTAATTGATAATTAAATTTCTCTGACTTATCTACTAAATTGTCCCCTAAATTATTTTCTTTTTGATCAATTTTCTTTTGAAGTTCGTCTATATCAACTTTATTTTTTTAGGTCCCCATGAAGGCCCATTAATTTCTTTTGCAATAATATTAAGCCCATCCCCAATTTCTTCAAAATAATCTCTCCAACTTTCTGGTAGGTCTGCCTCCTTATTTATAAACTTAAGATACATTCGCTCAATAAATGCACTATTTGATTTGTTTAAAAATGAAGTCTTTTCGTATTCAAGATTTTTTGATGATGACATCTTTTTATTTAATATAATCCTCTAATATTATTTTTCAATTTGACAATTTATTAAATAGAGTTTTTCCAATTATTGAAGGCGATTTTGCGACTGTAATACCAGATTCTTCCATTTTCTTAATTTTATCCTCAGCACCACCTTTTCCACCTGAAATAATAGCTCCTGCATGCCCCATTCTTCTTCCTGGGGGAGCTGTAATTCCTGCAATAAAACCAACGATTGGTTTTTTTATTTTGTGATTTTTAACGAATTCAGCAGCTTCCTCTTCTGCTGTACCTCCAATTTCTCCTATCATTAAAATAGACTCTGTTTCTTCATCATTTAAAAATAAATCTAAACAATCAATAAAGTTTGTGCCGTTAATTGGATCACCTCCAATACCAATGCAAGTTGATTGACCTAAACCATTCTCGGTTGTTTGTGCAACTGCCTCGTAAGTGAGTGTGCCAGACCTGGATACAATTCCAACCGATCCTCTTTTGTGGATATTTCCTGGCATAATTCCAATTTTGCATTCATCTGGTGTAATTATTCCTGGGCAATTTGGTCCTATCAATCTACTTTTTGAACCATTTAATTTTTGTCTTACTTTAAGCATATCTTGAACTGGTATACCTTCAGTAATACAAACTATTAATTCTACAGATGCATCAATTGCTTCTATAATAGCTGCAGCAGCAAATTTAGCAGGTACATAAATCATTGTAGCATCTGCACCAACATTATTTTTAGCTTCATTAACACTATTAAAAACTGGTCTATCCAAATGTTTTTGACCTCCTTTTTTAGGAGTTACTCCACCAACTAAATTGGTTCCATATTTAATAGCTTGTTCAGAATGAAAAGTACCATGTGCACCAGTAAAACCTTGGCAAATCACTTTTGTATTTTTATTGACTAAAACTGACATATTATTTTATTGCTTCTACAATTTTTTTAGCTGCATCATCTAAATTTTCAGCAGATATTAATTTTAATCCTGAGTTATCTAATATTTCTTTTCCTTCTTTAAAATTTGTTCCCGCAAGTCGAACAACTAATGGAACACTAATATTTATTTCTTTAGCTGCATCTACTACCCCTTGAGCAAGAACATCGCATCTCATTATTCCACCAAAAATATTTACTAAAATTCCTTTAACATTTTTATCTGATAGAATTATTTTTAGTGCAGCAGAAACTTTTTCTTTTGAAGCACCACCACCTACATCTAAAAAATTAGCTGGCTCTTTTCCATATAATTTAATTATATCCATAGTTGCCATAGCTAACCCTGCTCCATTTACCATACAACCAATGCTTCCATCTAATTTAATATAAGCTAGATCATGTTTGCTTGCTTCTATTTCTGTTGGGTCTTCTTCATTTAAATCTCTTAGTTCAACAATTTCAGGATGTCTAAATAAAGCGTTAGAGTCAAAATTTACTTTTGCGTCTAAACAAATTATTTTTTCTTCTTTAGTTAAAATTAATGGATTAACCTCGACCATATTTGCATCAGTATTTATAAACATTTGATAAATTGATTTTATTAGTGAAATTGCTTGTGTTTTTGCACTATCACTTAAGCTAAATATTTTAACTATTTCCTCACAATCTTTGTCTGAAATTTTATTATTTATATCAACTTTAGTTGTTATAATTTTTTCAGGTGAGCTACTTGCTACTTCTTCAATATCCATTCCACCTTGATCGCTAGATATGAAAGCTATTTTAGAACTGGCCCTGTCCACTAAACAAGATAAATAAAACTCTTTATCTATGTTCGAAGACTCTTCAACATATAATCTTTTTACTTCTCTTCCCTCAGGACCTGTCTGATGAGTAACTAAAATTTTTCCCATCAATTCATTCGCTGCACCTGCTAATTCTTCAATAGTGTCTAAAATTTTTACTCCACCTGCTTTACCTCTTCCTCCGGCATGGATCTGGGCTTTTAAAACATATTTTTTTGTATTTAATGATTTAGCTTTCTCTACTAATTCATCAACAGAAAGAGCAAATACACCTTCTGGAACAATTGCACCATATTTCTTTAAAATCTGTTTGGCTTGATGTTCGTGAATGTTCATTATTACTTAGAAAGATCAGGATCTATTTTAGATGCTGCTTCCCAAAGAGCTTTAACTGCATCAATTGAATGCATAAATTCTTTTTTTTCTTTATCGTCTAAATCAATTTGCTCTATTTTTTCCACTCCATCTTTTCCTATAATCACTGGAACACCAGCGTAAACATTGTTTACACCATACTCTCCATTTAATTGAATAGCACATGGTAGTAATTTTTTTTCATCTTTTAAATATGCTTCAGCCATCTGAACTCCTGATGCTGCAGGCGCATAAAATGCAGATCCTTTTTCAAGATATTTCACTATTTCAGCGCCACCATCTCTAGTTCTTTGATTTATTTCCTCTAATCTTTCTTGAGAAATTTTTCCCTCTTTTACTAAATCTAGCAAAGGTTTTCCTAAAACTTTTGTAAATCTAGGCATTGGTACCATGGTATCTCCGTGTCCACCCATTACCATTGCATCAATTTCTTTAACCGGAACATTTAATTCTAAAGATAAAAATAATTTAAATCTTGAACTGTCTAATATTCCAGCCATTCCAACAACTTTGTTGGCTGGTAAACCTGAAAACTTTTGAAAAGCCATAACCATGACATCTAAAGGATTGGTAATACATATTACAAATGCATTAGGAGCGTTTTGCTTAATTCCTTCTGCAACTTGTTTAATAATTTTTAAGTTTATTCCTAATAAATCATCTCTGCTCATCCCTGGTTTTCTTGGGACACCAGCAGTAATAATAATTACATCTGAATCTTTGATGTCTTTATAGTCATCTGTACCTGAAAATTTAACATTAAAACCATCCACTGATGAAGATTGTGCAATATCAAGAGCTTTTCCTTTTGCTATTCCGCTTGCTACATCAAACAAAACTACTTCATTTACTAATTCTTTTGTTCCAATTAAATGTGCTAAAGTTCCACCTATTTGACCTGCTCCAATTAAAGATATTTTAGTCATTTCTTTCCTATTTCATTGTTGGCATTACAAATTCCGCGTTTGAACGAATACCTGATGGCCATCTTGATGTTACTGTTTTTAATTTTGTATAAAATTTTATTCCTTCCATGCCGTGCATTGCACTATCTCCAAATAAAGATCTTTTCCAACCTCCAAAACTATGAAACGCCATTGGAACTGGAATTGGAACATTAATACCAACCATACCTACTTGAATTTTACTTGCAAAAGTTCTGCCTGCATCTCCATCTCTAGTATAAATGCTAACTCCATTTCCATACTCGTGGTCATTAATTAATTTTGCTGCATCTTCAAAAGTTTTTACTCTAACAACTGATAGAACTGGACCAAATATTTCTTCTTTATAAATTCTCATATCCTGATTAACATGGTCAAATAAACAACCACCGATATAGAAACCGTTTTCATAGCCTTGAAGTTTTAAATTTCTTCCATCTACAACTAACTTTGCACCCTCTTCGACACCAAGATCCACATAGCTTTTAACTTTTTCTAAATGTTCTTTTGTAACTAAAGGCCCCATTTCAGATGTTTTATCCATACCTGGGCCAACTTTTAAAGCTTCTGCTTTTTTTGATAGCCTTGAAACCAATTCATCACCTATATCTCCGACAGCCACTGCAACAGATTGAGCCATACATCTCTCACCAGCTGAACCATAAGCTGCACCCATTAAACCATTAACGGCACCATCTAAATCACAGTCAGGCATAACTACTAAATGATTTTTTGCTCCACCTAACGCTTGAACTCTTTTTTCATTTTTAGCTGAATTTTCGTAAATATATTTAGCTATAGGTGTTGATCCTACAAAACTTACTGCTTTTATATCTTTGTTTTCTAAAATAGCATCAACAGACTCCTTATCACCATTAATAACGTTAAATACACCATCTGGAAGTCCCGCTTCTTTTAAAAGTTCTGCTAATTTAATTGCACATGAAGGATCTTTTTCTGAAGGCTTAAGTATAAATGTATTTCCACATGCTATAGCTATTGGAAACATCCACATTGGAACCATTGCTGGAAAGTTAAAAGGTGTAATTCCAGCTACAACTCCTAATGGCTGTCTCATTGACCAGCTATCAACATTAGTTCCTACATTTTCTGAAAACTCTCCCTTTAATAAATGGGGGATTCCACAAGCAAATTCTACTACCTCTAATCCTCTTGTTAATGAACCTTGGGCATCATCATAAACTTTACCATGTTCAGAAACTATCAATTTTGTAAGTTCATCAGAATTCTTTTCGATTAATTCTTTAAATTTAAACATTACTCTTGCTCTTTGAAGAGGAGGTTTTAATGACCATGCTTCAAAAGCTTTTTTTGCAACTTCTACTGCTTGATCTAGATCTGATTTTGAAGCAAGTCTTACTTCAGACTCTTGTTCTCCAGTTGCAGGGTTATAGACTTTACCCTTTTTATCAGATGAACCTGGAATAACCTTTCCACCAACGAAGTGCTCTATTAATTTCATGAATACGGTCTTTTAAATCAAAAATACTTGTTAGTCTATTTAAACATTAGCTGTAGCAATCATTTTTTTAATTTCTGCAATTGCTTTTGCTGGATTCAAGCCTTTTGGACAAGCATTTGTGCAATTTAGAATAGTGTGGCATCTATAAAGTTTTAATTCATCGGCAACTTTTTTTAATCTTGCTTCTCTTTCCTCGTCTCTACTATCAATGATCCATCTATAAGCTTGAAGCAGAACTGCGGGACCTAAATATTTATCACCATTCCACCAGTAGCTAGGGCAAGAAGTTGAACAACATGCGCACATAATACATTCATAAGCACCATCAAGTTTAGCTCTTTCTTCTTTGGATTGTACAATTTCAGCTGTCTCTTTCGTTGAGTTATTTTTCAACCAAGGTTCAATTGATTGATATTGTTTGTAAAGTCCATCTAGATCACCAATCAAATCTCTTTTAACTTTTAAATGTGGTAAAGGATAAATATCTATATCTCCATCAATTTCTGCATGAGGTGTGGTACATGCAAGACCATTTTTACCTCCCATGTTCATAGCACAAGATCCACAAACTCCATGTGCACAAGATCTTCGGTAAGCTAATGTTGGATCAATTTCATTTTTGATTTTATTTAAAATATCTAAAACTTTTGAAGGACAGTTGTCCATATCGACTTCATAGGTATCTAATCGAGGATTTTCTTCTGTAGAAGGGTCCCACCTATAGACATTAACTTTTCTAATATTTTTTGAGCCAGTTTTGTCTTGATAATATTTACCTTTAATTACTTCAGAATTTTTAGGTAAATTTATTTGTACCATTAATATACTCTTTCTTGTGGAGGAAAATATTGTACTTCATTTGTCAAAGTAGATTTATGTACCTCTCTATAACTAATTTTTGTTTTTTTACCATCACACCAAGCAAGTGTATGTTGCATAAATTTTTCATCATCTCTTTTAGGAAAATCCTCTCGAGCGTGTGCTCCTCTACTTTCTTTTCTATTATATGCAGAGTCAACTGTTACTACAGCTTGTCTAATTAAATTATCGAATTCTAAAGTTTCTACTAAATCAGTATTAAATATTAATGATTTATCTTTTACTGATATAGAATCTAATCCATCGTAAGTTTTTCTTATTTCTTCAACACCTTCTTGAAGAGTTTTTTCTGTCCTAAAGACTGCGCATTTAGATTGCATTGTTTTCTGCATCGCCAGTCTTAACTCAGCTGTGCCAGTATCTCCTTCTGCATTTCTAAGTTTATCAAATCTATCAATACATTTTTGTGTTTCATTCTCACTGATTTCTTCATGTGGCGTTCCAGGTTTAATTAACTCAGCAGCTCTTTTTGCGGCTGCCCTTCCAAAAACAACTAAATCAATTAAAGAGTTAGATCCTAGTCTATTTGCTCCATGAACTGAAACACATGCTGCCTCTCCAATTGCCATTAATCCAGGAACAGTTTTTTCAGAACCATTCACTGTCAAAACTTCGCCTTTATAGTTTGTTGGAATGCCTCCCATATTATAATGAACAGTTGGCACAACTGGAATTGGCTCTTTAGTAACATCAACATTTGCAAACAACCTTGCGGCATCAGTAATTCCCGGTAATCTACTTTCAATAATTTCTTTATCTAAGTGACTTAAATTAAGATGAACGTGATCCTGTTCTTTTCCAACTCCTCTTCCTTCGTTAATTTCAATTGACATTGACCTACTTACTACATCTCTAGATGCTAAATCTTTTGCATTAGGAGCATATCTTTCCATAAATCTCTCACCTTTTGAATTTGTAAGGTATCCTCCTTCACCTCTAGCTCCCTCTGTTATTAAAGTGCCATGACCATATATTCCTGTTGGATGAAATTGAACAAATTCCATGTCTTGCAAGGGTAGTCCTGCTCTTAACACCATTGCATTTCCATCACCTGTACAAGTATGAGCCGATGTTGCTGAATAATATACTTTTCCATAACCACCTGTTGCGATAATTACAGTATGTGCTCTGAATCTATGAATTGTTCCATCATTTAAATTCCATGCTATTAATCCTTTGCACTCCCCGTCTTTCATTAATAAGTCTAAAGCAAAATATTCAATAAAAAATTCTGTGTTGTGTTTAAGAGCTTGTCCATAAAGAGTATGCAATATTGCGTGACCCGTTCTGTCTGCAGCCGCACATGTTCTTTGAACTATGCCATTACCATAATTTTTTGTCATTCCGCCAAAAGGTCTTTGGTAAATTTTTCCTTCTTCAGTTCTACTGAACGGAACACCATATTTTTCTAATTCAATTACTGCTTTTGGAGCTTCTTTACACAAGTACTCAATACTATCTTGATCACCTAGCCAATCAGCACCTTTGACAGTATCATACATGTGCCATCTCCAATCATCTTCACCCATATTTCCTAAAGCAGCTGAAATACCACCTTGAGCAGCTGAAGTGTGACTTCTTGTTGGAAAAACTTTTGAAATACAAGCTGTTTTTAAACCAGCCTCACTCAAACCTACAGCGGCTCTTAAACCAGAACCACCTGCTCCAAGAACTACTACATCATATTCATGATCAATAATTTTGTAAGAACTCATTAGTTAAGATTAAATAGAAAAATAATTGTTAATAATGGAATTATTATAGCAGAAATAAATAAAAGTCTGTTTGCGACATATTTGATTTTATCGTCTTTTATATAGTCTTCAAAAACCTCACTAATACTTAATGCTGAAAAAAAATAAGCGAAAATAATAAATAAGCTAAATAAAAATTTAGAAACTGAGTTAGAAAAAAATTCTACTAATTCGAAGTAATTACTATCGTAAATTGCTATAAAATTTACCACAAACCAAAACATTAAAGGTAATAAGATTGCTGATGATATTTTTAGAAATATCCATTTTTTTGCAGCTAAATTCATATTAAATAAAGTTTTTACCTATTAAATAAATCAAAATGGTTAATAAAAATGATCCAAAGATAACTATAAGACCTGAGATACGAGTTGTTTGTAATTCAAACCCATAACCCATGTCCATTATCAGATGTCTAACTTCACTTAACATTTGAAAACTAAAAGACCAAACTAAACCTAATGCAATAAATTTTCCTAACATCGAATTTAAGAGTTGATTTACTAAATTATAGTTTGCGTCTCCTAAAACTAATAATGAAACCCAAATACAAATTAATGTTATTGCAACAATATTAATAATTCCTGTTATTCTATGAGTAATAGATACTAATGATGAAATGTGCCATCTATAAATTTGTATATGGGGAGATAAAGGACTTTTATTTTCCATAAAAATTATTTTTAATTAATGTTTCTGCAATCTCAACTGCATTTAAAGCTGCACCTCTTAAGAGATTATCTGACACAATCCACATATTTAATCCATTAGTGACCGTTTTATCTTCTCTTATTCTTGAAATAAAGGTTTCATCTTTACCCTCTGCTTCTAAAGGTGTTGAATAACCTCCATCAGCTCTTTCATCAATTACTTTACAACCTTCAAAATTATTTAAAGCATCTCTAACTTTTTCTAATGAAAAAGAGTTTTGAAATTCGATATTCACCGACTCTGAATGAGAAACTAATACAGGCAATCTTACACAAGTGGCTGTTAGATTTATGTCTTTATCTAAAATCTTTTTTGTTTCATTTGTCATCTTAAGTTCTTCTTTTGTGTATCCTTCATCCGAAAACACATCTATATGAGGAATTGCATTAAATGCGATTTGTTTAGTAAAGTTTTTAGACACTACCTTATTATTGTTTAAAACTTGTTTTGTCTGTTCAATCAATTCATCCATAGGCGCTTTACCTCCTCCTGAAACTGACTGATATGTTGATACAACTATTCTTTTAATTTTGAATAAATCATGCAAAGGTTTTAATGCTATAACAAGTTGAGCTGTTGAGCAGTTAGGATTTGCAATAATATTTTTCTTTATATTGTTTAAATGATCTGAATTAACCTGTGGAACTATTAAAGGAACATCTGGATCCATTCTATAAAAACTTGAATTATCAATTACTAAAGAATGCTTAGCTGCAATTTCAGCAAAATTTTCTGAAATTTTTCCTCCAGCTGCAAAAAAAGTAATTTTAACTTTTGAAAAATCAAAAGTTTCTAGATCAATTACCTCATGTTCTTTGCCGTTAAAATTAATTTTAGAACCAGCACTTCTTGATGATGCTAATAAATATAAATTATCTATAGCAAGCTTCTTTTTTTCAAGAACTTCCAATATTTTTCTGCCTACATTACCAGTGGCTCCAACGATAGCTATATTCATGATTTTGTTGAAGTTTATACTAAATGAAAGGCAAATCGCAAACGATTCCAGTACAAATATTACCGTTTATCTCAGCTTTAACACCTTGGGACACTTCCCAGTAAGGTTTTTTCATCATTGCTATGCCAATAACTTTTTTAAAATGTGGGGAATAGCACGCTGATCTCAATTCTCCGATAATATTATCCTCTTCATCTTTTAGATCTAATGATCCTGATAAACTAACTTCTTTAGCATCAAGTTTAATTCCCATTAATTTTTTTTTTATTCCCTCTGATCTAACTTTTTTTAATTCTTCTTTTCCTAAAAAATTGATTTCACTGTCTAATGAAACATATTGATCAAAACCACATTCTAAAGGATTATCATTATTATCAAAATCATTACCATAAGAGAGCAACCCACTTTCAATTCTTTCAATCAAATTAGGGCAACCCGGTTTAACATTAAATTCTTTTCCTACTTCAAAGAGGTAATCATACAATTGTTGGCCTGATTGTGTATCTTGAACATACACTTCATATCCTCCTTGTTTAGACCAACCTGATCTTGCAATTAGATGTTGAGCTCCTTCAAAGTCAAAATAACTAAAACCAAAAAATTTTAATTCTTTAATTATTTTTCCAAATACTTTCTCCATTAAATCAAAAGACTTAGGACCTTGGACTGCAATAATATCAACAATTGGCTCAATAATTTTTACATCAAATTTATATCCAGAGGCCAAACCTTTTGCAAAAAAGATTACATCTGAGTCAGCAATCGATATCCACCATTTATCTTCTGCTAATTTTAAAACCACAGGATCGTTAACTAAATTTCCCAAACCATCAATGATTGGACAATAGTAACATCTGCCTATTTTTGATTTTGATAAATCTCTACACGTCATCAATTGAACAAGTTTTGCAGAATCTTTTCCTTGAATTTCGACTTGTCGTTCTGCTGCAACATCCCAAACTTGTACATCTTTTTTTAAATGCTCATAAGAATCTGCAATAGATCCAAATGCAGCTGGTAAAAGCATATGATTGTAAACAGTGTATGCAGTTACACCCTGTTTTTCTATTCTAGAAGTATAAGGCGTACTTCTAAGTCTTCTAGATTTTGCTATTGAATAATTTTTCATTTTTGTAAAAATTCTAAGACTTTCTCTCGTATTTCAAAAGCTTTTTCAATCATAATCATATGTCCACATCCATCAATAATATGGGTAGTTGAGTTTTCAACCATATTTGCAAACTTTTTTCCAACTTCAATGTTAACCATTTTATCTAAGGCGCCGAATACAAACATTGAAGGACAATCAATAGTTTTTACAGCATTTGAACCATTCAAATAATTATTACATGCAACAAGATCTACTGCTAATATTTTCCTTATATCTTTTGGGGACTGGATGATTCTTTTTATAGGATTTCCACCTATAAATTTTTTTGATCCCTCATAACACCACTTCATCATTAATTTAACAGCATCTGGGTCTCCATTTTTTGCTAAGTCTATTAAATCTTGATTAACAAGCATTTTATAAGATCCTCCCATGAAAACTAATTTTTGTAATCTACTCTTATATTTATTTGAGTATTCAAGCATCTCTAAACATCCTTGAGAATGTCCAACCAAAATAACTTTGTCTAATTTTAATTTAACAAAAACTTTTTCTAGCCAGTCAGCAATATTTTCTATCGAATTAAGACAGGGACCATCTGAGTTGCCATGTCCAGGAAGATCAATTGACAATACATTAAATTTTTTATTTGAAAAAAATTGTTCGACTAAAGACCAAACAATGTGTGAAAGGCCACTACCATGGAGAAAAATAATAGTTTCTTTTTTAAGGTCTAATTGTTGTCCGGCATCTGATGCATGAACATTTTTATTTTCTAACTCAAATATCAAATTATTTCCTAAAATTGTTTTCTTAATTCAAATTTCTGAATTTTTCCTGTTGATGTTTTTGGTAATTCACAGAAAACAACTTTTTTAGGAACTTTAAAACCTGCTAAAGTTTCTTTACAAAAATCTATTAATTCTTTTTCTGTAACTGGTTTGTCTTGAACCATTTCTATAAATGCACATGGAACTTCTCCCCACTTATCATCAGGTTTAGCAACAACTGCTGCAATAGATACTGATGGATGTTTTGCAAGCGTATTTTCAATTTCAATAGATGAAATATTTTCACCTCCAGAAATAATTATATCCTTAGATCTGTCCTGAATCTTAACATATCTATCGGGGTGCATAACTGCTAAATCACCTGTATGAAACCAGCCACCAGACATCGCTTTGTCTGTTGCATCTTTATCTTTAAAATACCCTTTCATTACAACATTTCCTCTGATCATAATTTCGCCAATGGTTTTTCCATCATATGGAACTTCTTTCATTGTTTCAGGGTCCATAACTGTAACCCCTTCGGTATTTGGATATCTAACACCTTGTCGTGCTTTAATTTCATTTTGTCTATCCTCGTCAAAACTATTCCATTCATCATTCCAAGCACATTGAGTCACATGGCCATATGTTTCTGTTAATCCATAAACATGCATCACTTCAAAGCCAAGATCTTTCATTTTCTTAAAAATTATACTAGGTGGTGGGGCTCCAGCTGTTAATACATAAACTTTATTTTTAAGTTTTTTTCGATCAGCTTCTGGTGCTCCTGTAATCATATTTAATATAATTGGTGCACCACCAAAATGAGTTACATTATATTTTTCAATTAGTTCAAAAATTTTCTTAACATCTATATTTCTTAAACAAACAGTTCTTCCATTTAACATTGGGATAGTCCAAGGATAGCACCAACCATTACAATGAAACATTGGAACAATTGTTAAAAAATTTAACCTATTTGGCATATTCCACGCAACAGAACTTCCAGTAGACATCAAATATGCGCCTCTATGATGATAAACAACCCCTTTTGGATTACCAGTTGTTCCTGAGGTATAGCTTAAAGATATTGCTTGCCATTCATCATCTGGCATCTTCCAATCATAATTCTCATCACCTGTGCTTAAAAAATTTTCGTATTCTAAATCACCAATTTTTTCCAACTTTGATTGATCTGCATGTTTGTCGTTTATATCTATGATGGTAATTTTTTTATTTAACATATTTAAAGCTTTTTTAACCTCTACATGAAGCTGTCTGTCTACAATTAACACTTTGGCTTCACTATGCTCTAAAATATAAGCAATAGTGTTTGCATCTAATCTGACGTTGATTGTGTTTAATACACCACCAGTCATTGGAACTGAATAGTGTGCTTCAAAAATTTCAGGAGTATTAAATGCTAAAAATGAAACTGTATCTCCTTTGCTAATTCCAATTTTAGATAATGCACTCGCAAATTTTACAGCTCTTTTATAAACTTCTGTCCATGTATATTTTCTATCTTCATAAACTATTGCCTCATAATTGGGATAAACATCTTTAGCTCTTTCCAAAAATGATAATGGAGTAAGAGGAATATGATTAGCTTTATTCTTATCTAAATTTATATCGTAACTACTCATGATTAATTAAATCTAAAATTCATTATATTTGAACTTCCAGATATTGCAGATTTATAATGAAATTCAGCTCTTGGTAAAACTTTATCAAAATAAAATTTTGCTGTTTTAATTTTATCTTCATAAAATTCTTTATTAGTTTCATAATCAGCAAAACTTACTTCTAATACCTTAATCCAAGAATATGCTATTGATACATAACCAAGCGTTTTTAAATAATCATTTGCAGCTGCACTAACATCATCTTTTTCAATTTTACTTTTATCCTCAATCCAACCTGTAAATTTATGCAAAATATCCAAGTAATAATCTAATTCCTTGGTGTATGACTTCACCTTTTCATTTTTGCTGTCACACTCACCTTTAACCATATTTAAAAATTTTTGAATGATGTTTCCATTTTTGTTTGAAAGTTTTCTAAAAACTAAATCAGCTGCTTGAACTGAATTTGTTCCTTCATAAATTGGAGTAATTCTATTATCTCTGTATAATTGTTCAATTCCCTGATCTTTTGTATATCCATATCCTCCATGAATTTGCATGGCATCATTAGTTATCTCCATTGCTAAATCAGTAAATAATGATTTTACAACAGGGGTCATCAGTGAAACATAATCAGAAGCTTCCTGTTTAATTTTATCATCTGGATGATAAAGACTAACTTCTGTTTGTTGAGAAAGCCAAAAACAAAGAGCTCTTTCTCCCTCGATAATAGATTTCATATTTAATAGTGATTTTCGTATATCAGCATGTTCAATTATAAAATCTGCACCATTCGTTGATTTTGTATTGTTCGTTTTTCCTTGTTTTCTCTCTTTAGCGTAAGCCAGTGAGTTTTGGTATGCAATTTCCGAAATACCTAAACCTTGAATACCAACAACAATTCTTTCCAAATTCATCATGGTAAACATTGCATTCAAACCTTTGTCTTTTGATCCAATCATATAACCTGTTGCATCATCAAAATTTAAAACACATGTGGCAGAACCTTTAATACCCATTTTACTTTCGATTGATCCTGTTGATATTCCATTTCTTTGCCCTACAGTCCCATCTTCATTTACAATAAATTTTGGAACTAAAAATAAACTTATACCTTTTGTTCCTGCGGGAGAGTCAGTTGATCTAGCTAAAACTAAATGAATTATATTTTCAGTTAAGTCATGATCACCTGAAGTGATGAATATTTTTTGACCACTAATTTTATATGTACCATCAGCTTGTTGTGAAGCTTTTGTTTTTAATAGACCTAAGTCAGTTCCACAAACTGGTTCTGTTAAGCACATAGTGCCACTCCATTTTCCTTCAACTATTTTTGGTAAGTACTTTTCTTTAATTTCTTCTGGTGCATGATGATTAATACAATTGTAAGCACCAATGCTTAATTCGCTATATAATTTGAAAGATAAGCTTGCTGACGAAAGCATTTCATCAAAGAATGCACTAACTGTTTTTGGCATACCTTGACCACCATATTTTGGATCACACGATAGTGATGTCCAACCATCCTCTATATACTTTTGGTAAGCTTCTTTATATCCTGGGGGCGTTCTAACTACACCATTTTCTAAAACAGCAGGACTTTCATCTCCTATCTTTGCAAGAGGTAAGATTAAATTTTGATTAATTTTTGCTGCTTCTTCTAAAATGTCCTTAACTAGATCTGAGCTGACTTCGTTATATTTTTCCAGTTCATTATAATTTTTGTTATCTCTTAATTTTTCAAAGAGAAACAACATGTCTTCGACAGGTGCAGTATAAGTTGGCATTAGTAAAGTTTAGAATAATTCTAGAATTATTGCAATTTTGAAATTATCGCATCACCCATTTCAGAAGTTGATGTCTCTTTCATACCTTCTGATAGAATATCTTTTGTTCTTAGACCGTCATTTAGTACGTCTTGAACTGCTTTTTCTAAAGCATCAGCTTCATTATCAAGATCTAATGAATATCTAAGAGCCATCGCAAAGCTTAATATTGATGCAATCGGATTAGCTATACCTTTTCCAGCGATATCAGGTGCTGATCCATGAATAGGTTCATACATAGCTCTCATTTCACCATCTTTATTTTTAGCACCTAATGATGCTGACGGTAAAAGTCCTAAAGACCCTGTTAACATTGAAGCTTGATCTGACAGCATATCACCAAATAAATTGTCAGTTACTATTACATCAAATTGTTTTGGGTTTCTCAAAAGCTGCATTGCACAATTATCAGCAAGCATATGACTTAACTCTACATCTTTATATTCTTTATCATGAAGCTCTTGTACTTCTTCTTTCCAAAGTTGTCCTGCTTCCATAACGTTTGATTTTTCACAAGAAGTAACTTTGTTTGATCTTTTTTTAGCTAAATCAAAAGCAACTCTTGCCACTCTAGTAATTTCACTAGTTGTATATGTATGAGTGTTAATTCCTTTTCTTTCACCATTATCAATTGGTTTAATGCCTCTTGGCTCACCAAAATATATTCCACCTGTTAATTCTCTCACTATCATTATGTCCAAGCCTGATACAATTTCTGGCTTAAGTGTTGATGCATCAACTAATTGTTCAAAACATATAGCAGGTCTTAAATTAGCAAATAATTTCAATTCTTTTCTAAGTTTTAATAAAGCTCTTTCAGGTTTTTTTGAAAAATCTAAATTATCCCATTTAGGACCTCCAACCGCACCAAGCATAACCACTTCACTTTCTAAAGCTTTGTAAAATACTTCGTCAGTTATAGGTGTTCCATGTTTGTCATACGAACAACCACCAGCTAGATCTTCATCTATTTCAAAATCTAAAGATTTATTATCATTAAACCAATTAATAATTTTTTTTACTTCTCCAATAACTTCAGGGCCAATACCATCACCTGGTAATAAAAGTATTTTTCTTTTTTTAACTTTAATCACTAAAAATCCATGGTTTTTTATTTTTTAAATTTGTTTCAAAATTTTCAATTTTATCTGACTTTTTTAAAGATAGAGCAATATCGTCTAGTCCCTCAAGTAAACACTTTTTTTTAAATGGATCTACATCAAACTTGATTTCATTATTTCCATAAATAATTTTTTCATCATTTAAATCAACTGAAATTTCTTCTTTTCTATTTGCATATTCTGATAATTCTTTAATTTTTTCCTCTTCTAGAATTATGGGTAAAATTCCATTTTTAAAACAATTGCTATAAAATATGTCAGCATAACTAGAACTAATTACACAAGTTATCCCAAAATCTAATAGTGCCCAAGGTGCATGCTCTCTAGAAGAGCCACATCCAAAATTTTTACCAGCAATTAGAATCTTTGAACCATTGTAAGGATTTTGATTTAAAACAAAGTCACCAATTTCTTTACCTTGATCATCATACCTCATTTCAAAGAATAAATTTTTTCCAAGTCCTGTTCTTTTGATGGTCTTTAAAAACTGCTTAGGAATAATCATGTCTGTATCAATATTTACTATTGGTAAATATGCAGGCACACTTTTTAATGTATTAAATTTTTGCATTAATTTTGATACTTCCTCACATCATCTAAATTTCCAGATATTGCTGCTGCTGCTGCCATACCAGGGCTAACTAAATGAGTTCTACCACCTCTTCCTTGTCGTCCTTCAAAATTTCTGTTTGAAGTAGAAGCACATCTTTCTTCAGGTTTTAATTTATCCGCGTTCATTGCTAAACACATAGAACAACCTGGCTCTCTCCATTCGAAGCCAGAACTTACAAATATTTTATCCAAACCTTCTTGTTCAGCTTGCTCTTTTACTAAACCAGAGCCTGGAACAACCATTGCATTTACATGTGATGATATTTTTTTATCTTTCAAAATTTTAGCCGCTTCTCTTAAGTCTTCTATTCTACCATTTGTACAGCTTCCAATAAATACCTTGTCTATTTTAATGTCTTTAGCTGCCATATTTGGTTTTAAACCCATATATTTTAAAGCTCTTTCAATAGAGTTCTTTTTATCCTCATCGCTTTCACTTTGAGGATTGGGAACTTTGCCATCTATAGTAATTACATCTTGTGGAGAAGTGCCCCAAGTAATCATTGGTAAAATTTCATCTGCATTTAAATTCAACTCTTGATCAAAATTTGCATCCGCATCGGTTTTAAGAGTATTCCAATAGTTTAGAGCTTTTTCCCAATTATCTCCTTTTGGAGACATCGGTTTTCCTTTTAAGTAATTAAATATTTTTTCATCTGGTGCAATTAATCCTGCTCTTGCCCCACCTTCAATTGTCATATTGCAAATAGTCATTCTCTGCTCAACACTTAAAGATCTGATTAAATCACCCGCATATTCTATTACTGAACCTGTTCCTCCAGCTGTTCCAATTTTTCCAATAATTTGAAGTATCACATCTTTAGATGTTACTCCTAAAGGAAGTTGCCCATTAACATTTATTCTAAAATTTTTTGCTTTTTGTTGAACCAATGTTTGTGTTGCTAAAACATGTTCAACTTCAGATGTTCCAATACCGAATGCTAATGCCCCAAATGCGCCATGAGTTGCTGTATGACTATCACCACATACAATTACAGTTCCAGGCTGAGTAAAACCTTGCTCAGGTCCAATTATGTGAACGATCCCTTGTCTTTTATCGTCCATTCCAAAAAGTTGTACTCCAAATTCTTTGCAGTTAGCTTCAAGAGTATCTACTTGTATTTTTGACTCCGCATCAGCTATTCCTTTGGTTCTATCTGTTGTTGGTACATTATGATCAGCTACAGCTAAAGTTAAATTAGGATGTCTGACTTTTCTATTAGAGTTCCTTAAACCTTCAAAAGCTTGTGGGCTTGTTACTTCATGAACTAAATGTCTATCAACGAACAACAATGCTGTTCCATCATCTTGTTGATCAACTAGGTGATCATTCCAAATTTTATCGTAAAGAGTAGTGGACATTGAAAAAAAAATTATTTTTTTTCTGAAGGGCTTTCTGATTTCTGTTCATCTTTAGCTACTTCAGTCGCTGGAGCTTCTTCTTTAGGAGCTTGTGCTTCTGGGGCTGCCTCTACCGCTGGAGCTTCTTCTTTAGGAGCTTCTGCTGCTGGGGCTACATTTTCTTCAGTAACAGTTTCAGGTTTTACATCAACATCAATTCCAATTTTTTTTCTAATCTTCTCTGCAATTCTTGCTGATTTACCAGTTCTGTCTCTTAGATAATATAATTTGGCTCTTCTTACTTTTCCTGATCTTATAACTTTAATTGAATCGATTAGTGTTCCATATAATGGAAAAGTTCTTTCAACACCTTCACCAAAAGAAATTTTTCTAACTGTAAAAGATGAATTTAAATCTCTACTTTTTTTAGCAATACACACACCTTCAAAATATTGAATTCTCTCTTTTTTACCTTCAGTAATTCTAACACCAACTTTAACAACATCTCCAGGATAGAAATCTGGAATTTTTTTCTCTGAGAGTATTTTTTTAACGTTATGTTGGTTTATTTCTTCAATTGTTTTCATATTAATATTTATCAAATTAATTCTTCTTATATTTTTGCCATAAATCTGGTCTTCGGACGCGTGTTATAGCCTCAGATTGAGATAAACGCCAGTCTTTAATTTTACTGTGATCACCAGATAATAGTACCTCTGGAACAGCTTTTTCCTCCCAAATTTGAGGTTTTGTGTACTGTGGATACTCTAATAGCCCATTTTCAAAACTTTCATCTAACCTTGAATTTTCATTACCTAAAACTCCAGGCAAAAGTCTTAATATACTATCAATCACAACAAATGCAGCAGTCTCTCCCCCTGATAAAATATAGTCTCCAATGCTTATCTCCTCTATGTTTCGAGTAGATAATACTCTTTCATCAACACCTTCGAAATGACCACAAATAAAAGATACTGACTTCTCATTAGATAATTCTTGAGCATAATTTTGATCAAATTTTTTACCTTTAGGTGATAAATAAATTACTTTTTCACCTTCAATTTTATTTTGATCTAAAGATTTTGCTAGTACATCCGCTTTTAAAAGCATTCCTGAACCTCCACCATAAGGAGTGTCATCAACTGTTTTGTGTTTATCTTCAGCTGCATCTCTAATGTTAACAATATTTAAGTTCCACAACTTTTTAGATAAAGCTTTTCCATATAGGCCTTTAGATAAAGGCCCAGGAAAAACTTCTGGATAAAGTGTAAACACTTGAGCTTGCCACATAAATAATCTTTAAATTATTTTTGTTCCTCTTTAGGAGCTTCTGCTGCTGGAGCTTCTTCTTTAGGAGCTTCTGCTGCTGGTGCCGCTTCTGCTGCTTGAGCTTCTTCTTTAGGAGCTTCTGCTGCTGGTGCCGCTTCTGCTGCTTGAGCTTCTTCTTTAGGAGCTTCTGCTGCTGGTGCCGCTTCTGCTGCTGGAGCTGCTTCTGCTGCTTTTGGTGCAGCTGCGGGAGCTTCTTCACCTTCTTTTTTTCTCTCTTTTTTTGGAACTGCTTTTTTAGGGTTATTACCATTTGCAGGCATTGGCATTAATTCATTTTCACCCAAAATTCTTGCAACTCTAGTTGTTGGCTGAGCACCTTGACCTAACCAATACTTAATTCTTTCAGCTTCAAGACCAACTCTCTCTTTTTTATCTTTAGGTAAAAGAGGATTAAAAAATCCTACTTTTTCAATAAATCTCCCATCTCTTGCAAAACGGCTATCTGCTACAACGACTTTGTAAACAGGTCGTTTCTTTGTTCCACCCCTTGATAATCTTAGTTTTAACATTCGCTCTCCTTTTTATTATTTTATTTGATTAAATAGCTCTGGCGGTATTCCTTTATCAGACATACCTTTCAGATTTCCTTTTGACATCTTCTTCATCATTTCAGACATCATTTTAAATTGCTTAAGCAATTTATTGATAGTGGCCGGATCTGTGCCAGAGCCATTAGCAATTCTTTTTTTTCTAGAACCATCGATAAGTTTTGGGTTCTCTCTTTCTCTTTTAGTCATCGACAAAATAATCGCTTCATTTTTAGTAATAATACTTTCATCAATTCCAGCTGAGTCCATTTGAGATTTCATTTTTGAAACTCCTGGCATAAAAGACATTATTCCCTCGATACCACCCATTTTTTTCATTTGTCTCAACTGAGTTAAATAATCTTGCATGGAAAATTGCCCTTTTTTTAAATTTTCCTCTGCTTTTTTAATATTCTCTTCACCTAAATCTTGTGCAGCTTTTTCTACAAGAGATACAATATCTCCCATTCCAAGAATTCTGTTAGCTATTCTGTCAGGGTGAAATACCTCAAGATTATCAACTTTTTCTCCAATACCTAAAAATTTAATTGGAACATCAGAAACATATTTCATACTAACAGCCGCACCACCTCTAGCATCTCCATCTGCTCTAGTTAAAATTATTCCAGAAAGATTAACTGTATTTTTAAATTCTTTTGCTACAGATGCTGCTACTTGACCTGTTAATGAGTCTGCAACTAAAAATGTTTCTGTAGGGTTTATTACATTTTCAATTTGCTTAATTTCACTCATCATTTGTAAATCAATTTGAGTTCTACCAGCGGTATCAAATAAAATAATTTCAGCTCCATTTAAATTAGCTGCACTAATTGCTCTTTGACAGATATCTGTTGGTTGTTGACCCTCAATAATAGGTAATGTTAAAATATTATTTTGCTCTCCAAGTGATCTAAGTTGTTCTTGCGCAGCTGGTCTATAAATATCAAGACTGACCATCATTACTTTTTTCTTTTTATTGATCTCTAAATATTTTGCTAATTTTGCAGTTGTAGTTGTTTTTCCTGACCCTTGTAATCCAACAAGCATCATAGGAACTGGTGGCACAGCATTAAGATTTATCTCATTATTTGATCCTCCTAATAGATTAACCAACTCATCATAAACAATTTTTACAACCATATCGCCAGGAGAAGTTGATCTAATGATTTCTTGACCTAGAACTTTTGGTTTTACATTTTCAATGAAATCTTTAGCTACTTCTAAAGTAACGTCAGCCTCTAACAGGGCCTGTCTGATACCTCTTAGTCCCTCATCTACTTGAGCTTCATCAAGTGAAGGAGCCTTTTTTAAAGAAGAAAAAATTTCTTCGAATTTACTTGTTAAGTTTTCAAACATAATTATTACGCACAGCAGTAATCGCACTAGTGGGCGAAGCCTCGCTGACTAGTGTCGATCTCTTTGTTTCCAAAGACACCGCAAAGTTAATGTTTTTGCGGAAACGGCAACAACCTATAATAGAGGTTCAAAAAGTCAATAAATAAGTTAAATATCTATGTATGGATATTAAAGCTTTTAAAATGGATGGTTTAGGCAATGATTTTGTAATTATTGATCAAAGAAATCAAAATTATAATCTCACAAAAGATCAAATTATTAAAATTTGTGATCGTAATTTTATTGGATGTGATCAGCTAATTTTTATCCAAAAAAGTGATAAGAAAGATGCTGAATTGGTGTTCTATAATTCAGACGGAAGTGTTTCTGGTGCTTGTGGAAATGGTACTAGATGTGTAGCTGATCTTTTATCAAAAGAAAATAATGATAAAGAAATTATACTTTGGACTTCTTCTGGGGAGTTAAAATCAAAAATTTTAGATGATAATTTAGTGGAAACTGAAATTGGAATCCCAAAAACTAATTGGGATGAAATTCCATTAATCAAAAATTTAGATACAAAAAACTTAAACATTAAAATTGTTAATAAAAATAATATTGAACATATAGGTGGTACTTCTATTAATGTTGGAAATCCTCATGTTATCTTTTTTGTAGATAATATTGAGGACTATGACCTAAAAAAAATTGGACCTGAAATAGAAAATCATAATTATTTTCCAGAAAAATGTAATGTAACTCTTGCAAAGGTTATTAGTAGAAAATTAATTAAAGTTAAAGTTTGGGAAAGAGGAGCTGGACTAACAAAGGCATGTGGAACAGCGGCATGTGCTACAGCTGTAGCAGCAAACATTAATGGATTAACTGATAAAAAAACTGATATTGAGTTTGCATTAGGTAAATTATCAATATCAATTGATGCAAATAATAGTGTTCATATGAAAGGGCCTGTCTCAGATATTAAAAATATTGAGATTAATATTTAATGGGAATTTTTGATAAATTTAAATCTGGTTTTAAAAAAAGTGCGTCTGCTTTTACATCTGGCCTAAGAGATATAGTTGTAAAAAAAGAAATAGACGACAAAACTTTGGATAGAATTGAAGAATATTTAATTCAATCTGACGTGGGAATTGTAGCTGCATCCGAAATTAAGGAAATAATTTCAGATAGTAAAATTGATCCAAGTAAAGATATTACTGATGAAATAACTATTATTCTCAAAGAGTATATTGTTTCTTTGATGAAGCCACTTGAAAATACTTCTTTTTTTCAAAAGAAAGAAAAAATTAATGCCACATTAGTTTCAGGTGTTAATGGAGTCGGAAAAACAACAACTATTGGAAAAATTAGTAAAATATTAAAAGCAAATGGAAATAAAGTCATGCTGGCAGCATCTGATACCTTTAGGGCTGCAGCAATTGAACAATTAGAAAATTGGGCAAATAAAGTAGAAGTTGAGATAACAAAATCTTCCCAAGGTGCAGACCCTGCATCTGTTGCATATAAAGCTATTGAAGAAGCAATTACTAATAATTTTAATCAAGTCTTAATTGATACTGCAGGAAGATTACAAAATAAAAAAAATTTAATGGAAGAATATAAAAAAATAGCAAATGTAACAAAAAAAATAGATCCTGAAGCTCCTCACGATGTGATTTTAGTTTTAGATGCTACCTCAGGTCAAAATGTAATCAATCAAGTTGAAGAATTTAATAAAATTATTCCAATCACTGGTCTTATAATGACGAAGCTAGATGGTACTGCTAAAGGAGGAATTCTTTTAGCTGTTGCTAAAAAATATAAGCTTCCAATTATTGCTCTTGGCTTAGGAGAGAAAGAAGACGATCTACAAATTTTTGAAGCAGAAAAATTTGCTGAAGCTTTTACTCAAATTAATTGATTAAAGTGCTTGATATTAAAGGCTTATAGAAGGTGCACTTATAATTCTCTTTGAAATTATCATGTCCACAATTTTTAGCTATCGATGAAATAATAAAATCAAATTTTCCATTTTTTGGATAAAGTTCTAATTTTTTTTCTCTTATATCAAATTTAAAATTAGCATTTAAACTTTTAACAGCACTAATCATAACTAATGTCTTATTATCTTTTAAAAGATAATAAGCAAAATCATCAGGGAAAACTGGAAAATCATATTCTTCAAGAAAATATTTTGCTCTAGAAGGAAACCACTCATAAGAAATTAGTGGAAACGAAGTTTTTGTTTTATAATCATACATATAAAGATCTTTGGGATAGTCATTTATATAATTACTATTTTCTCCTCTAGCCAATATAGCCTTCTCTCTAGTTTTAAAATATAAAGCAAAATTTTTATTATGTGAATTCATCTGATCTATATGAAATAAATTATCAACTAATGATTTATTTTCTTGGGTTAGACCAAGATTTTTAAAAGATAAAAAAATAATAAATACTAAAAGTGTTTTTTTCACACATTATATTTAATAAAAGAATTTGTGTTATGTTTGTTTGGAATGTGGCTTAATTTAAACTTTTAATAAATGTTTTTAGGGCAGATACAAGCTTTTCATCATATTCCATCATATGATCGTCAAATTTTGTAAAATATGAATACTTAGGTTGATTGGCAATTTCATAAATTTTTTTGCCCATCCAAAAAGGAACAATTTGATCAACCTCACCATGCATAACTAAAACTGGGGTATTAATATTTTTAATTTTATTTTGATTGTCATACTTATCTTTTAATAAAATAGACACTGGAATATATGGATAAAAATTTTTTGCAGCTTCTACCATTGATGTAAAAGGTGTCTCAAGCACCAATCCAGCATAATTATTACTTTGTGCAATCTCAGTTGCAACACCCGTTCCAAGAGACTCTCCATAAAGAATTATGTCTTTTTCTATTAAGCCTAATTTTTTAAGCCATGAAATTGAGCTATTGGCATCTATATAAAGCCCTTTTTCACTTGGTTTTCCTTTGTTACCACTGAAGCCTCTCCAAGCTATTATTAAAAAATTAACATCTAAATCTTTAAAATGATTCAATTTATGAATTCTATTTTCAAGTTTGCCAGCATTGCCATGAAAATAAACGATTGTTTTAAAATTTTTTAGATCTTTTTTATGAAACCAGCCTAATAGGCTTATATTGTCTGGAGTTACAATTTTAACTCTCTCTACTTCTACTTCCAATTTATCACCAGAATAATTATTCTCTTCTGGGTGATACATTAAGCTTCGTTGAAAAATAAAAAGTAAAATTAATACTGATACATAAACAACAATTATTCCAATAATTACTTCCAAAAAAAAATTCCTACGTTTTAGTTTCATAGTTTTTTTTAGCCAAATAAACACCAATGAATACTAAAACTGTACCTAAATAATGAAAGGACTCAAGCTTTTCATCAAAAAATATAAATCCATAGATTGCAGCATAAATTGTAAAAATATAAAGTGTAAAACCAGTTAAGGATGCGCCTAAACTTTTTTGAGCTTTTGTATAAAGAGTAAAAGCAATTATTCCTGGAGATATTGCAGCAAATAAAACCCATAAAAAAAATTTAGAATTAAATAATGTTCTTTGAACAACTATTTCTTCAATTATGTAAAAAGGTAACAAACTTACTGCTCCAAAAAATGCTACTAATGTAAATCTTTGAAAAATAGGTAATTGAGATTTCCAATAAAAAAGGTAGATAGAATAAAGGGCCCAGCCAATAGCAGCAGCCAGCATCCATAAATCACCAATAGTAAAATTTAAATTCAATAAAAGATTCAAATCACCTTTAATAATAATCGCAAAAACACCAATTAAACAAGAAACCAAGCCAATAATTTTAACAAAATTAATTTTTTCATTAAAAAATATTCCAGAAATCATAATAATAAATATCGGCGAAGAGGTGTAAATAATACCCATATTTGTAACTGTTGTTGTTTCTCCTGCTAAAAAAGGAAATGCTCCACAAACACCACATCCCATTGCACCTAAAAAGAAAAGTTTCTTAAATTCTTTTTTAATTATTTTTGAATTTTTTATTAATAATGAATAAGTAAAGGGCAAAAGTAACAGAACAACTACAGTCCATCTCCAAAATGCTAATGAGATTGGAGGTACATACTCAACTCCAGCTCGTGCAACTATCAAATTGGATGCCATGAAAATAGGCTGAATAAACAAAAGTGAAAATGCTAAAAAATTATTTTTTTTGTTAGACAATTTTTTTAATTAAAAACTATTTTTTATCGAAGAAAGCTTCATAGACCATCATAAATATTGCGATAGCCATTAATATATAAACTGGTAACACATCAAAAAAACCTATCATAGTAGATCGTGTCAAAGTTGTTGCTAACCCAATGAGAAATGAACCTGCAAGTAAACTGCCAAGTAGTGTTGTAAATTTTTGCATTTTATTTATTACATTCCTTTTCTAGCCAATTAGCAACACCTAAAAATCTATGATCATCATAACGAGCTCCAACAAGTTGGACTCCTAAGGGCATATTATTTTCACCTTGCAACAATGGTAAAGAGATACATGGTGTACCAAGATATGACCAAACCTTATTAAATTCAGCCGTGCCAGTACTTTTTAAACCTTTGGGAGCCACACCTGGACTAGAAGGTGTCAAAACACCGTGATAATCCTCAAATACTTCTTCATAAGAGTCATAGCTTCTTTTCATGAAATCTATAGCTTCAGCATATTCTTTAGCTGAATGTTTATTACCTTTTACAATTGCATCCTGCATATATTTGGATAATTTTTTTTTGTATTTCTTGTAATAAAGTCCAAAGTTATTTGCTAAATCAGTTTCATGAATTATCTGATGATATTTATGAATATCTTTAAAATAAGAAGGTGTATCAAAAACTTCTATATTTTTTTTAAATGATTTAATAAAATATTCAAAAGCGTCTCTAGACTTCTTTTCAATTAGCTTCCAGTGATCTGTTTTATAAAAGATAAATTTTGGTTCAAACAAAGGTCCTTTTTTTGTTTCGTTCAGCATATCTTCACTTGAATAATAAATTGTTGCTTTATCATGACTATCTTTTTTAATTAAAACTTTTGCGAGCAAGGCAACATCTTCTACTGATCTTCCAAAGACCCCTATGTGATCTAGTTTTTCAGATGTTTTTAAAACTCCATTTCTTGAAATTAATCCGTATGATGGTTTATAACCAACCACACCACAATAAGATGCGGGTCTTATAATTGATCCACCAGTTTGTGAGCCAATTGATAATGGAGCCATAAAAGCTCCAACAGATGCTGCTGATCCACTAGAAGAACCACCTGGCGTTCTTGAATAATCATGTGGGTTTGTAGTTTTTGAAGGACCAAGATAAGCAAGTTCAGAAGTTGCTGTTTTACCCATGACTATTGCTCCTGCAGAAAGAAGTAAGTCAACTATTTCAGCATTTTGAGAGTAAGATTTACCTTTTCTGATAGGAGTTCCACACTCAGTTGGCATATCAACAGTTCCAATAATATCTTTTAAAGCAATAGGAATACCGTGTAATGGGCCTGTTGGTTTACCAGATCTTCTGTGTTGATCTGCCTCTTCTGCTTTTTCAAGCAAAAGTTTTTTATCAAAATGAGCCCAAGCTTTTACATCTTTTTCAAATTTATTAATTCTTTCTATGTATTTTTGACAAACTTCTACTGAAGTTAATTGAGCATCTTTTATTTTAGAAACAATTTCTTCAACCTTAAGCGAAAATATATCTGTCATTTTTATCTAATCTGCAAACAATGTTTCTGGTAACCATAATGCAATTCCTGGAAACATATACATTAAAAACATTGCAAAAATTACAATACCAAGAAATGGCATTATACCAGCAAATATCTGCATCAGTTCAACATTATTTTTTTGAACACCTTTTAAATAATAGGCAGACATGGCCATTGGTGGTGTTAAAAAAGATGTTTGTAAGTTAAGTGCTATTAACATTGCAAAGAAATATGGGTTAACATCAAATACTTCTAATAATGGTAAAAATATTGGAACAAAAATAATTAAAATTTCTGTCCACTCTAATGGCCATCCTAAAAGAAAAATTATTATTTGGGTAATTATTAAAAATTGCCAAGTAGTTATATTTATGGATGTAAAGAAATGCTCGAATACCTCGTGACCACCTAAATAAGAAAATACAGATGAAAAAGTCCAAGAACCAATGAACAACCACATAATCATTGCTGTAGTCTTTGCTGTTAAAAAAACTGACTCTTTAAAACTTTGCCATTTAAGAGTTTTATAAAACCAAGATAAAAGTATTGCTCCAAAAGCACCTGCTGCCGCTGCCTCTGCAGGTGTTGCAATTCCTGCCAAAATAGTTCCAAGCACTAACATTATTAATCCAAATAATGGAACAAAAGAAACCAATACCTCTTTTAAAATTTCTGCTCTTGGTGGGATATCTTCAGCTAGTGGTTTTGGTGCAATAGAAGGATTTAACCAAGCCCTGGTAACAGCATAAGCAATGTAAAGACCGGCTAACATTAAACCCGGAAATATTGCTGCTGCAAATAATCTTAGTGGTGATAATTGTGCAATTACTGAATAAACAATTAACATAATGCTTGGGGGAATTAAAATTCCTAAACATCCACCTGCACAAATAATTCCTGATGCAAATTTTTTATCATATCCAGCTTTAACCATTGCTGGCCAAGCAAGCAATCCCATTAAAGTAACAACTGCACCAATAATTCCTGTTGCAGTAGAAAATAGTGTACAAGTTATTAAAGCAGCAACTGCCATCGATGCAGGAAGTCTATGAGCTGCTAATCTTATTGCAAAGAATAATTTTGCAACTATCCCTGCTCTTTCAACGAGATAGCCCATAAATAAAAATAATGGTACTGCTGTAAGAACATTGTTGTCCATCACTGTATAGGTGTTTTGAACAAATAATTGAAATATTCTATTGTCAAATATATGCTCCATCATGGTAGCATCGTAATAAGCGTAATAGCCGAAACCAATTCCCATTGCCATTAACGTGAAAGCAATCGGAAATCCTAGAAGAACAGCAAACAAAAATATACCCATCATAAAAATTGCTATTTCTGGATTTGTCAGACTAAATAACATTTTTTTTATCCTCTTCTTGTGCTGCTCTCATAAGTACTTGCTCAGTTTCTTCAGCAACAACAAGTCTCGCTGGCCATTGACCTGTTTGAATACAAATAATTGATCTAAATACTTCACTGATACCTTGAATGATTAATAAAACACCTGCGGCTGGAATCATTGATTTAACCATATAAATTTGAATTTGTGCTGGGCTACTCCAGCTTGTTTCTTTTATTTTCCATGCAAGAGCTGCATACTCATATCCATAAAAAGCTAAAGCAATAACACCAGGGAAGAAAAATAAAAAATAAAGGACTAGATCTATCCAAGCTTGAGTTCTTTGACTAAACAATCTGTAAATAACATCACCTCTTACATGCGCTTCCGTTGCAAGACAATATGCGCCCGACATCATAAGGATTGCACCATACATTTGCATACTAAAATCAAAATTCCATAGAGTGGGTGCATTAAAAACGTAAGCCATCACTACTTCATAAACTGTTCCACCCATTAAAATTACAATACACCAAGAAAAAGCTTTACCCATTGAGGTACTTAAAGTGTCAGCAAATTTAATGAAAAATTTCATCATACAAAAATATATTAATTTAATTAAAAAAAAAGGGGGTTTTTCAACCCCCTTCTTTTAAATATATAAAAAGTTAATTAAATTTTAACTTTTCCAATTGGACCAAACTCATTTTCATAAGCTAATTTGTAGTTCGGTTGATTCATCAACAGATACTTCATTGTTCTCTTAGCGTATGCTTTTTGAGAATCTACTACTTTCTTAAAGAAAGCATCTTTAGCAGAAAACTCACCAACAATTTTATCCCAACCTTTTAACTGTTCAGCTAAGATAGCGTCAGATGTTTGGTAAACATTAACCTTATGCTCATTCATCAATTTAGCTAAGTCAGTTGAATATCTAACTAGTGCTTTGAAGTAGTTATCTGAATTAGCAGCATAAGCAGCATTTCTCAAGATAGCTTGATGGGCAGGTGAAAGGCTATTCAGTCTCTTAGTATTCATAGGAATTTCAAACATCTCCTGAGATTGGTGAAAACTTCCTAAGTGATAGTGTTTAGAGACATCTTGCATTCCAAACTGTGAGTCTGATGTAGGGTTGTTAAACTCTGCAGCATCAATCAAACCAGTTTTCATCGCTGGTTGGATTTCACCACCTGGTAATTGTCTCACGACCATTCCCATAGCAGTTAAAACGTTAGTCGCAAGACCAACTGTTCTATACTTCATACCTTTAACATCAGATACTTTAGTTACATTCTTTTTAAACCATCCAAATGGTTGAGCTGGCATAGGCATATGGAAGAAACCAGTGTAGTTAAATCCTACACTTTTAACTGCTTCTTCGTATAATGCTCTTCCTCCACCATACTCCATCCATCCCATAACTTCTTGAGATGACATTCCGTATGAAGGACCAGTTCCAAAAAGTGAAGCCGCAGCATTTTTACCATACCAATATGCAGTCACCCAGTGACCCATATCAACTACACCTGAACTTACTGCTTGTCCAATTTCTGAAGTTTTTACAATTGCGCCAACAGGCTGAAGATCAATTTTTAGTTCTCCACCTGACATATCGCTAACCATTTTTGCGTAATCTCCTGCCATTTCAAAAAAGATATTAGCGCCTGAAGGCCAAGCTGCTTGCATCTTTAAAGTTAATGGAGCACCAAAAGCTACATTAGGCATTGCCACAGCTGTTGCTGCTGCTGCACCTGTTGCTGCTGCTGCTTTGAAGAACTTACGTCTTGAAGGTGTTTTTGAACCCTTCAATGATTTTTTATTTTTAATCATTTGTTCTCTCCTCTTAAGTTAATTAACTTCAACGAGTTAATCACAAAATTATATTAGAGTCTTTCTAAAATAAGTGGGCAGATTGCCTCCATACCATTTTAGGGAAAAATACAATCTTAGGTGGAATAATTTACCTATATTAATTTTTCATTTTCATAAACACAGCATTTTTCAGCTGGAATATGTAATTTTACATTGCTAGAAGGCACCTCAGTTTCTCTTTTAATTTTCGATTTAATAGTAAGGTTTCCCATTTTAGCAGTTAACAGTTTATAGTTTCCAAGATCTTCAACTTTGTCTACATTAACACTTATTAAGTTTTCTTTTTGATTATCAGCAATCTTAATAAATTCAGATCTAACTCCCAATTTAATCTTTTTATCTTTTAAGTTAGTTAAATTAGTATTTGTTTTAATTATTGTATCGTTAATCTTAACACTATCATTTGAAGATGCTTCGGTCTCAAACAGGTTCATTGCTGGTGAACCAATAAAATATCCTACAAAAGTAGTATTGGGTCTCTCAAATAACTCTTTTGGTGTTCCAGCTTGAACAACTTCACCTTCACTCATAACTATTATGTTATCAGCAAAAGTCATGGCTTCGTTTTGGTCGTGAGTTACATAAACTAGTGTTGTTTTAAACTCCTCATTGATCTCTTTTAGCTTTCTTCTTAATCTAAATTTTAGATCAGGGTCGATCACTGTTAATGGCTCATCCATTAAAACCGCCGCCACATCTTCTCTAACTAATCCCCTTCCAAGAGATATTAATTGTTTTTGGTCTGCAGTTAATTTTCTTGCAGGTGAATTTAAAAAAGACTCTAGATTTAAAGTATCTGCAACAGATTTAACTCTTTCATCAATTTTATCTTTTGAAAAATCTCTACATTTTAATGGAAAAGCTAAATTCTCATAAACACTCATTGTGTTATAAATTACTGGAAATTGGAATACTTGAGCTATGTTTCTGCTTTCTGTTTTAAGATCAGTTACATCTTTATCATCAAACAATATATTACCAGCTGAAGGTCTAACTAAACCTGACACAATATTTAACATTGTTGTTTTTCCACAACCTGATGGACCTAAAATTGCATATCTTTTTCCATTTTCCCAAGTCATTGAAAATGGGTTCAGTGCATAAACAGGGTTTGGATCATTTGGATTATATGAATGAGAAATCTTATTTAAATCAATTTTAGACATACGAACCTCCAAAAGGTGATGAGGCTAAGATACCACCCTCGTTAAAAGCATAAACTTTCGCTATATTAAAATTAATTTTTACTTTGTCATGAATATTAAAATTCATAACCTCTTCTATTGAAGTAATGAGTTTAGTGTTACCTCTTGTAAGGTGAAGTAAAGTTTCAGAACCACTAATCTCAGCTAGCTCTACTTCAAATTCAAAACCTTTTTCGTTCAATTCAATATCAGAAGCTCTAACACCTAAATTAAAATTATTATCCTTTAAATTAGATAAATGATTGGGAATATCTACCTCTATTCCTTCAAACTTAATTTTATTAGACTCTATATTTGCTGTTAAAATATTCATTGGAGGATCATTAGAAATTTCTGCAACTTTTAATGTCTTTGGGTTTTCAAAAATTTCTTTTGCAGGCCCAACTTGTAAAACTTTTCCCTCATCAAGAACAATTACTTCACCATTAAGCTCCATAGCTTCTCTTGGATCAGTTGTTGAAAATATAACAATGCTCTCTTCGGACAGACCTTGTGAAAAAATATTTTTAAATTCTTCTCTTAACTGTTCTCTTAATTTATAATCTAAATTCACCAATGGCTCATCTAGAAGTAAAATCTTTGCATTCTTTACTAAAGATCTCGCTAGTGAAACTCTTTGCTGTTGACCACCTGATAATTCTTGAATTTTTCTTTTTTCATAACCCTCTAGACCAACTGATTTGAGTGATTTTAAAACTACATCATTTATTTCATGATTGTCTATTTTCCTTTGTTTAAGAGGGAAAGCGACGTTCTCAAAAACATTAAGATGAGGATAATTAATAAATTGCTGATAAACCATTGCTATATTTCTTTCCCAGACTGGAACTTTTAAAAAATCCTTATCTTCAAATTGCATTTCACCTTTATCTGGAGTTAATAACCCAGCTATAGTCTTCAATAATGTTGTTTTCCCCGATAAAGTTCTTCCAAGAATAGTATAAATATTTCCTTTTTTGAAATTAAAGGATACTTCGTTTAAATGAAATTGTTCATCTGGTTTATATGATAAATTCTCAGCAATTAAATTCATTACTTAATAGCTCCTGACAAATTTCCTTTTGACAAGTATCTTTCTACAATAAATGCAACTATTATTAATGGAGCTACTGACACTAAAGCAGAAGCAGATAAACTCCACCATGGTGTAATGGATGAATTTAAAGCTACAATTTTTACTGGTAATAACTGTACTTCAGTAAAAGTTAATATGAATGCAAAGAAAAAATCAATCCAGCCAAATATGATACAAAACATTCCAGCAACAATTAAGCCTGGCACTGAATTAGGTAAAACTACTTTAAAAAATGCTTGATAAGGATTACATCCATCAATTAATGCTGTTTCGTCAATTTCTCTCGGAACTTTATTAAAAAAATCGACCATAATCCAAACTGCAATTGGCATTAGTAAAACGATATAAACAACTATTAATCCAATTAAACTATCTAATAGATTAATTGCACCTAAGAATAAAAAAAATGGAATTGATAAAACAATTGGTGGCATAATTCTTTGAGAAATAAAAAAAAATGTAATGTCATTATTTTTCACAAAACCAGCTTTAAATGTAAATCTAGAAAGTGCATAAGCTGACAAAGTTCCAAGCACTATACTAATGAGACTTGCCGTACATGTTACAAATAAACTATTGAAGTAAGGTTCAATTATATCAACTCCACCATTTGCTGGAGATTTAATTAACACCTTCCAACCTTCTAATTTTGGTTCAAAATCAACCCAAGGAATATATGTGGCACCACCATTTACCGAATTAAAATCCTTAAAAGAAGTTGTAAGCGCCCAAAGAAAAGGTGCCACTACAAAAACTGTCCAAATAGTTATGAAAGAGTATTTTAAAAATTTATATAATTTTCCCATATCTAATCCTTTAGTAATAATTTAGTTAATCCTTTTGCAATAAAAGTTAAGCTTATGATCATTATAATTAAATAAGTGAATGACATTGAGGCCGCATAACCCATCTGGAATTCTCTTAATCCCTTGATAAAAATATAAAAACTAGATGTTTCAGTTGAGGTACCTGGACCCCCAGAGGTTAACACATAAACTGTATCCATTATCTTTGACGCTTCAATTAATCTAATAATGATAGCTCCAATTGAAATTGGTGCCATTAAAGGAAATGTTACATAAATAAATTTTCTGATAGGACTTGCTCCATCAATAGCGGCTGCTAGGAATGGTTCTTTTGGAAGTGATAAAAGACCCGCTAATAACAACAAAAACATGAACGGTGTCCACTGCCAAACCTCTACAATAATTACAGTAATTTTTGCAAGAGTAGGGTCTGTAAGCCACTTAGGCGACATACCAAAATTTGATAAAATATCATTAACAGGACCTAAAGACTCATGAAAAAAAGTTCTCCAAATAACAGTCATGATCACAGGTGTGGTCATCATTGGAATTAAAAATAGAACTCTGAAAAATCTTTGAAACTTAATATCCTTCCAAACCATGTGTGCCAAAGCAAATCCAATAACATACTGAAGAATCACAGTAGTAACAGATAAAAAGCTTAATCTAAAAAATGATTGCCAGAATCTCGGGTCGTCAGTAAACAGCCTAACATAGTTTTCTAAGCCTATAAAATTTAAACCGTTATAACTATTCCATCCTGATAAACTTAAACGGATTACAAAAATTATTGGAAATATCAATATCCCTATAAGAACAAACAACCCTGGAAATAAAAAAACGTATTTATGTTTAAAGTTCATGACGTTGAATTTTACTTATATTAAATGTGGCCACAAATAAAAAGTGGCCACATAATATAATTTAGTTATCTTTATACTTTATAACTTGTTGTCTTCCATTTTAACACCAACAGCGTAGTCTTCTTGAACATTTTTCTTACCTACTCTGTTAACAATTGCTTCCCACTCTTTAGCAACTTCATCTAAAGCTTCTTGCGGAGACAATTGTCCTGCAAGTGCTTTTGAAGTTCCTGTAGCAACTGCACTAGTGAACTCAAATACACCTCTTACTCTTAAAGGGAAAACTCTGTTTTTACTTTTTTCCATATCTTTAAGTGTTTTAGTGTAACTGTTAGCAATCTCTGGATCCCAGCCCATAGTATCAATATAAAGTTGTGGATCAAAATCAGAGTTCTTAAATGGGTTAACACCAAAGTTACCAATAGCTAAGTCAGCTTGGTGATTTGCACCATTTGAAAAGAAACATAGGTAGTCAAACGCCATGCTCTTAACTTTACTTTTCTTAGCAACACCTACTGCCCAACCCCATACAATGTAAGGAGCTTGGTTATATCTATTTTCCCAATCATTAGTTACTCTATTCCAAACTTTATCTGCACCTGGAAGAGGAGCTGCACCTACTTTGTTTTTAATAGGACTATCATCTTGCATTGCTGCTATGAAAGCATCATCCCATGAAAAACTAAATAGAGTTTGACCACCACCAAATGATCCAATTTCATCACCTAGTCCAAAGTTAATTCCTCCTGGAGGAACATACTTAGTAGCCTCTACCCAATCAGTTAGAGCTTCAACAAAACCTGGATTGTTGATATTTGGTTTCATAGTTTCTAAATCAAAAAAGAAACCACCTGGAGTACTTAGATTTTTAGCATACGCTACTGATCTACTGAAAAAAGCTGCAAACATTAAGTCATCTTTTTTCATAACTTCAGCTGAACCGTATTCTTTTTCTCCATCTCCATCCCAGTCCCAATCGTTGAAGTACTTAGCCATTTCGCCATACTCTTTCCATGTTCTTGGAACCCTTAACTCTTTACCAGTATCTGCTTTGTATTTTTTTTGCATTTCAGGATTATCTATTACGTCTTTTCTATATTTTAGATAATGTCTGTCGCCATCAACTGGGTATTGATACATAGTTCCATCCCAAGACGAAACACCAACATGAGATTTAGTTACATCTTTCATCTCAACTGTATTGATATATTTTTTAGGAACTGGTGCTAAGTATTGTCTCCAGTCATTAATAAAGTTAGAAAAACCAAATACGATATCGTATGGAGCTTGACCAGCTTTAAAAGGAACCATAGCTTTTGCATACAAATCACCTGCTGGTGTATGAGTTACATCAACTGTTGCTCCAGTTAGTTTTGCAAACTGTTCAGCATGAAGAGCTGTAGGCTGTCCGATTACTGGAACTGCGTGCGTATTTATTTTAAGAGTTTTTCCTTTATAATTTTTCTTAGAAATTTCTTCGTAAGAACAATCACCTGGAATATCTCCTGTAGCCTTGATATGTGGAAATTGATCACTCCACTTATCGGCATATGCCATAGGGCTAAATATCAAAACTCCTGATATGATAGCACTTAGGCAAGTTTTAGTTATTTTCATTTTCACCTCTCTCTATTTGTTATTACGGAACTAAAACAGCTCGTCCCTTAACCTTACCTTCGTTAAGATCATGAAGCGCTTTATTAGCATCGCCTAATTTATATTCTTGCATAGAAAGTTTAACTAAACCTTTGTTAGCTAACTCCATAAGTTCATATAACTCAGACCACGTTCCCACTAAATTTCCTATTATGTTTTTTTCTGAAATGATTACATCAACAGCTAGGATTTTAATTTCTTCTCCATAGCCAACAATGTAATAAAATCCACCACCTGAAGTCATGTCAAGTCCCATTTTTGTAGAACCATGTTCTCCAACAAAATCGATTACAGCTTCAGCACCTTTGCCTTTAGTAAGCTCTAGCACTCTCTCATTTTCGTTTCCGTCGATAAGAACACCTTCATCACCACCTAGGGCCATAGCATGATCTAATGCTGCTTTAGATTTTTCAACAATAATAATATTTGCTGCACACATTGCTCTTAAACATTGAATTGCGATATGTCCTAACCCACCAGCACCAATAATCACACAACTTTGACCTGGTAACAAATGTCTAGTTGCTTTTTTAACAACCCGATAAGCTGTTAAACCCGCATCTGAAAAAGGTGCCACATCTTTAGGTGCTAATACTGTAGGTAGCTTAATTAAGTTACGTACACTTGTCTTTAGCAATTCAGCATAACCACCTTCTTTAATATTTAAACCTGGAAATGCTCCTTCTTCAGCATGTTGATCTAAACCTCTTCGGCAACTTAAACATGTGCCATCAGTTCCTGAAATAATTGGATGCAAGATTACAGGATCACCTTTTTTATATCCAACCACATCTTTTCCTACTTCTTCAACCCATCCAGCATTTTCATGACCCATAACCATAGGCAGTAAATCTCCTTTAGGATCTTGAATATGTTTCCAGACTCCTTCAACAATGTGTAAGTCAGTTCTGCAAACTCCTGCAGCACCAATTTTAACAATCACATCTGATGATTTTTCCAACTTTGGTTCTGGCATTTCTTGTTCTGTAACCCAGACTTTTTCTTTCATTTCCGGATCATATTTATGTAAAACTTGTGCCTTCATAATTTTTCTCTCCTAATCTTTTTTCTCAAAGCTTATTCAACAGGTAGACTAAGTAATAGTCAACGTGACTCAAATATGTTCAATAAATGTACAAATACAACCTGTGGTTAGTTGTTTTGAGGTTTAAAGGCTCCTAATATGAAAAATGCAAAATTTAAATTCTGCGAACAAAGAGTTTAAAAGTATTCTAGAAAAAAGGGAAATGCTCTCAAATAAAATGGGAGATGAAATTTCTGAAAGTTGGTTAAGGTGTATTTCTACAGGTCTTGATCCATTTAAAGATCCCAAACAAAGCCTCATATCTTCAATTGAACTTAAACAGATTAAAGAAAAAAATGAAGGGTTAAGAAAAATTGTCATCCCAGAAATAGAATTACTTTATTCACAAATTGCAGGTACAAATTTTATGGTAGCTTATTCAGATGAAAACGGATTGGTACTTGACACTATTTATGACAAAACTTGCTTAGAAGGTGACGTTGGTAAATCAGTAATACCAGGTTCTATATGGGCAGAAAAAATTTGCGGCACAAATGGTCTGGGATTATCAGTTGAACTTAAGAAACCCACAATAGTATCTGGTAAAGAACATTTCTTTATTACACATGAAAAAATATCATGCTTTGCGAGTCCAATAATTAATTATGACGGTAAAACAATAGGTATTATTGATGCCTCGACAGACTCTAAATCAAGAGAGCAGCATACTTTAGCTTTAGTAAAATTAGCAACAAGAAGTATTGAAACAAAATTATTTATCAATAAATTTTCAAATGAATTAATTCTATCTTTTCATCCAAGATCAGAATATCTTTCTACTACAAGTGTTGGATTGTTAGCTATTAATGGTGATGGAGTAGTAGTAGGAGCAAATAGTAATGCTAAAATTATGCTTCATGGATTAGCCGATTTAAAGAATGAAAACTTTAACAATATTTTTACAAATTCATTTTCATCTATAGCATCTGATTTACTTAATAATAAAATATTAAAAATAACTGATCATCTAGGATCGTCTGTTTTTGTGGTTAAGAGTCAAAACTTTAGAGATAGTAAAATTAAAGAAAAAAATTTATCAAATAAAACATATGCATGTCAAAATTGTAAAGATACAAAAATTAAAAGAGAAAAGTGTATATTAATTAAATCAACTTTTTTAGAGACAAATAATATCTCAGTAGCTTCACGAAAACTTGGTGTATCAAGAACAACTATTTATAAACACCTAAGATAATTGATTTACTTAACTTTCATTATAAAAAATGAATAAGATAATAAAGATGTTACAAGGACAAATAACATTGCTAATTTAAATGAAATTATTTCTGAAAAATTTAGACTCATTCCTGCATCAATAATCAATCCAATAATCCATTGCATAAAAAATGCTCCAATAAAAATTAACAAATTAAAAGAAGTTAGAGCCTTACCTGCATTAGATAAAGAGAACGCCATACCTACCGCTGGCTGAGTTAAGGATAAAAATATAGAACTTACTATAAATATTGCCCAATGAATGGACCCCGCTTTAGGGCCTAAATAAATAATTATCGCAAGCACAATTAAACTTATTGGTGCACCAAATTTTAATAATCTAATTGCATCATTTATATTTTTTGAAAATTTTGGAACAAAATAACCCCAACACAAAAATGAAACAAGCATAGCAAAATAAATCAAAAAAAGCCCATTAGCACTTTCTTGCGGGGTATAACCTGAAACTCTTATCATCCAGGGTCCAGCCCATAGTGTTTGGATTGCAAACAAACCTCCATAGGTAAAAAAACCCATAGGCACTAAACTTAGAAACAAAGAGTTTTTCCAAACTGTACTTAATTTACTTTCAGCTAATTGTTTATTATCAACACTTTTAGAGTGCCACTTAGGAATAAAGACTACTATTAAAATTATACAAGCCAATGTTAATAGTGCTAAAGATAAAAATATTGCCCTCCAACCTATAATTGGTAAAAAAAACTGAACTGGTAAACTAGATGATAGCATTCCTATAGCTCCAACCATTAACATCCATGAATTTGCACGTTGCTGTGTTTCATCTTGAAACCAAATCCTATAAGCAGTTAAAGGACCCATCAAACATGCACCAACACCAACACCAATTAATATTCTTGAAATTAAAAGCATCGTTAAATTTTGAGCTAATGAAAATAAAATTAAGCCAATTATTGATAGACATAAAAAATAAGAAACTATTTTTCTAGGTCCTTTAGAATCCAATAAATATCCCAATGGAATTTGTACACTTGCAAATCCTAAAAAATATCCTCCCCCAAGAAGTCCTAGCTCACCTGAAGTAAGATTGAATTCTGAAACCAATTCTGGAGAGATAGTTGCTGTAATTGCTCTAAGTAAAGTTGAGATGAAATAGCCTAAAGCAAATACTAAAAATATTGTAATAGCTTTTGATTTAGCTAGTACAGGTTTGTTCATAAATTAAAGATTTAATTTACTTTATTTTTACAATTACCAGTGTTGAAAAATTCATCAATATTATCTATTGCTAAATTAGCCATTGCAGTTCTGGTATCTTTAGTTGCACTTCCAAGATGAGGTAAAATAAATGCACTTTTGATTTTTAAATAACCTGGATTTAAATTAGGTTCACCTTTATAAACATCTAAACCAGCTGCATAAATTTTTCTTCTATTTAACGCATCAATCAATGCTTCATCATCAACAATATCTCCTCGAGCAACATTAGTAATTACTGCTCCCTTTGGAAAATATTCTACTGTCTCTTTATTAATTAAATTGACAGTTTCTTTTGTGGCTGGACAACAAATTGACAAAACATCTGATACTGAAAAAAGACTTTTTAGACTATCATGATAAATAGCACCCTGTTCTTTTTCTTGATTTAATTTAGAGCGATTATGATAATGAATAATCATTCCAAGCGACTTTGCAATTTTTGCAATTTTTTGTCCAATTCTTCCCATTCCTAAAATACCAAGTCTTGTACCTGTTAATTGTTTTCCAATTAAATAATCTGCAGACCATTTCCAATTACTTTCTTTTGCTGCCTCGATTCCTTCAACTGCCCTTCTACAAGCTCCTAGAATAAGAAGAATTCCAATTTCAGCTGTTGCATCTGATAAGACTTCAGGAGTATTTGTTACAGCAATACCTCTTTTTTTTGCAGCTTCTAGATCTATGTTTCCAAAACCAACTGCAAAGTTTGAAATTACTTTAACTGTCTCTGGAAGTTTATTGATTGTATCTTCATCCATTTTGTCGGTTAAAGATGTAAGTACTGCATCACATCCTTGACTTAGTTCAATTAATTTTGTTTGAGAATAAAGTTCATCATTAGTATTAAGTTTTGCATCAAAAATATTTGATGCTTTATCTTCACAATCTTTAAGTAACTTTCTTGTAACTAGTATCTTTTTCATGGCTAATTCCTCTGTAACACCTCTGGTTTTGGACCTCCTGTATACCAATCTAGAACTTCGATTGTGTGTACAATTGGAACTTTTGTACCATGGGAAATTTGGGTAATACAACCAATATTTCCTGTAGAAATAAAATCAGGCTTCAAACTTTCAATATTATCTACTTTTTTAGTCAATAATTGTTTAGCTATTTCTGACTGTAAAATATTATAAGTTCCAGCTGAGCCGCAACAAATATGACCTTCTGGAATTTCAAGGATTTCATTATTTGTTTTTTCTAAAAGTGCAATTGGTTGCGAATGAATTTTTTGACCATGCTGCATAGAACATGCTGAATGGTATGCAACTTTGTATTTTTTATTTTTTTCTTTAATATCTAAGTTTAAGCTTTCAAAAATATATTCTGAAATATCTCTAGTTAACTCAGAAATAACTTTTGCTTTTTTACTTAATTCCTTATCGTCTCTAAAGATAAATCCATAATCTTTCATTGTAGTTCCACAACCAGAGGTGTTAGATAAAATTGCATCTAAATTACCTTTTTGATGTTCGTCGTACCAAGTATTAATATTATTTTTAAAGTCTTGGTGAGCATCATCCTCTTTTCCCAAATGATGATTTAAAGATCCACAACATCGAATTTTTTTTGGCACTACCACTTCAACACCATGTCTGTTAAGTAGTCTAATAGTTGACTCATTAATTTGAGGTGAAATTTCTTTTTGAACACATCCTGTTAACAGTGCAACTCTTGCAATTCTTTTTTTTCCTTTAACTTTGTAAATTTCTTTGTTTTCAAGTTGTTTTTTAGGAAAATGTGTTGGCATTAACTCCATCATATCTTTTATTTTTGATGGCATTAAAAATTTAAAAGGTTTAATCAATTTTACCAGAAAACTTGATAGTTTGAAAATTTTTGTATTGGGAAGAGTAATTGATAAAAAATGTCTTATTAACTTATCAAAAAAAGATCTTTCATAATTTTTTTCGATATATTTTTTTCCATGATCAATGATATGCATATAGTTTACACCTGCAGGGCATGTGGTCATACAACTATAACATGAAAGACATCTATCAATATGTTTAACAACTTTGTCTGTTGGTTTTTTATTATTTTCCAACATGTCTTTAATTAAATAAATTCTTCCTCTTGGCCCATCAAGCTCATCCCCAAGTAGCTGATGAGTAGGACATGTTGCATTGCACATACCACAATGAACACATTGTTTAAAAATTTTTTCAGTAGCTAAATTATCTTTATTTTCTAATTGTTTTTTTGAAAAATTTGTTTGCATTAAACTCCTCTATACATCTTTCCTGGGTTTAAAATTCTTTTTGGATCAAAACTTTCTTTAATTTTTTTAGAAATCACTAGTCTTACATCATCAACTGTAAAAATTGTTTCATCATAATCATAATCAGGTGAGGTTTTAATAATTGTTAAGTATCCTCCAAATTCTATTGCTGTTTTTTTTATTTCTTTTACTTTCATATTTTTTTTTGCTGGGACCTCAATCCAAAAAAGCGAGCCACACCAATCAATATAATACTTAAATTTGTTATTAATATATTTCATCATTTTTGATCCATTAGAAGGCTCGATAACCATTCTTAACAAATTGTTTTCTGTATTCTCAAATAG
>JAOIVP010000029.1 GCA_028224115.1 Candidatus Pelagibacter sp. | reverse complement strand
ATCAAAGACATTTAAGAGTCTAACCAATAAAACTCTCACATTTGTTGAATTTAAGAAAGTCAACATTTCATCTTCTCAATTAAGAAAAATTTGATAGTCTTATTTTAATTAATGGATAAAATTTCAGATCTTAAATCAGTTGTAATTGACACACTGGATCTTAATAAAGCGCAAGACATAGTAACCATTGACCTTAAAGATAAAAGTTCAATGGCTGACTATATGATCATTGCAAGTGGAACTTCATCAAGACATATTCAGTCTTTATCAGAGCAGGTCTTAGAAAAATTAAAAGACAATGGCATTAAAAATTCGAAAATAGAAGGTAAAGAAAGTAATGAGTGGAAACTAGTTGATGGAATTGATCTGATTGTTCATATTTTTCATCCTGAAAAAAGAAAGTTTTATGAACTTGAAAAAATTTGGTCAGAACTAATTCCAAAAGAAAAAGTAATAATATGAAAAAAATTCAATTTTATTTAATAATTTTTTTATCCTCTTTTGTTTTCTCAAACTCAATAAATTCAGCTGAAATAGATATTTATAAAAAAATTGATTTATTTGGAGAGGTTCTTGAAAAAATAAATAAAGAATATGTAGATGAAATTGATCAGTCTGAAAGCATGGACTCTGCTATTAATGGTCTTCTTCAATCACTTGATCCATATTCAGCTTACATGTCTCCAGAAATATTTCAGGAGATGCAAACAGAAACTAGTGGAGAGTTCGGTGGTCTTGGAATTGAAGTTAGTATGGAGGCTGGTGTTGTAAAAGTTATAACTCCTATAGATGATACCCCGGCATCAAAAGCAGGTATTAAAGCTGGAGACTATATTGTAAAAATAAATGATATCCAGGTTCAAGGAAAATCATTAAGTGAAGCAGTTGACCTAATGAGAGGTCTAGTAGGTTCCGATATTGAACTCACTATAAGACGAAGAGGAGTAAAAAAAGCTCTTACATTCACTATAACAAGAGAAATAATTGAAGTTCAATCTGTTAAATCAGATCTTTTGGAAAATAATATTGGTTATATCCGATTAACTTCTTTCAATGACAACAGTAGTGATCAAATTAAAAAAAAGATTAAAAAGTTAAAAGAAAATGAAAATTTGAAAGCATTCATACTGGATCTAAGAAATAATCCTGGTGGACTATTAACACAAGCAATAAAAATATCTGACTTTTTTCTAGAAAATGGAGAAATAGTATCAACAAAAAGTAGAAAAAAATCAGAAAATAGAAAATGGTTTGCAAAAAAAGGAGATATTACTGATGGAAAACCATTATTGGTGCTGATTAACTATGGCTCTGCATCTGCTTCGGAAATTGTTGCTGGAGCTCTCAAAGATCATAAAAGAGCAATTATACTAGGAGAAAACAGTTATGGTAAAGGATCTGTTCAATCAATAATTCCTTTAAAAAATAAAGGAGCTATAAGATTGACAGTTGCTAAATATTATCTTCCATCTGGAGAATCTATATCTGAAGTTGGTGTAAGACCTGATATTGAAGTGAATGAAGAAGGTGAAGATTTTAGAATTAAAACTGATACTGATAATCAATTAAATTACGCAATAAAACTACTAAACGGATAATATGAATAAAGATTTTAGTGAACTACCTCTAAGAAATGGGGTGGGAATAATTTTATTAAATGATGATAATAAAGTTTTTGTTGCAAGAAGAATAGATAATGCAAAAAAATTTTGGCAAATGCCTCAAGGTGGTGTTGATGAAGGTGAAGATTTTTTAAAAGCTGCCTACAGAGAACTAGAAGAAGAAACTAGTGTTAAAAGTGTAGAATTAATAAAAGAATTAGATGGCACAATCACTTATGAACTTCCTGATCGTTTATTAGGAATTATATGGAAAGGTAAATATAAAGGCCAAAAACAAAAATGGTTTTTAATGAAATTTACTGGAGATGAAAAAGAGATAAATATTAAAACTAAAAATCCAGAATTTTTAGATTGGAAATGGATAAACCTTGATCAAATCACCGAAGTTGTAGTGGACTTTAAACTACACGTTTACAAAGAACTTCAAGAAAAAGTTAAAAAAATTATTAATTAAGAGATCTTAATACTTCAATTTTTTGATCAACCAAATATTTAGATTGATCATTAATTTCAGGATTACTTGCTTCTTCTTCTGCCAATTTAAGTAAATCTTGTTGTTTAGATTTATCTAAATCTGTGAGATTAAATATTGAACTTGTAAGAATTGATAAGTTGTTATTTTTAAATTCAACAATTCCATCTTCAACATAATAATTTTCATCACCAGATTTTGATAAAATTTTGATGATACCTGGCTTTAAAAATGAAATGATAGAAATATGATCTTTAAGTATTCCCATCTCTCCTTCAAATGCAGGTACTACAACTTCAGAAACATCCTCTTTAATCAAAAAAGATTTTTCTGGGTTAACTATTTCAACCTTAAACTCTTCGCTCATTAAGCAGCAGCTTCCTTAGTCATTTTTTCAGCTTTTTCTATCGCTTCTTCTATAGTTCCAACCATATAAAAGGCTGCCTCAGGAAGATGATCATAATCACCTTTACAAATTGCAGCAAAACCTTTTATTGTTGAGTCTAAATCTACTAATTTACCTGGAGATCCAGTAAATACTTCTGCAACAAAGAATGGTTGAGATAAGAATCTCTGTATTTTTCTTGCTCTAGCTACAACCAATTTATCTTCCTCAGACAATTCATCCATACCTAAAATAGCTATGATATCTTGAAGAGATTTATACGTTTGTAAGATCTTTTGAACTTCTCTAGCAACTCTGTAGTGCTCATCACCAACAATTCTAGGGTCCAAAATTCTCGAAGTAGAGTCAAGTGGATCAACCGCTGGATAAATACCAATTTCCGCAATTTGTCTTGAAAGTACTGTAGTAGCATCCAAGTGTGCAAATGACGTTGCTGGCGCAGGGTCAGTTAAGTCATCAGCAGGTACATAAATAGCTTGTACTGAAGTAATTGATCCTTTGTTAGTAGTTGTAATTCTTTCTTGAAGGTTACCCATATCAGTTGCAAGTGTAGGCTGATAACCAACAGCTGATGGTATTCTTCCCAATAGGGCTGACACCTCTGAACCTGCTTGAGTAAATCTGAAAATATTATCAACGAAGAATAGAACGTCTTGACCTTCTTGATCTCTAAAATACTCAGCAACAGTTAGTCCTGTAAGAGCAACTCTAGCTCTAGCTCCTGGAGGCTCATTCATTTGTCCATAAACTAGCGCAGCTTTAGATCCAGGTCCTTCTTTTTTAATTACACCCGAGTCTATCATCTCATGATACAAATCATTTCCTTCTCTAGTTCTCTCTCCAACACCAGCAAAAACTGAAAAACCACCATGTGCTTTTGCAACGTTGTTAATTAATTCCATAATCAAAACTGTTTTTCCTACTCCAGCACCACCGAATAAACCAATTTTTCCACCTTTTGCATATGGAGCAAGTAGATCAATTACTTTAATACCTGTAACTAATATTTCTGTTTCTGTTGATTGCTCATTAAATTCTGGAGCTGCTCTGTGTATCGGCCAAGTTTCTTTTGTCTTAACTTCACCTCTTTCATCAATAGGCTCTCCAATTACATTGATAATTCTTCCCAATGTTTCAGGTCCAACAGGTACTTGGATAGGTGCATTAGTATCCGTAACTTCATCACCTCTTTTTAATCCTTCAGTAGCATCCATTGCAATAGTTCTAACAGTAGACTCTCCTAAATGCTGAGCAACCTCTAATACTAGTCTGTTGTCCCCATTTTTACATTCTAAGGCTGTTAAAATATTTGGAAGATCTCCATCAAATTTTACGTCTACTACCGCTCCAATAACTTGTGTAATTATTCCTTTGCTCATAATTATAAACTCTCTGCTCCTGATATGATTTCTATTAGTTCTTTAGTAATTGCTGCCTGACGACTTCTATTATACTCAATAGTAAGCTTGTCAACCATTTCACCTGCGTTTCGGGTTGCATTATCCATTGCACTCATTCTTGAGCCCTGTTCACTAGCTGAATTCTCTAACATTGCCTTAAATATTTGTGTTGAAATATTTTTTGGCAATAAATTGCTTAAAATTTCATCTTCATCTGGTTCAAACTCATAACTGTCCTCAGATTTATCATCCTCAGAACTCTCAACATTCAAAGGGATTATTTGTTGTGCTTGAGGAATTTGAGTTATTACATTTTTAAATTGGTTGTAAAAAATTGTGCAAACATCAAACTCTTCAGATTCAAATTTTTCAATGACCATTTTCCCTACTTTTTCAGCATCAAAATAATTTGCATGTTTTGACTCTTTAAATGAAATATTTGAAATTATTTTATCACCATAAGCTCTTTTAAGCTGATCGTTACCTTTTGAACCAACAGTTATGATCTTTAACTCTTTTCCTTCTTCTGAAAGTTTAGCAAAATAACTTTTGGCTTTTTTAATTATATTTGAATTAAATCCACCACACAAACCTCTGTCAGATGTCATTACAACACAAAGATGAACTTTATCACTACCTGATCCAGATAATAATTTTGGTGCGTTTTCTTTATCTGAGATCCCACTTGAAAGGTTTAAAATAACATTATTCATTTTTTCAGAATATGGTCTTCCCTTCTCTGCACTTTCTTGTGCTCTTCTCAGCTTTGCTGCAGCTACCATCTTCATAGCTTTTGTAATTTTCTGTGTAGATTTTACACTAGCTATTCTTTTTTTAAGGTCGTCTAAACTTGCCATAATAAACTAAGATTTAAAGTTTTCCTTTAATTGAGTAATTACTTCAATTAGTAATTTTTCCTTATCATCTTCAAGTTTACCTGAACTTTGAATTGACTCAATTATCTCAGGTTTATCAGACTTACATTTTTCAATGATTTTGTTTTCAAACTCAGCAATGTCTTTTAATTCAATATCATCCAAGTAACCTTTTACTCCACAGAAGACTGATATTACTTGCTCTGCTACTGTCATTGGTGAATATTGTTTTTGTTTAAGAAGTTCAGTTAATTTAGAACCTCTATTTAAAAGTTGCTGTGTTGATGCATCTAAATCAGAACCAAATTGAGCAAAAGCAGCCATCTCTCTGTACTGTGCTAATTCTAGTTTCATTGATCCAGAAACTTTTTTCATCGCTTTTGTTTGTGCTGAAGAACCAACCCTAGAAACAGATAAACCTACGTTAATTGCAGGTCTAATCCCTTGGTTAAAAAGTTCAGTTTCTAGGAAAATTTGACCATCTGTAATTGAAATTACGTTAGTTGGAATAAACGCTGATACGTCACCACCTTGTGTTTCAATAATTGGAAGTGCTGTTAAAGAACCTCCACCATGTTCATCACTTAACTTAGCTGCTCTTTCTAATAGTCTACTATGTAGATAGAATACATCACCAGGATAAGCTTCACGCCCCGGAGGTCTTCTTAACAATAGAGACATTTGTCTATAAGCAACAGCTTGCTTAGATAAATCATCATAAATAATTAATCCATGCATTCCATTATCTCTAAAATATTCACCCATAGTACAACCAGTATAAGGTGCTAAAAACTGAAGTGGTGCAGAGTCAGACGCAGTTGCAGCAACAATTGTTGTGTACTCCATTGCCCCAGCTTCTTCTAATGTTTTTTGAATTTGTCTTACAGTTGATCTTTTTTGACCGATGGCAACATAAATACAATAAAGTTTTTGTTTTTCATCACCAGATTCATTTATTTTCTTTTGGTTTATAATTGCATCAATTGCAACTGCAGTTTTGCCTGTTTGTCTATCACCAATAATTAATTCACGCTGCCCTCTTCCAACTGGAACTAGACTGTCAATAGATTTTAGACCAGTTTGCATAGGCTCACTAACTGATTGTCTTGGAATAATTCCTGGAGCTTTAACTTCTACCCTACTTTTTTTGACACTTTTATCTAAAGGTCCCTTACCATCAATTGGATTTCCTAATCCATCAACAACTCTACCTAATAATTCTTTTCCAACTGGAGTATCAACAATGTTTCCAGTTCTTTTGACAGTATCACCTTCTTTAATATTTCTATCGTCTCCAAAAATTACTACCCCAACGTTTTCACTTTCTAAGTTTAAGGCCATACCTTTAGATCCATCTGCAAATTCAACCATCTCTCCAGCCTGAACATTATCAAGACCATAAATTCTAGCGATACCATCTCCTACTGATAAAACTTGACCAACCTCAGTTACTTCTGCTTTATCACCAAAATTTTTAATTTGTTCTTTAAGTATTTTTGTTACTTCTGAAGGATTTATTTCCATTTATGCCTCTACCATTCTGTTTTCGA
>JAOIVP010000028.1 GCA_028224115.1 Candidatus Pelagibacter sp. | reverse complement strand
TAATGGGAGTGTTGAATCTCACACCAGATAGTTTTTCTGATGGAGGAAAGTTCAATACAAGCAAGAAAGGTTTAAGACATGCTTTAGAAATGATTAATTTAGGAGCAAATATTATTGACGTAGGTGGAGAATCTACTCGTCCAGGATCAAAATCAGTAGAAAATAAAATAGAATGGAAAAGAATAGAAAAAATTATTCGATTGATAGGAAAAAAAGTTCCAATTTCATTAGATACTAGAAAATCTGAGATTATGAAAAAAGGAATTAAGTATGGAATAAAAATAATTAATGATGTCTCTGGGTTAGATTACGATTCTGAAACTATAAATGTTTTAAAAAAATATAAGATACCTTTTGTTATACAGCATTCACAAGGAGCACCTGAGAATATGCAGAATAAACCTAGTTATAAAAATGAATTATTAGATATATATGATTTTTTTAAGCATAAGATAAATTATTTAAAAAAAATTGGTATTAAACACAATAATATTATCATTGATCCAGGTATAGGTTTTGGAAAAATTTTGAAACATAATATTAATCTAATTAGCAATATTTCTATTTTTCATTCATTAGGTTTTCCTATACTTGTGGGTAATTCAAGAAAGAGATTTATAAAAGAAATAGTAGGAAAAAATGATAGTAAAGATAGAATTGGAGGAACAGTAGCATCTTCAATTTATCTAATGATGCAAGGTATACAAATTTTAAGGGTTCATGATGTAAATGAAATGCTTCAAGGAATAAAAGTTTTTAAAGAAATTTTAAAAAAATAATGACAAAAAAATATTTTGGAACTGATGGAATAAGAGGTGCAATTAATAGCAAACATATTAATGGAGATATGTTTTTTAAGTTTGGGTTAGCATCAGGGACATATTTTATATCTCAAAAAAAAAGAAAACAAACCGCAGTTATTGCTAAAGATACCAGATTATCTGGTTATACACTTGAGCCAGCACTTGTTTCGGGATTAGCTTCAGCCGGAATGCACGTTTATACATTTGGCCCTATGCCAACAAATGGTTTGGCAATGCTAACTAAAACAATGAAAGCCAACATGGGCATTATGATAACTGCTTCTCACAATCCTCATAATGATAATGGTTTAAAACTGTTTGGTCCAGATGGAATGAAGTTGTCTGACAAAATTGAAAAAAAAATTGAAAAATTAATTGACAAAAAAATTTCCAAAAATCTTTCTAGTCCTGAAAAGTTAGGTAGAGTAAAAAGATTAGAAAGTGGAACAAAAGAATATTTAAAAATATTAAAAAAAAATTTTCCAAAAGAATTTAATTTAAGAGGACTAAGAATAGTAATCGATTGTGCAAATGGAGCAGGTTATAAAGCTGGACCAGAGCTATTGAAGTCTTTAGGAGCAAAAGTAATTACAATTGGTGTAAATCCAAATGGAATAAATATTAATAAAAATTGTGGTTCGACATATCCAAAAAAAATTAAACTTGCAGTAAAAAAATATAAAGCTCATCTTGGTATTTCTCTAGATGGTGATGCTGATAGAATTATAATGAGCGATGAAGTAGGAAATATAATTGATGGAGATCAAATAATTGCAGCTATAGCCACTAGATGGAAAAATAAAAAAATGTTAAAGGGTGGGGTTATTGGAACTTTGATGTCTAATTATGGTTTAGAAAAATTTTTTGAAGCAAATAAAATAAAATTTATTAGAGCAAATGTTGGGGATAGGTATGTAAAAGAACAAATGCAAAAAAATAATTTTAATTTAGGTGGTGAACAATCTGGTCATATAATTTTGGGTAAATTTGCAACAACAGGAGATGGGTTGTTAGTAGCATTAGAAGTTTTATTTGCAATTAGAAAAGGGGAGAAAGCTAGTTCTTTCTTTAATAGGTTTAAAAAAACTCCTCAAATTCTAGAAAATATTTTAGTTAAAGATAAATCAATAATTAATAATTTTAACGTAAAAAAATCTATTAAAAAAGCAGAAAAATTAATGAATGGCAATGGAAGAATACTAGTGAGAGCATCAGGCACTGAGTCAAAAATAAGAGTAATGGGCGAAAGTGAAAATAGAAAACTTTTAGAGAAGTGTTTAAACATTATTTTGGCAAAATTAAAGTGAATCCAAATTCTAAAGTATTAATCATTGCAGGATCTGACTCATCAGGTGGCGCTGGTATTCAAGCCGATATTAAAACTATTACTGCTCTTGGATCTTATGCAATGACAGCAATAACCGCTATTACTGCTCAAAATACAACAGGAGTTAAATCAATTGTTTCAATTCCACCAAAAGAAATTTTAAATCAGATTTTATTTACAGCTAAAGATATTAAACCTGATGCAATTAAAATTGGGATGTTACATTCTACTAAAGTAATTGAGGCAGTCATTAATTCTCTTCAAAGTATCAAAGTAAATAAAATAGTTCTTGACCCGGTAATGGTTGCAAAAGGAGGGGCAAAATTAATAGACGATAAGGCTATAAAGTTGTTAAAAAAAAAATTGATAATGAGAGCGTCGTTAATTACCCCAAATATTCCTGAAGCTGAAATATTAACTAATACGATTATAACAAGTAAAGAGGATATGATCTTTGCAGCCTATAAATTAATTGAAATTGGAGCAAAAAATGTATTAATTAAAGGTGGACACCTTCTTTCAAACACTGTCCAAGATATATTTGTTTCAAAATCTGATATTAAAATTTTTAATAGCAAGAGATACAATACTAAAAATACTCATGGAACAGGTTGTACCTTATCAAGTGCAATCACCACTTTTTTATCATGTGGAAAACCTATAAAGAAATCTTGTGAGCTTGGGATTAAATATGTAAGTTCTGGCATTAGAACTAATCCTAAATATGGTAAAGGTCATGGTCCAATTAATCATCTTCATACAATTAATATAGAAAGAAAATTTAGGTAATGAAAAATATAGTTGTAGTTGGATCTCAGTGGGGAGATGAAGGAAAGGGTAAAATTGTAGACTGGCTTTCAGAGCAAGCAGATGTAGTAATCAGATTTCAAGGAGGTCATAATGCAGGTCACACATTAGTAATTGATGGTGTGACTTATAAGTTAAGACTATTGCCATCTGGAATTGTAAGAAAAAATAAAATTTCAATTATTGGAAATGGAGTTGTAGTTGATCCTTGGGCTTTATTAGAGGAGATTGAAGAAATAAAATCAAAAGGTGTGGATGTAAACATTGATAATTTTATTATTTCTGAGGCTGCAAATTTAATTTTACCATTTCATAGAGAAATGGATGAAATTAGAGAAGATGCAGCAGGTAAAGCTAAAATTGGAACGACTAGAAGAGGAATTGGTCCAGCCTATGAGGATAAAGTTGGTAGAAGATCTATTCGAGTAATGGATCTTAGATCTGAAAAAAATTTAGATCAAAGATTAGAGTCTGTTTTAGTTCACCATAATGCTATCAGAAAAGGTCTTGGAAAAAAAATTTTTGAAAAAGAACAGTTAAAATCAGACTTATTAAAAATAGCACCTCAAATATTAAAGTTTTCTCAGCCAGTTTGGCTAAAGATAGACGAGTTTAAAAAACAAAAAAAGAAAATTTTGTTCGAAGGTGCTCAAGGAATACTATTAGATGTAGATCATGGTACTTATCCCTATGTAACATCTTCTAACACGGTTGCATCAAGTGCTGCTACAGGTACAGGGTGTGGTCCAAATTCAATTAATTACGTTTTGGGAATTACAAAAGCTTACACAACAAGAGTTGGAGAAGGTCCTTTTCCAACCGAATTAACTGATGATGTGGGAGAATTATTAGGTACACGTGGAAAAGAGTTTGGTACTGTAACCAGTAGAAAAAGAAGATGTGGTTGGTTTGACGGTGTATTGGTAAGACAAACAATAAAAATTTCAGGTATAGATGGTATTGCACTTACTAAACTTGATGTTCTTGATGAACTAGATGAAATTAAGATGTGTGTTGAATATGAACTTGATGGAAAAAAAATCGATTATTTGCCTGCAGCAGCTGAAGATCAATTAAAAATTAAACCAATCTATAAAATCTTTCCTGGATGGAAAACCTCAACAAATGGAATTAAAAATATGGATGCTTTGCCTGAAAATGCAAAAAAATACATCTATGCAGTAGAAGAGTTTATAGGTGCAAAAGTGTCCAGTGTATCAACTAGCCCCGAAAGAGTTGATACTATTTTAGTTGAGAATCCTTTTGATATTTAATTTACTGGTAGCAGATTTTTAGATTTTGCCATAAGCAGCATTTGCTTTTGCAACTTCTCAAAAGCTTTATTTTCAATTTGTCTTACTCTTTCTCTGCTAATTTTATGTTTTTTACTTAAATCTTCTAAAGTTGTTGGATTATCATTTAATCTTCTCGAGTATAAAATTTCTTTTTCTCTTTCATTCAAGACTTTGATTGAATTTTTTAATAAATCTTTTCTCTGTTCCATTTCTTCTTGGTGTGCAAACTTTAAATCGTGGTCTAATTCTTTATCAACTAGCCAGTCTTGCCATTCATCTCCGTCTTCACCGACTTGAGCATTTAATGAAAATTCTTTACCAGATAGTCTTCTATTCATTGAAACTACTTCTTCTTTACTCACATCTAATTTGTTTGCAATTTCATTCACATGCTCATCCCTTAAATCACCTTCTGATTGAGGTGCAATTTGGTTTTTTATTTTTTTAAGATTAAAAAATAGTTTTTTTTGGGCTGTAGTTGTTCCAATTTTAACTAAGCTCCAAGATCTTAAAATGTATTCTTGGATAGAAGCTTTGATCCACCACATTGCGTATGTTGCCAATCTAAAACCTTTTTCAGGTTCGAATTTTTTAACAGCTTGCATAAGACCAACATTGCCCTCGGAAATCATTTCATTTACGGGAAGTCCATATCCTTTGTAGCCCATTGCAATTTTAGCAACTAACCTTAAATGACTCGTTACTAATTTTTCAGCTGCTTTAATATTCCCTGTAGTTTTCCAGTTTTTTGCTAACATGTACTCTTCTTCTGCAGCTAACATTGGAAATTTTTTTATTTGCTCTAAATATGCTGACAGACCTCCTTCATTCGAAAGAGCCGGTACATTGCTATTATAAGTTGTGTTCATGGCAGTATTTATTTAATTAACTATACTAAATTTTCAATGATTTATTCGCTAGTATTTCTAAGCATTTTTAATAAATTATTCAGTTCTTGTGGCAAAATTGAGGAAAAAATCATTTCCTCATTAGTTTTTGGATGAATAAATCCTAAAGTTTTTGCGTGTAAGAATTGTCTATTTAATTTAGAGATTAAACTTTCTAGCCCCATATCAATATTTTTTAGCTTCTTATATTTTTTTTTATACTTATCATCCCCAACTATACTGTTTCCCATATGAGTCATGTGAACACGAATTTGGTGGGTTCTTCCAGTTTCCAATTTGCACTCTACTAAACTTAATGTTGGTGTTTTATCATTTTCATAAACTTCTATAGTTTTATAATTTGTTATTGCCCGTTTTCCTTTTGAGCTATTAACTTCCATTAGTTGTCTGTTTTTAGAACTACGTGTTATAAATGTATCAATTTTTCCTTTAGAAGGCCTAAGCTTTCCCCATATTAAAAGTTGATAAACTCTTGTGATTGTATGATCACTGAATTGTTTGGATAAATTTTCATGAGACTCATTATTTTTGGCAATAACCACTAAACCTGAAGTATTTTTATCAATTCTATGAACTATCCCTGGTCTTAATTCATCTCCAATGTTTGATAAAGAGTCTTTATCATAATGCATTAACGCATTAACAATTGTTTTGTCATAATTTCCAGCACCTGGATGCATAATTATGCCAGCAGGTTTATTTATTACTAACAAATCATCATCTTCATAAGTAATCTCTAATCTAAAATTATATGGTTTCAGGGAGGCTTCATCTGGTTCTGGAATTTGAAGACTTAGCTTATCACCAGCCAAAACTTTTTTTGAAGGACTTATTATAATTTTATTATTTAGTTTTAGTTTTTTTTTTAGAATTAAGTTTTTAATTCTAGTTCTACTAACCAAACCTTCTCTTTTGTTGATTAAGACATCAACTCTTAGATTGTTTTCACTTTCTTCAACTATTAAATTAATGTTTTTTTTCATAAAATGTAATATTAATACTATATGCGCTTGTAGCTCAACTGGATAGAGCGCCTGACTTCGGATCAGGAGGTTCTGGGTTCGACTCCTAGCAGGCGCACCAATTAATTCTGCTTTTGTCCATTTCTTGTTTGTTTTAAGCAACAAACTTAAAAAAAATATACAATATAAAAGAATACTTAAAATTATTTAGAACCTGTAAGATTAAGATTTTTCATATAT
>JAOIVP010000027.1 GCA_028224115.1 Candidatus Pelagibacter sp. | reverse complement strand
TAAGTTATCAACTTTATCAAAAAATAAAGTTGGTTTTTTTTCAAAAAGGTTTGTAGCAAAAGAAGCTTTTGCTAAAGCTTTAGGAACAGGTTTTAGAAACAAACTAAATTTTAAAGATATAGAGATTACAAATGATAAATTAGGCAAACCCTGTTACGTTAAAACAAAAAAAATTACAGAAATTGTAAAAAAAAAATTTAGAGTTAAAAAATTTAATTGTTTTCTATCAATTTCTGATGAAAAAAAATACTCAACTGCATTCACTATAATTCAATCAATATGAAATTAGATAAAGATTTTTTTTCAGAGAACATAAAAACACTTTTTTATGCTCTTGTTATTGCAATTATAATTAGATCTCTTTTAATACAACCTTTTTATATTCCATCTTCATCAATGGAACCTACATTACTTGTTGGAGATAGACTTTTTGTAACCAAGTATTCTTATGGTTATAGTAAACACTCATTTCCATTTAGCCCACCCATATTAAACAATAGAATTTTATTTAAAGCTCCTAAGAGAGGGGATGTAATAGTTTTTAAAACACCGGCAGATAACAGAACAGATTATATTAAAAGATTAATAGGTATACCAGGTGATAGAATCCAATTTATAGATGCCAATTTATATTTAAATAATAGTGAGATAATGAAATCTAAAGTTAAAAATATAACAAAAATTAATTGTGGTAACAGAATAATAGATGTTTATAGATTTGAAGAGAAATTACCTAGTGGAAAAACATTTCATACAGTTTATTTAAAAGATTACACTTATCAAAATTCTGATGTATTTACTGTTCCAAATGATCATTATTTTTTTTTGGGTGATAACCGTGATTGTTCTAAAGATAGTAGATTTTTATCAAGCGTTGGATATGTTCATAAAGATAATCTTGTCGGTAAAGCACAATTTATTTTTTTCTCATCTGATAAAAAAGTAGGAAGTATTTTTGCTTTTTGGAAATGGCACAAATCAATTAGATTTAATAGAACATTTGATCGAATTAATTAATGAAAATCAACTATCAAGATTTACAAAAAAAAATTAATGTTAAATTTAAAAATTTAGATCTTTTAATACAATCACTTACGCATAAAAGTTTTGATACGAAGAAAAATTACGAAAAAATGGAGTTTTTAGGTGATAGGGTACTTGGGCTAGTAATAGCAAAAAAACTTTTAGAAACCTACCCAGATGAAAAAGAAGGAATACTTGATAAAAAATTTGCATCATTAGTTAATAAAAATACTTGTTTAGAGATTGCAAAAAAAATTAATTTAGAAAAATATATTTTAACCTTCAATCCTAATAATAAGAAAATTAAAATTGAAGATAAAATTATTTCTGACAGTTGTGAAGCTCTAATTGGAGCTATATATCTTGAAAAAGGTTTAGCATCAGCTGAAAAAGTAATTCTAGATCTCTGGAAAAACAATATTGTAGATAGCATTATTACACAAATTGATGCAAAAACTAAATTACAAGAACTATCTCTAAAAAATTTTAAAAAACTTCCAATCTATAAACTTATTTCTAATACTGGGCCTCGTCACAAACCATCTTTTAAAGTAGGAGTTAAGCTTCCAAATACAAAGTATTTTTTTGGTTCGGGAAAATCGAAAAAAGATGCAGAACAAAATGCTGCAATTGAATGTTTAAAAAATATAAAATGATTTTATGAATTGGATCGATGAAGGTTATTTAATTAGTAAAAATAGATATAATGAAAATTCTTTAATAGCAGAAATATACACAAAAAATCGAGGAAAAGTTTCAGGAATAATTTTTGGTGGTACCTCTAAAAAGATAAAGAATTATTTACAAATAGGTAACAAATTACATGTAAATTATAATTCTAAAAGTGAGACTAGAATTGGATATTTTAAAATAGAAATTCTGAATGCCTACAGCCCTTTATATTTTGATCATAAACAAAAGTTATCTTGTATAACTTCTGCAACAAACTTGGTTAAAATTCTAACGGCTGACTCCCAAGCTAATATAAAAGTTTATCAAATTATTGAAAATCTTTTTTTAATTTTAAAAGATCAAGATTGGCTAAAAAAATATATTTTCTGGGAATTAGATTTATTAAAACTTCTTGGTTATGATCTTGAGCTAGAAAATCTTGTTGAAAAAGATACAGTTGAAAATAAAACAATATATTATGCAAGCTCTTCAAATGAAAAAAAGCTTGTTCCTAATTTTTTAATAGAAAAAGATTTGGAAGTTAATGATATAAAAATATTATTAAACGGTTTGAAATTAGTTGGAGATTATCTTGATAAAACAATTTTAAAACCAAATAATTTAAATTACCCAAATAGTAGATTGTTGTTTATTAACTCTTTAAAGTAATTATCTTATAATTTTATCAATTCTATCAGCGTAGTAACTAACAATTGCATTAGCACCAGCTCTTTTAAATGCGACCAAGCTTTCAAAAACAGCATCTTCGTTAACTAATTTTTTTTCTATCGCATTTGATATTAAACTGTATTCACCTGAAACTTGATAAGCAAAAACTGGTATTTTAAACTTTTCTTTAATTGATTTAATTATATCTAAATAGGGCATTCCTGGTTTTACCATCACCATATCTGCGCCTTCTTTAATATCAAGTGCAACTTCTCTTAAAGCTTCGTCACTATTTCTAAAATCCATCTGATATGTTTTTTTATCACCTTTTAATGATCCTTTAGATCCGACAGCATCTCTAAAAGGACCATAGAAACTTGAAGCATATTTAGCAGCATAAGATAAAATTTGAACATTTTGGTAACCTGATTTATCTAATGCTTTTCTTATCTTTCCAATTCTTCCATCCATCATGTCTGATGGTGCCAGAACATCACAACCCATTTCAGCTTGTAATAAAGATTGATTAATTAAAACTTCTATTGTCTCATCATTTATAATTTGGTTTGATCTAATTAGTCCATCGTGACCATGTGATGTATAAGGATCTAAAGCTACATCACACATAATGCCTATTTGATCTTTATATCTTTTTTTAATTTCAATGATTGCTTTGCAAACTAAGTTATTTTTGTTGAGCGACTCTGAGCCAATTTCATCTTTTAGACGATTTTTAGTTTTGGGGAAAAGAGCAACCATTGGTATGCCTTTATGGATCGCTTTATCAATAATTTGAGCCAATCTGTTAATTGTATACCTATAAACATTTGGCATAGATTTAATGGACTCTTTTTTATTTGAGCCATCAATAAGAAAAATAGGCAAAATAAAGTCACTTGGACTTAGTGTATTTTCCTGAATTAGCTTTCTTGACCAGCTAGACTTTCTATTGCGTCTTAATCTCAAGCTTGGATATTTTCCTGTAATCATGTTTAATTACTCTTTATTAATGCGACAAATGTATTATACAAATATATATTAAAATAAGTACAAAACAATTTCGATGACCATAAATAACACAAAAGTTGTAGATCTTAACATAAAAAAAGATGATAGGGTTTTGGATTTTAGTGACTTCCAAAAGCAAAATATTAAATTTGATATTAACAAATTACAAGAAGCCTATAATCAAATTGTTCAAATTAAAAAATTTGATGATGGTGGTGGCGTAACTCATTTTGGTGCTATTTCATTAACTCAAATACCTGGTGATCCAGATTCTATAAAAGGTAGTAAGGCAAGAGGTGTATATTGGACTAAACCTGATAAAACAGGAAATGAAGTTTCTAGAGATGTTGAAATAGACGAAAGTGCTTATTCAGAATTTATTAAAGACTATGAAAATACATATTTTAAAGAAGTATATGATGTATTGTCATCAAAATATAAATTAGGTCGTGTAAGAATTTTATTAAAAGAGCCTAGATCAACTCTAAGTTGGCATAGAGATCCAGAGCCAAGATTGCACATACCAATAATTAGTAATCCTGGTTGTTTAATGGTAATTGATAATGTAGCAAAACATATGCCGGCAGATGGATCTGTTTGGGTGACTAATAATACTAAATATCATAATGCATTTAATGGAGGTGAGGAAAACAGAATTCACTTAGTTGCATGCGTATTAGATTATAAATTTAATTAATTTGAGAAAAATATTTATTTCATCAGACCATGCAGGATTTAAATTAAAAGAAGCTATTAAGGTATATTTATCAAAAAAAAAATTAACATTTCAAGATTTAGGTCCTCACTCTGATGACAGAGTTGACTACCCTGATTATGCTCACAAAGTAGCTAGAAGGGTAAAGATTAGTAAAGATAATATTGGCATTTTAGTCTGTGGTTCTGGTATGGGAATGAATATTGCGGCGAATAGACATAAGAATATACGTGCTGCACAATGTTTTAACTTAAAATCTACAAAATTATCAAGATTGCATAACAATGCAAATATCATTACATTAGGTTCAAGACTGTTAACTAAAAAAAATGCCTTAGTTTTTGTTGGTGTTTTTTTAAAAACTAAATTTGAAGGTGGAAGACATTCAACAAGAATTAAAAAAATTTAATTATGTCTAGTGAAAAAAATTATTTAAACGATAGTTATAAAAGTTTTTTTGAAGATAGCTTGTCTAAAAAAGACCCGGCACTTTACAAAGCAATTCAAGATGAGCTTTTAAGACAGCAACAACATATAGAGCTAATTGCTTCTGAAAATATAGTTTCTCAAGCAGTTTTAGAGGCACAGGGATCAGTATTAACTAACAAATATGCAGAAGGTTATCCTGGTAAAAGATATTACAATGGATGCGAACATGTTGATGTAGCTGAAAATTTAGCCATAGAGAGATTAAAAAAATTATTTAATTGTAAATTTGCTAACGCACAACCTCATTCTGGTGCTCAAGCAAATGGAGCGGTATTTTTAGCTTTATTGAGTCCTGGAGATACGTTTATGGGAATGAGCTTGAATTCTGGGGGTCACATTACTCATGGATTAAAAATTTCAATGTCAGGTAAATGGTTTAATGCGATCGGGTATGATGTTGATAAAGAATCTGAACTTATCGATTATGATAATGTCGAAAAACTTGCCTTAGAACATAAACCAAAATTAATTATTGCTGGTGGTAGCGCTTATTCAAGAGTAATAGATTTTAAAAGATTTCGAGAGATAGCAGACAAAGTAGGTGCGTATTTAATGGTTGATATGGCTCATTTCTCAGGTTTGGTTGCTGGAAAAGGTTACCCAAATCCTTGTGATCATGCCCATGTAGTTACTTCAACAACACACAAAGTATTTAGAAGCGCAAGAGGCGGGATAATTCTAACTAATGAAGAAGAGCTTTCTAAAAAATTTAATACAGCTGTATTTCCCGGTTATCAGGGTGGACCTTTAATGCATATTATAGCTGCTAAGGCAGCCGGATTTCAAGAAGCATTACAACCAGAGTTTAAAGATTATATTAAATCAGTTTTAGCTAATGCAAAAATCTTAGCTGAGACATTAAAAAATAATGGTTTTAAGATTTATTCAGATGGAACTGATACTCATCTAATGCTAGTAGATCTAAGACCCTACAATGTTAAAGGAAATTTAGCAGCAGAGAGTTTATCTAGAGCAAATATTACTTGTAATAAAAATGGAATTCCTTTTGATACAGAAAAACCAATGATTACATCTGGTATTAGACTTGGTACTCAAGCAGCAACTACTAGAGGTTTTGGTTTAAATGAGTTTAAAAAAGTCGGTGAATTAATTACCAAGACTATTAAAGGATTATCTGAAAATCCTAATGATAATAGTAAAATTGAAAATGAAGTTAAAAATGAAGTTATTACTTTAACTTCATCGTTTCCAATATATAAGAATTTATAAGAAATGATTTGTTCAATTTGCAAAAAAGGTGAAACTTCAGTTGTTGATTCTCGGCCGACAGAAGATGGTACAGCTATAAGAAGAAGAAGACTTTGTGTTTGTGGTGCGCGTTTTACTACATTTGAAAGAGTCCAATTTAGAGAAATAATGGTAGTTAAAAAAAATGGAAGAAAATCATCTTTTGATAGAGATAAGCTTTCAAAATCAATTTATATTGCTCTTAAAAAAAGACCTATAGATACTGAAACAGCAGAAAAATTTATAAGCAAAATTTCAAGAGCCCTCGAAGAACTTGGTCAGAGTGAAATTTCAACGAATACAATTGGAACAATGGTTATGGAAGGACTAAAAGAATTAGATCCAGTTGCATATGTTAGATTTGCTTCTGTTTATAGAAACTTTAGAGAAGAAAAAGATTTTGTACAATTTGTGGACAAGCTTGATGTCTACAAAAAAAGATAAATTTTCCAAAAAAGATAAACTTTATATGGAGCTTGCTCTTGATTTAGCAAAATCTAGAGAGGGCCATACTGGGCCAAACCCATCTGTTGGATGTGTCGTTGTAAAAAATGATAAGATTATATCAATTGGACAAACATCTCTTAAGGGAAGACCTCACGCCGAATATAATGCAATTAATAATTGTCATGAAAATATGGAAGGATCAAAGATGTACGTTACTTTAGAACCTTGTTGTCATCATGGTAAAACATCTCCATGCACATCAGCAATTATTAAATCAAAAGTAGGTGAAGTCATCTACTCAATTAATGATATTGATAAAAGAGTCAATGGAAAATCAAAAAAAATTTTAAAGTCTAAAAAAATAATTGTTAAAACAGGTTTATTAAAAGAAAAAATTACAGAGTTTTATAGATCTTATTTTTACAACAAAAAAAATAAACTACCTTTTATTACAGGAAAGATTGCTATATCAAAAAATAATTTAATTTATAGCAAAGGTAATAAAAAAATAACAAACTCTTTATCAGATAATTTTACTCATTTATTAAGATACAAAAATGACTCAATTATGGTTTCTTGTAAAACACTTAATAAAGATAATTCTAAATTAAATTGCCGATTAAAAAGTTTAAAGAATTTTTCACCTAAGAGAATTATTTTAGATAGTAAATTAAATCTTAATACTAAAAGTTATCTATTTAAAACTGTCAAAAAAGATAACACAATTATTTTTTATAATGAAGCAAAGAAGTCCAAAATAAAAGAGTTTAAAAAAAACAAAATTACATTGATAAAATCAAAAATATCTAAAGATAAAAAATTAGATTTAAAGATTATCTTTA
>JAOIVP010000026.1 GCA_028224115.1 Candidatus Pelagibacter sp. | reverse complement strand
TTTTTAGGCGATGTTGTTGGAATATCAGGTTGTTCAAAATTAATGAATAATCTTTTAAATGAAATTAAGCTAAAAAAAATAGATTTTGTAATTGTTAATGGTGAAAATGCTGCAGCTCAGGGTGTGGGTATAACCCAAGAAATTTGTAATGATTTTTTTAATTGTGGAGTTGATGTAATTACCACAGGAAATCATGTTTGGGATCAAAAAGAGATAATGGATTTTATAGATAAAGAGGAAAGATTACTGCGCCCTAAAAATCTTTTTGAGCCAGCGCCAGGAAAAGGATTTAATATTTATAATACTAAGAAAAATATTAAAATTGGAGTTCTTAACTTAATGGGCAATGTCTTTATGAAAAAATGTGAGGACGTGTTTGAGATTTCAGAAAAATTTATGAAGCAATACAGGTTAAAACAAGATTATGATTTATTAGTTGTTGATTTTCATGGCGAAATAACAAGTGAAAAAAATGCAATTGGACATTTTTTTGATGGTAAGGCCTCATTGGTTGTTGGAACACACACACATATTCCAACTAATGATGCTAGAATCTTAAAAAATGGAACAGGCTATCAAACAGATGCAGGAATGTGTGGAGACTATGACTCAGTCATTGGTATGAATGCAGAAAATTCATTGAATAGATTTTTAAAGAAGAATTCTATAAAGCATTTTACAGCTTTGGGTGAAGCTACTTTGTGTGGTGTAATTGTTGATTGTGATATAGAAACTGGATTAGCAAATAATATTGAAAGCTATATTAGTGGAGGCCAGTTAAAAAACACTTAGAAAAATTATGTCAGGTCATTCTAAATGGGCAAGTATCAAACACTCAAAAGGTAAAGCAGACAAACAAAGGTCTAAAATATTTTCTAAATTGTCTAAAGAAATAAGCGTAGCAGCAAAATTAGGTGATAAAGATCCTGCTATGAATCCAAGATTGAGATCTGCAATTCAAGCTGCAAGATCTGCCAATATGCCAAAAGATAATATTGAAAGAGCAATTGATAAATCTTCAAATAATTCTGAATCTAATTTTGAAAACTTAAGATACGAAGGATTTGGTCCAGATAAAATTGCTGTTATCGTAGAAACTTTGACCGATAATAAAAATAGAACTGCCTCAAATGTTAGAACAATATTTCAAAAAAGTGGAGGAAGCTTAGGAACGCAAGGATCTGCATCTCATAATTTTAATCAATTAGGAATAATTAAAATTGATAAAAAAGAAATTTCTGATGAAAATATTTTTGAATTAGCAATAGAGTCAGGTGCAGATGAATGTATTTCACATGATGAATTTCATGAGGTACAATGTAAAATAAGTGAAATTTATAATGTGAAAAAAAAACTAGAAAAAATAATTGCAAACTTTATCTCAACAGAAATTGAATGGGTTCCATTAAATAGTGTTAATATTGAAAAAAAAAAAGAAGAAACAGTGATAAATTTTTTAGAAACACTAGAAGATGATGATGATGTGCAAAATGTTTTTTCAAATGTTAATTTTGGTGATAATTGATGCTAGTAATTGGAATTGACCCAGGTATTTCAGGATCAATTTGTTTTTTTAATGAAGGAAAAATAATTGATGTTGTAGAAATGCCCACAATGATTGAAGGAAAAAAAAATAAAAAACAAGTAAATGGCGCTCAAATTTTTAATGAAATTTCTGAAAGAATTAAAAAGCTTGATAAAAAAGATATTAAAATTGTAATAGAACAAGTATCAGCTATGCCGGGCCAAGGTGTGACCAGCATGTTTAATTTTGGTCAATCATTTGGGATATTAAAAGGAATATGTTCTGCAATGCAATTACCCATGTATTTTGTAAGGCCCGCTAAATGGAAAAAATATTTTAACCTGATAAATTCAGAAAAAGATGCAAGCAGGACAAGAGCAATTGAAATTTTTCCTTATTTTTCCTCTCAATTATCAAGAAAAAAAGACTCTAATAAAGCTGATGCTATTCTAATAGCTAGTTTTTATTATGAAACCTACAAGCTTGAATAGTAATCGAAAAATATAAGACAAATTCATGACACATTTAAGTGTGATTAGTAACCATGGAAGCTGATATCGCATCTCAAGCAGTAGGACTAGGAACTAATACTGATTTTTCTTTAATGAGTTTGTTTTTTAGAGCTGACATTATTGTTAAATCTGTAATTATTATATTAATTGTTTGTTCAATTTACTCATGGGCAGTAATTATTGATAAATTTAGATTATTTAAAAAAATAAATAAATCATCGGAAGAATTTGAAGAAAAATTTTGGAGCTCTAAATCAGCTGAAACTTTTTATAACAGTTTACCGGCTAAAGTTGATGATCCGATGGCAGTAGTGTTTCAAGATGCCATGGAAAATTTACTCAAAAAAAAATCTAAAAATAATTTAAGTGAAAGAATGAGCACTTTTTTAGAAGTTGGAATTGAAAAACAAATGTCTAAAATAGATAAAGGTTTTACTTTTTTAGCAACTGTGGGGTCTACGGCTCCATTTATTGGATTATTTGGAACAGTTTGGGGTATTATGAATTCTTTCCAATCAATTGCAATTTCAAGAAATACTAGTTTAGCAATTGTTGCGCCAGGTATTGCGGAGGCACTATTTGCTACGGCACTAGGTTTGTTGGCCGCTATCCCTGCAGTTATTGCTTATAATAAATTTAATACTGACTCTCAAAAATACTCTCAAAAATTAGAAAATTTTTCAAAAAGATTTTTAACAATAGTTTAAATGGCTTTTAAATTTAATCGCTCATCAAAAGAACCCATGAGTGAAATTAACGTAACACCTTTTGTGGATGTAATGTTAGTTTTATTAATTATTTTTATGGTAACAGCACCATTGCTTACGGTCGGTGTACAAGTAGATTTACCTGAAACTTCCGCAGACTCACTTCCTGAGGAAACTGAACCATTAACATTGTCTATTAATGCCAAAGGAGAAATTTTTATTCAGGAAGCAAAAGTTGAATATGACAACATTATTGCAAAAGTTTTAGCGGTATCTAAAAATAGAACTGATACAAGAATATATGTTAGAGGAGATAAGACAATTAATTATGGAAGAGTTTTAGAAATAATGGGTTTGTTATCTGGATCAGGTTTTACAAAAGTTGCCTTAATATCTGAGCCATATAAGCAAAGGTAATTTTGTATGAATAGAAGTATAATTATATCTTCTGTTTTACATGGATTAATTATTTTTATAACAGCAATGAGTTTACCATTTTTAGCAAAAGAACCATTAGATATACCCCCAATAGTGTCAGTTGAATTAATTCAAATTACAGAGAAAACAAGCATACCTTTTGCCCCTAAAGCAAAAAAGATAATTGAAAAAGTAAAAGAAAAAGAAAAAAAACTAGTGTCAGAACAAGCTCCACCAAAAAAAGTAAAAAAAACAAAAACAAAAACAGTTGTTTCAGTTGATCAAAATGAAAAAATAGACAACAAAACACCAGATGCAATTCCTTTACCTGAAAAAACTGTAAAAAAAATCGAGACAAAAAAAGAAAGTAAACAAAATCCAGATAAATTAGATAAAGAGGTGAAACAGGTTTCGGAATTTGAAAAGAAAGAGTTTGTAGATCTTGATAATATTGCTAAGTTGATTGATAAAGCAAAAGAAGATAGTGCTGAAGTAATAAAAAAAAATAATAATATTACCCAAGATCAAGAAAGAAATATTGAAAACACTAAACTTTCTTTGAGTGAAGAAGATGCTTTAAAGGCTCAAATATTTGGATGTTGGAGCATACCTTTAGGTCTTCCATATAATGAGGATTTATTAGTTAGAATTAAATTAGCGGTGGAACCAGACGGTTCAGTTACAAAAACTGAGATTTTAGATCATGCTAGAATGAATAGACCAGGTCAGGGTTTTTATAAGGTTTTGGCCGAAAGTGCCTTAAGAGCTATAAAGTTATGTCAGCCATTAAGAGTTCCAGCAACTGGATATGAAAGATGGAAAGAGTTACAATTAAATTTTGATGCAAGAGAGATGCTAGAAGGTTAAGATAAATAAAAATGAAAAAAATTCATATATTGATATTTTTGTTATTGATATTACCAATTAAAGCGTTTGCTTTAATTGAAGTAGATATAACAAGAGGAAATTTAAGCCCTCTACCACTAGCAGTATCGCCACTATCAATTGATGAGCAGTCTAAAAAAAGTTTTGAAAAAATACTTAATAAAGAAAATATAGGATCTGAAATTTCAATTATTGTTGAAAATAATTTAAGAACATCGGGTCTTTTTAACCCTTTAAGTAAAGATGCGTTTTTACAGGCTCCAGATATTGCAAATTTAAAACCAAGATTTGAAGATTGGAATTTAATAAAAGCACAAGCTCTTATTACTGGAAAAGTAAGTTATGTAGATGAAAAATTAAGAGTTGAGTTCAGACTATGGGATGTCTTAGCAGCTAAAGAAATGATGGCTTTAGCTTTCACCACTGTTCCAAATAATTGGAGAAGAGTTGGACATATAATATCTGATAAAGTTTATAAAAGATTGACTGGAGAAAAAGGATATTTTGATACAAGAATAATTTATGTTGCAGAAGAAGGTCCTAAGACACAAAGAAAAAAAAGATTAGCAATTATGGATCAAGATGGAGCTAACAATAAATTTTTAACACTTGGTAATGAACTAGTGCTTACACCTAGATTCAATCCTACAAGTCAAATGGTCACTTATTTGTCATACTTTAAAAATTTACCAAGAGTATATCTTTTAGATATTGAAACAGGAATACAAGAAGTGGTTGGTGATTTTCCTGGAATGACTTTTGCTCCAAGATTTTCTCCTGATGGAAAAAAAATTATAATGAGTTTTGCTAAAGATGGTAAATCAGATATTTACACAATGAATTTAGAAAATAGAATAGTTGAAAGAATTACAAATCATCCTTCAATTGATACTTCCCCATCTTATTCACCTGATGGAAAGTTTATAGCTTTTAATTCTGATAGAAGTGGATACCAGCAAATTTATATTATGAAAAATGATGGAAGCGATGTGAAAAGAATTACATTTGGGAATGGTATTTACGGAACACCAGTATGGTCGCCAAGAGGAGATTTAATAGCTTTTACCAAACTTCATAAAGGAAAATTTTATATTGGTGTTATGAGAACAGATGGTAAAGGTGAAAGATTATTAACTGAAAATTATTATCAAGAGGCTCCATCTTGGTCGCCTAATGGCAGGGTTTTAATTTTTTATAGAGAAACAAAGACCAATAGTGAAGGAGAGGGTTTTTCAGCAAAACTGTGGTCTATTGATTTAACTGGCTACAATGAACGTTTAGTAAAAACTCAAACAGATGCTTCAGACCCATCATGGTCATCTTTATTGAGTGATTAATCAGATAATTTGTTTAAATAACTTGATTTTTTGACTTGAAACATCTAATTACTTGTGAAAAAGTAATGTAATGAAATTACCAGCAAGGAGCAATTTAATGATATTTAACAAAATTTATAAAAACACGCTTTTAGTATTAGCAGCATGCCTAATATTAACAGCATGTGCTACAAAAAAAGAAGTTAAGACCACTACAGCAGGTAGTGAAATACAAAATGATATTTATACTGGAACAGAGACAGTCGAGTATTTAGCGGATGGAGTTCCAGATAGAGTTTTCTTTGCAACAAATGAGACAGTTTTAACAACAGCTTCTAGAGAAACTCTTAGAGCACAAGCGGCCTGGTTAAGAAAAAATTCAAACATAAATGTAGTTGTTGAGGGTCATGCTGATGAAAGAGGCACTCGGGAGTATAACTTGGCACTCGGCGAAAGAAGAGCTAATGCAGCAAAAGATTATTTAATGACTTATGGAATTTCATCTGACAGGATATCAGTATTAAGTTATGGTAAAGAAAGACCAGTCGATGCTGGTTCAAATCCATTAAGCTGGTCTAAAAATAGAAGATCGGTAACTGTTAAAGCAAATTAAGTAAATAAATTTTAGAGACCCTAAAGCTTAATAGTTTTAGGGTCTTTTTTTTGCCATTTTTATAACCATAAATCTAATCTCTAATGAAATTTAAATTTAAAGTAATAATAATAAAATTATTATTATTGAGTTTAGGAATTTTAAATTTTTCTTATGCAGATAATCATAATATTTATGAGACTTTAGAGATAATAAAAAATGACCTTAAAACTCTAGAAAGAGCTGTTTATTCAGGGACAGTTAATGTTAACCAAACTACTGGTGAAAACTCAAATATGGAATTAGATATAAATTCTGAGGATGTACTCACTAGGCATTTATTAAAATTATCAGAAGTAGAGGATCAATTCAGACAATTAACAAATAAATTTGAGGAAATTAATTTTAAACTAGACAAACTATCTAATAGATTATCAAAAATCCAAGCAGATAATCAATTACGATTTCAAGATATAGAGATAGCAATAAATTCTGGTGAAATTTCAACAAAATTATCTTCAAAACCAAAAATAGAATCTAATGAAGTATTGCCTGGTAGTTCTCAACCACAAGACCTTGGTTCAATTTCATATAAAGATACAGTGACCACCGAAACATCTCAACAAATCCAATCAGTTGATACCACAGCATCAGTTGTAACTGAAAGTTTTCAAGCAGAAGAAAAAATATTACCACAAGACTTATCTGCTGAAAAACAATATGAATTTGCAACAAGTTTTTTAAAAGTTGGCGATTACAGCACAGCTGAAAGAGCTTTTAGAGAATTTGTTTTATCTAATAGTGAACATGAATTAGCTGGTAGTGCTCAATATTGGTATGCAGAAACATTTAGAATAAGACAACTTTATACAGATGCAGCATCTGCTTATTTAGAAGGTTACCAAAAATATCCCAAAGGAAATAAGGCCCCTATAAATCTTTTAAAACTTGGTGTATCAATGATCCAGATTGGAGAAAAGGATCAAGGTTGTAAAATGATTAATGGTGTTGAGATTCAATACCCAAAAGCTAACCAATCAGTGATCCAAAAGGCTAACTATGAGTCCAAAAAATTTGAATGCCTCAAAGAAGACTCATAAATTTTTAATAGACAAATTAAAAGATGAAAGAACTTTTCAAATTTATAAAAAATTTGAAAACGACATAATTCTAAATAAAGATTTTATTGTAGCAGTTTCAGGAGGCCCAGATAGTCTTGCTTTATCTTTTTTAGC